>JAFLCA010000110.1 GCA_017302875.1 Deltaproteobacteria bacterium
GGTATCCTATACTCGCGCTCGCAGCGGGAGCTGGGATGCTTGGCTGTCCGTTTCCGAACAATGCCATGGCGCAGCCCTCGCCGCAGCTTGAAAGCGCACTCTCTCCAACCTCTGAGCCTGGCAGTGTCGTCTCGTCTACTAACAGTGCAGCCTCACGAGGGAGCGTTTCATCGGTAAGGTACCCGAAAAACCTGACGTGTCCGCCCAAGATAGGTTTCGCCAGCCCGGAGGATAAGGCAACCGAAACTTCGGAATCAATTTCGATACTCTCGTCGCTTGAGTTCAAGACGTTCATTTGGATGGAATTTTGCCGCATTGCGGTTAAAAGCTGCCGGCGATGACTTCACCGTTCAGCTTCCTATGCAGGGGTTTGGGCGAACCACGCGTTTAGGAATAGGAATAAGTCATCGATCGTGACGGCACCCTCTCCGCTGAAATCTGCCTGCGGTGACTGGAGGAACCAGGCATTTAAGAACAGAAATAGATCGTCCACGCTAAGCTGGGAGTCGTGGTTGAAGTCTGCTTTATAGCCGATGGCGGTGCCGCGTACGGTGAGAGTTGCGACGGCAGACATTACCTCGCCGGCCGTGTTCGAGATTTGGACCTGAAAAGAGGCGCCATTATCGCTCATCGAGGTTTGAGTGATTTCATACAGGGATTGGGTCGCGCCCGCGATCGCTAGTCCGTTGCGATACCACTGGTATTGATACACCGCAGGTGCGCCGCCGCGCGCAGCCACGCCGAAACGAGCACTTTGACCGGCGTCCACTGCGACATTCGAGGGGCCCGAGTAAATATACGGAGCGCCGCCTTGTGAGAAGAAACAGGCCGGCTGGGAGTTGACGACATTGCCAATATTGTTCTGCGCTAGCAGTCCGAAGTTCGCGTTGGCAATCGGGTAGGTCGAGCTTCCGCACATAATATCGCTAATTCCATTTGCCCAGCAGGAGGGCGGGTGCGACGCGGCGAGTGTGTGTCCAATTTCGTGTGCTAAGGTCGTCGGTCCGACGGAAAGGTTCGCGTCAATCGAGAAGGAGTACGCAAAGCACGGTACGTTATACAGCGCATGCCCGTAGTAGTTCGATGATCGAACAGTGAGCAGGTGCGCGTGATCGCGCGCCACGTTGGTAAAATTCTGAGTCCAATAGCCAAGGAAAGCATTCAAGCGCTGTTGGGAGTCATACACGTTGTAGGGATCTGCCGTCGACCACAGGTGAAGATAGGAGATCTGAATGGTGAGGCCGAACTGTTGGAACTTCGGGTTAATGAGGTTTACAAGCGTTTCAACGCGAGCTTGCACATTGTTCGCGCCGATATAAGACACATACGATTGATCAGCTTCGAAGGCAATCTCAAGTATCGGCGCGGGGCCTCCTCGAAGAGCCACGCCGGCAGTGCTCCCCGCCGGTCGCAGAAGTGCTGAGGTGGGAAGTTCGAACCCGATGTCCGTAATGTCTCCATCGGGATCCAGATTTCCGGAGTCCTTTGGGGATACATTCCCACGCAGGGCACCTTTGTCTTCCTGTGCGCTGAGAAGCACTTCTCCAGTATCGAGGGTGGAAGCGACGCCAGTTAGCATTTCCTTTCCAGATCGGTCGCTTCTAAGCGTGAATGCGATATATTCTTGCGCGTTTGGGGTCTCTTGATCGGCGGGGCGTATCGACCCTCTAAAATGTTTTAGTTCTGGATTCGTAAAGTCCCTGCGACTTTGACTTTTACCTTCGCCAATTTCCATCTCTGCTCGAAAGGTGGATCCTAAGACGGAGGTAGCTTCCACCGTTGCAACTCTTGCGGGACCACTATTGAGAGGGAGTTCGATTTCAACAGGATGTTTTTCACCATTCTGTTTAAAGAGCTCGTGGGCGACGCGCAGTTCGGCCATTTTGTCCGCTGATATGGCGAAAAGACTGTTGTTGGTCTTCTTATCGGCGGCATTCGCCTCTGAGTTGTTGATGGAGGTGGCGAGTAAAAATCCCAGGGCAAGAGCAAAATATTTCAAAGCACTCTCCCAATTATGAAAGACCGACCAGTCACGGAACTGGCAGAATTCGTCGCGCGGTGATGTGAAGAGCAGGGGCAGGCAAGAGCTATGCCGCTCTTATTGGGCTGACGTTTAAGCGCCGGGAACCACTTTCAAGGGCAGGAATCTGCGATTGAAAGAGCCTGGAAATTTCGACTAAGAATTCTATCTACGCGAGTTTCACAGTTCGAGTACGAAGTCCCGCTAACTTTGGAGCGAGGGGAGTTATGAGCGTATTTTGCGGGAGGAAGGCCGAATAGGATTGGCGGGTGGTATTAAATCGGCGCAAACCTGGGCTAAATCTAATGGTTGTTCGCCGATTGCGTCATACCGTCGAATAGCACCGGAGCTGGGATGCCGAAGGAAGCGTGGAGACTCGTCGAGGAAGGTTTCCATTGGGCCATGCAATACGATCCGAAAGTTCCCCGCTGAAGCACGCTCTTCAAATCCATCCACGGCGGTCCGGAACATTGAAGCATAAAAGGGGGCATAGAGGACAACTGCGGTTGCATCGGAAAGATTTTCGTGAAGCGCATTGCCTGCTCTGATGCTAAGTGAGGACAGATTGTTTTTCCTTAGTAACTTTTCTCCTTGGAGGCTTAGTCCTTCTAGAATTTCGACTCCGCTGCCGCGACAGCCGGTCATAAGATGAAGCAGTGCCAGCAAACGGCCATTGCCACAGCCCAGGTCTTTGACGTGATCGTGTTGAGAGAGTTGTCCGACCTCCACTAGTTTGGGGATAAGCTTGACGGGTGTTGGCGTGTAGTGGTGTGTTCCGTGCAGAAGTGACTGTGTTTCTGCAGCCTCTTCAGTTTCTAGGAGTAGGTCTACTATTCGATCCGCGTGCGAACCGTATGCGTGGTCCTTAGGCTCTGCCGCGATTAATGCGTTGAGATAGGTTTTGAATAGCTCCCCGCGCAAAGTTCCGCTACGAAGCGCTCGTCGCTCCGGTTCAAGAGATTGATGCAAAGCGTCAGTGACTCGCAATATTTGTGCCGGTAATCGCTCCAAAGCCGCTCGAGTGGCTGGAGCGTTAAAGGGGAAGGGAAGAGTACAACCGGTTTTTTCTTGCAGCAGGGCCAGCCGCTCACTTGTTTCGACGCTTCGCGAAATAGCTTGTTGCGCACGTGCTTCGACTGTTTGTGCGGTCAGATGCAGGGAATTATGTCTTGCGGCCATGCCCGGGGTTTCTTTGAATACACTCTGTATTCTAGAGGAAGTCGGAGCTTAGTAAAGTGCTGCCTGATTGGACGAGTAAGGTGAGGCCGTTAGCCCTTATGCCGGGATGGCTTCTTGCCTGGCGTTCAGCGGATTCGCTCGATTGCGCGCCGCGCCGAGCCGGCTGCTCGCGCAAATCGCTTCTAGGGCCGCACGATGTTCCTCAGCTTCAACGGTACATTCGCGTAAAGCTGCATTTAGAAATGCCAAGGTCCGTGCTTCGGCCTGGCGCAGGCGGTCGACGCTTAGGCCTACCTCTTGTGAAATCTGCGAGGAGCTTGCGGGTGAAGATAGCATGTACCTTAACTGGATGATGGCGCGGGCGGGCTCGGGAATGGCGTCAAGGAGTAGGGCAAGTCGTTCCGACTGAGCTTTCTGGTCACCCGCTACGCGCGGATCTTGTGAGTGCTTGTGGGCGAAGTCGGCGAAGCTCGAGCGTTTGCGGTCGGTTGTTTCAAGTTCGCTAAAACGATGGACGGATCGGTAGCCTCCAGAGCTGTCACGAGATGGGAAGTCTCGTCCCTCGTTGCGCAGGGCGGCAAGAATTTCTTTCCGAATATAATGAGTGGCGTATGTCGAGAGAGCTCCTCGTTCTGGATTATAGCGATAGATAGCTTCGACGAGCCCAACGTTGCCAGCCGTGACTAACTCCTTCATCGAAAGGCCCAGTTTTCTGAAGGGACGAGCAGTGCTGTACACTAGGCGCAGGTTGCGGAATGCCAGTTCCGCAACAGGTTTCTCCAGAGCGGCTTCTGCTTCGCAAATCTTTTGATCGAGCGTTTCCGAGATAGAAAGTGGTATTGGCCTGTCCCATCGACTACCGCCTGTTCGACGAAGGTCGTTTGCTTCCTCACGAATGCGAATCCGAACGAGAGACAAGTCGGCGTGTCGTAGCACGTCAAGTTCTGGATTTTCGTGAATAGCCAACAGGATCTCAGCATTCTCCTCGAGCCTGACGTTTAGCACGAAAAGGATGGCCGGGTTTTCGTGAGCCTGTTCTATGGTCGCCCACGTTTTTTCGAGTAGCGCCTCGAGCTGCCCCCGAAGTTGCAGTCCTTCGAGCCGCGGTTTCTGAACGCTCCCATCTCCATCGAGCAATGCGGTGGTTCGCTCTAGGGCAAGCTCAAGCGCGAACGGGTGGCTGAGGATGTCTCGTTGCCTTTGGAGGCTTAGCGCTCGAACGATCTGACAAAGTTCTTGTTGAACTGAAACCGAAAGAGGCAGGGCGCGTGCCGTAACTTCGTCGTAGCAGTCTTCGGGCGCTGGCCGTTCCGGTTCATGCGTGCCCGACCCGCGGGGAGTCTCGAGCATTTCCTGACCGCCGGAAGTGAGGCACTCCGAAAATCGATTTTCATCGGAGGAAAGGGGCACTGCAGGCGAGGATACTTGCGGATCGGAAATTGGAGTGGAGGGAGCACGACACAACATAGTGCCGCGAGCTTACTCCTCCATCTAAGAAGGTAGGTTTAAGCAATCGTTAGATTTCAATTAAGAGCGTTTGAGTCAGGCAAATATCCACGGATCAGGCCGCTGCTTTAGTTCTGCAGCAGCTTTTCTGGCAGTCCCAAACATGGCGAGACGTTTTTGGCGGCATGAGTTTAGCGTGTGAGGCTGCTTCAATCACACAACGCTTCGAGACGGCTGTTCCTTCACGCCAGGAGCTTACGACCACCGATTCATCGTTCAGGTAATCGACCATTTGGCAGGGGACAAACTTGAGTCCGAGCTTTAAAGCGGCTGCATGACGGTGGTGTCCGTCCAGAATCGTACGTGTGGCACTGTCGACCAGCAGGGGGGTAATAACTTCTCCGTTTTCGGCAAGTTGCAAAAGAAGCTGCTGGAAGTTTTGACCGTCAATGGCTTCGTGCGGCACCAGCAAGGCCGGATCCATATAATGTATATTAGCTGTAGAATCAGTCACGTGTTTCACCGCGAGGTAAAGCAGCCCAAGACGCACTTTTAGGGCTCCTGTTAGGGCTCCGCATGCTTCCCGTCAGGGATTTGACTTGGCGGGCCTGCTGCATATATATATACGAGAGTTAATCGGTATGGCAAGCGTCTCCACGGCGAGTGGAGCACGCTTACGACATGACCTCTTCGATCTCTTTTAAGCATTGAATACTCTTCAACTTCTTACGCGACTTCGTCGCATTTGTGGCCGACGTATGTCCCTTGTGGTGGCGGGATGTGTCCTCGCGTCCGCTGCCGGCATTCTGAGTTTGGTACCTTTCTTCTGTGTCTTCTTTGAGATTGATGGGCTTACCGCATCAAGCTTGGATGTAACTGCTGTTAGAAACATCGCCTTGCTCGCGATTTGCGCCTGTGTCCTGAGATTCATTTTGCTCGGCGTGGCGTCTATCCTCTCTCACACCGTCGCATTTGACGTGATGCACGATTTGCAGAAAGCGCTCGCCGTGAAACTCACCAAGGTCTCCCGCGGTTTTCTGCTCTCGCGGAACTCAGCCGATTTGAAAAAAGTGATGGTGCAGGACGTGCAAGCGCTGGACATCGTTGTTGCACATTACCTGCGTGACTTTGTAACCGGTCTAGTTGTTCCCTGTGTTACCCTCGTTTGCATCACTTTGATTAATCCTTACTTAGGTTTGGCTGCGCTTTTCGTGGTTGCGCTCCTCTATTTTGCGTTTTCGGCAAGTTTTAGTGGTTATGATGATGAAGCGCAGGCCTTGGGGCGAGCAGATGTCGCAATGCAGAGCTCACTGCTGGAGTGTGTGCGCGGCATCACGGTCGTTAAGATCTTTGTGCGAGCAGTGCCACGTGGGTTGGTGGAGCGTGTCGAGGAATACTCCGCTCGCATGAATTCTTGGATTCGCAGAACGAATTCAGCGTGGTCTTTCTTTAATATTCTCACCGATGCGACCCTCCTTATTTTTCTTCCGATGGGGGCCTTTCTCCATACCCGCGGTCTCCTAGCTTTTTCGGATTTCTGCCTGGTTTTGCTTCTGAGCATTGGCTATTTACAACCGCTGGTGCGCTTATCAATCCAGCTCGGCTTATTTAAGCGCGCCTGCAAAAGCATTGAGCGAATCGTCGAGATTTTAGATGCTCCCGAAGTGGTTGAGCCGACGCAGCCGCAACTCCCGCGAGATGCCTCCATCTCTTTCGAACACGTTGGGCTTACCTTACAGGACAGAGAAATTTTAAAGGATGTTTCCTTTTCAATTCCGGCAGGTGCTATCTGCGCAATTGTCGGTCGGTCGGGGGCGGGCAAAACCTCCCTCATGCAATTGCTGTTGCGTTCTTGGGAACCAACGAGCGGCCAGGTGCGAATCGGCGGAGTGCCGGTGTCGAGCATTTCTCAGCACGATTTATCCCAGGTCCTGTCTGTGATGATGCAAGAGACCTATTTATTCGAGGGAACAATTCTCGAAAACCTGCGCTTAGGTGCACCCAACTGCACTTTGGAACAGGCGATAGAATGCGCACAGATTGCGCAGGCCCATGATTTTATAACTTCGCTGCCCCGTGGATATGATGAACCAGTCGGCATGGGAGGCACGACCGTAAGCGGAGGAGAAAGGCAGCGAATCGCGCTCGCACGCATGTTGCTGCGCAGTTCGAATATTTTAGTTCTCGATGAGGCTACCGCCTTCGCCGATGCCTTGACCGAGCAGAAAATTCTGCGTGCTGTTAGAGAGCGATTGCAGAATAAGACTTTACTGCTAATTGCGCATCGTTTCAGTGCACTGCGATTGGTTGATGTTTTGATAGTAATGGATGGCGGGCGTGTCGTCGGTACGGGTACGCACGACGAGTTGTTGCGTAGCTGCGCCACCTATCGCGAGCTGTGGACTGCACACAGTCGCGGCGGGGATGTCATTGATAAAGTGCTTCAACCGGAGGCCGCCTAGTCATGCCTTCTTCTCAGATTTTCAAAGAAGCTTTACGGGACGCGCCTTTACGACGTGAGCTGTCAGCTGCTTTGCTGGCTCGTGCAGCTGACGGCGTCATTTCGGTGCTCCCCTATGTTCTTGTCTATTTCGTTCTCGCGCGCGCTTTGCTAGGCGCGCTCACGGTGAACTTTGTGGCGGCCGTTACCTTGGCGCTCCTCGCGACATTTAGCGCGCGATACTATTTATTCCAGTGGTCTTCGGAGCGCATTTACCGGTCTGTTTACGGATTCACGGGCTCTCTTCGTATTAAAGTTGCCGATCATCTACGGAAGCTTTCCCTGGAGTCATTTAGTGGCGAAAAATTGGAAGCCACTAAGTCGATATTAACAGACGACCTGACAACCGTGGCGAGTATGCTGGCGAGCATTCTGGGCTTCATGGTGACGGGAGTGATGATTCCGCTGACCATTCTCTCTATCATCAGTATTGTGGACTGGCGGCTTGGCTTGGCGCTGGCTTCCTCGGCAGTCATCGCCGCGCCAATGTGCTATGTATTGCTGCGTTACATCGGGAAGCATTCGGCCTGCGTGCACTCAAAGAATGCTCGAGCGAGCTCGAAATTGCTTGAGTTCGTACAGGGGATTCCGACGCTGCGATCTCTCGGCTTAGCAGGTTCCACCTGTCACAGCTTGAATCAAGCTTTGGACGAAGCTCACCAAACGCAGCGACGCTTGGAAATTGACTCTATCGTCCTCAGCGTCCTCGCCTTTATCGCCATCGAAAGCGGTTTTGCCGTAGTACTGTTGGTAGGAACCAATTTAGCGCTGGATTCCCAGTTAAGTATTGCAGCCTTGCTGCTTTCACTTGTGCTCGCCACTCGATTCTACGCTCCCGTGCAGGATCTCCTGGCATTGGTGAGTGAATTCAAGTTTCTCTCGGCCGCCTTTGAACGAGTTGAAAGTGTGCTCCAACAGGCAACCTTGGAACCGCAGCGGCCGACGGCTGAAATTCCTCGTGATGCTTCGGTCGTATTTTCAAACGTCTCGTTCCAGTACGGCTCTCGCCCAGCGCTGCGGGAAATAAGCTTTGAGGCTTTGCCGGGAACTACAACAGCATTGGTTGGCACCTCTGGCGCCGGAAAAAGTACGATTTTCAGCTTGCTCGCTCGCTTTTGGGATTTTAATCGCGGCGCAATCAGAATTGGCGGAGTCGATATTCGCGACATGAGTCTTGAGCAGGTTGGACGATTGATGAGCGTCGTGTTCCAGGACGCCTTCCTTTTTTCAGGCAGCATATTGGATAACATCCGTATCGCTTCGCCGAATGCCCCCTTTGAAAGCGTGGTCGCTGCGGCGAAGAGAGCTCGTTGCCATGATTTTATTCAAAATCTTCCTGACGGCTACCAAACCGAAGTGTGCGAGTCGGGAGGCAAGCTCTCGGGAGGGGAGAAACAACGCATCGCGATCGCACGGGCGATTTTGAAGGATGCCCCCATCTTATTATTGGATGAGGCAACTGCGTCGATTGACAGCGAAACGCAGGTAGAGTTCGAGCTCGCGCTGCGCGAGCTCTCCAAAGGCAAGACGGTTCTGGTTATTGCGCATCGACTTTCGACGATTGCGGGCGCCGATCAAACCCTCGTGTTTCAGAATGGAGAAATTGTGCAGCGGGGGAAACATTCGACCCTACTGGCACAGTCCGGCTTGTATCAGCAGCTATGGCGAACTACGACAATTGAGTCAGCCCGGCCGTCACCGATTCTTCAAGCGGCTGTATAGGAAAGGAAGCATATGAATAGCGTCCCCCAAGCATTAGGATCTCGCGCTGTTCCGCTCGCCGCCCGCGTGCAAGGTTTGCTTGCGGAGATTGTAGCGAATAGCGAGTTACTGTATCAGGCAAAGGGCTTCTCTCAGGGGCCGGTGTGCATACTAGTGCCGCAAGCTATGGGCCCGACGGTGCAGCGCTTTCGTTCGGTTTTTTCTTCGCTTGATTTGGAGCACCGCATTTATTTTGCGCATAAGGCCAACAAATCTTGTGCCTTTGTGCAGCAAGCAGAGAAACTGGGGATCGGCATTGACGTGGCTTCGAAGGCCGAGCTTTCCTCGGCGCTCAGCGCAGGCTTCACCGGTGAAAGAATTATTTGCACCGGCCCCAAGAATCGTCTTTTTCTTCGCGTTGCAGCCAAGCACTCCTGTCTTATTTGCGTCGACTCAGTAATGGAGCTCAAGATGTTGTCGGAGGAGGTCTCGGGCCTCTCGCTCTCGTCCGGCACAAAGGTATTGGTGCGCATTAGTGATATTCGAGCACGTGATCGGATGAGCTTCTCGCATCCCTCGCGTTTTGGGGTGCCGAAACGCGACTTGGATGAAGTTTTCACATTACTGCGCGCCAATCCGCGCATCGAATTGGCAGGCTTTCACATACACAACGATGTGCGGGACAAGGATGCGAAAGCCGGTTTCATTGATGATCTGATAGGTCTCATTGAACGGGCGTACGGAGAGGGCTTCACGCCCAGTATGCTCGATCTAGGCGGAGGCTTTCGTTCGGTGCGAATTCAATCGGCACAGGAATGGTCGCGCTTTCTCGATGGTGTTGCCAGCGGGCTACTGCAAAAGTCCGACACTGGAACGTGGAGACGCTTCGGCTTGGGAATGGCGATTGGAGACAAAGGCGCCGTGATTGGCCGTGAACGTATTCAGGGAAAATATTCCTCGGATGAAGAATTTGATGATGTCCTGAGTTACGTGCTCGCGGATGAGTCTTTCCGAGGGCGCGAGTTGTCGCGAATCCTCGTCGAGAACGGAATTACGGTGATGGTTGAACCGGGGATGGCGCTTCTGCAGCAGTGCGCCTTGACTGTTTTTCGAGTGGTGGGCCGCAAGCAGGCAGCGGACGGCTCGGAGCTGGTGCTCGTAGATGGCAACATTTACAATCTCTCGCTTGGTGTGACTGAGCCAATGACGGATCCGATTTTGATTGCTCGATCGGAACGTCCGGCGGCTGCCTTTGAGGGCTACGTGGTGGGTAACATGTGTCGGGAAGAGGACATTATTACCAAGCGCCGCATCCCGTTCGCGAAGGTACCGGAAGAAGGAGACTTGCTCTGCTTTGTAAACACCGCGCCGTACAATTGCGATTTCGAGGATGCTTCGCCGCACCTTCATCCGCGCACGACACGAATCGTTGCCTGGAAGACTGCTGCCAAGTGGAGTTTGTGTGCCGAGGAATTCTACGATCCCTATGGCATGGATAATAACGAGTCTTAAGCGAGGAGTTTTTCATGGTTCTTAATTCGATCACGGACTGTGTCGGTAACACGCCGCTGTTGCGCCTCGATCCGCAGCAACACGGCTTGCAGCACATTGATCTCTACGCGAAGCTCGACCATTTGAATCCATTCGGCTCGATAAAGGACCGTATCGCGGTAAGTATGTTGGCGCCGCACCTCGCGGAGTTGCGAGAAAAACAGAAGACGGTTATCGAGGGATCTAGCGGCAATACCGCAAAGTCGCTGGCTGCCCTGTGCGGAATGAACGGACTTAAGTTTCGTCTGTATACCAACCGCGTCAAAATTCCCGAGATGCGCATGGTGCTGCAACTCATGGGGGCGGAGCTCGAAGAGCTTCCCAGTTTGTCAGACTGTCCCGACCCGATGGACAACAACAGTTTCTTTGCGATTGCTGATTCAGTAGCACGCACCGAGCCGGATAAGTATTTTTACACCGATCAGATTTTTAATCCCTTGAATCTGCGGGCTCATTATGAGCAAACCGCCAAGGAGATTCACGATGAGCTCGGTGATTTTGACTACTACATAAATTTTTTGGGAACCTGCGGCTCGAGCTTGGGCGTAATTAAATATGCCCGAGAACATTTTGCTACACCGCTGCGCGCTTGGGGCGTAGTGGCATCTCCGGGGCACCACGTTCCCGGCGGGCGAAACATGAATGAGCTTTGGGAGACGAAGTTCTTTGACAAGACTGCCTTCGACGAGTTCCTACATGGCACCGCAAGCGATTCCGTCGACGGAGTAGTGGAGCTGTGTCGACGCTATGGTGTCCTTGGCGGTCCCACGAGCGGATTGGTGTACAAGATTGGCCTCGATCGGCTGCGAGAGGAAGATAAGAAGCTAGCGGGAACCGGCAAAAGGGCGAAGGCAGTCTTCATTGTTACCGACCGCGCCGAGCCATATATGAGCTACATCAAAAAATATCGCCCTGACATATTCTCTGCGGCAACTACGTCTCGTCCGCGGGTCGAGGGACTGGCGGCAGAAGAGGTTCAGGGCGCCCCGACGTTAGATGCAGCTGGACTACAGGCTTTGCTCAAATCCGAGACGCCTCCCTTGGTGGTCGATGTACGAGGAAATTTTGCATACTCTATCGGGCATATCCCCGGCTCAATCAACATACTCGACGAACTGTTCGGACAGATGATCGAAGAGGGGCCGGTGTTTGGAATGGAGCGCACTGTCGTTATTGCGTGCAGCACCGGCATTATATCGAGAAAGTTTGCTGCATTTCTATCGCGGCAAGGCTATCGCGCGTATAGCGTCGAAGGTGGAATAAATGCGTGTAAGCGCGCGGGCTTTGCTTTGAGCGCTGCGCCGCGTTACGCCTCAGAGGCCACCGGGACAAGCGGGGTCGGAGATCAGGTGGCCCTTAAAGGAATGGTGCAGATTTAGAGATCGAAACTTTATGACCCAAGCTCTTCCAGTCGAAACGGCTGATAATTTCGAGTATATCCATCGGCCACTGACGCAGGCCCGTCGTGAAAAGTTTTTGCAGGTTGTCTCGCGTGTGCGAGGCGGGCGCGTTCTCGATTTGGGCTGTGGCTACACCGGGCACTACTGGGCCATGGCGTATTTGAATCGAGCAACTTCTATTTCCTTGTATGATGCCGTGGAAGAAAATATTGCCCAGCAATTACAAACGATAGAGCAGCTTACTCCGGAGTACATAGAGACCTACTTGGGTGAGACCGTACAGTTCCTTAAAGCCAACAAGCTTTTGCCGACAGACTGGGACAACGCTCGTATCGCCTCGTCCTTGATCCAGATGATGGAGGAGGTTTCGGTTTTTGATTTTTCAAAGGACGAACCAACTCAAACCTTTGATTGCGTATTGGCGCTTGAGTCAATCGAGATCGCTGCTTCACGCGAAGAGTTGTTACGTTCGTGCGCGACCACGCGAGCGCTGCTCCAGAAAGGAGGACAGCTTGTTGGTTTAGCCTTGCCCTATGAAACACTGCTGCCCTCGACGTTGGAGGCGGTTGCGCTCCGTCGTGAGGGGCTTTTGAACCCAAACATGACTGAATTTTCCTCTGCGCTGAGTGCCAATGGCTTCGAGATTACTCATTTGCATGAGTACGAGACAGGTACGCCCAATTATCCTCGCGGTATAGCTTTTGAGGCCCTCGCGGTGTAGCTATGGCTGAGACGGGGCATTGCGATTTAGATTTCATTTATCAACCGCCCTCGCGACATCGCGAGCAGGTTTTCAGACTGCTTTGCCAGCAAATTACGGGTGGGAATGTATTGGATGTGGGATGTGGGGCGGTAGGGCACTACTGGGCGCTTGCGTATGCCGGGCGGGTTTCGAGTTTCACGCTTAGTGACAAGGATCGCGGCATGATTGAACTGGAGATGCAGCGAATCGAGATGCTGACGCCTGATACCTTGAATGTGCGTTTTCCGGGAACTCTATCTTTGCTCGATACACTCGACGCTTCGCGAACAACGCTAGAGAGAGTGCAGGCGCTTCATCGTAAACTAGCCGATTGCGTGGTGCTTGATTGTAGTAAGGCCTCTATCTCGAATCGCTATGACGGGATTATTGCAAACGAGCTTTTCGAGAATCTAGA
>JAFLCA010000111.1 GCA_017302875.1 Deltaproteobacteria bacterium
GGTTTTCCGGTTCTGGAAGCTTTGAACATTTGTTCGCGAACAGCCGCCAACAAGGTAGTTGAACGCGAAGTGCAGCGTGCGCGCGTCGCCATCTCTGAAGGTAAGAGCATGGTCGAGCCACTCAGTAAGTCAGAAGTCTTCCCGCCGATGGTGGTTCAAATGATCGCCGTCGGTGAATCAACCGGCGCGATGGATGCCATGTTACAGAAAATTGCCGACTTCTACGAAGACGAAGTGGACAATGCGGTTACCGCCATGAAGCAGCTTATCGAGCCAATCATGATTCTCGTTCTCGGTGTGATTATCGGAGGTCTCGTTGTTGCCATGTACTTACCGATCTTCAAGATGGGATCTGTCGTAGGAAACTAAGCGTGAGCACTCAGACTCCAGCAGCAACAGCAAACGCGTCGACTTCGAGCGTAGAGTTCGACGTACGCTGGATGGTGGCAGGACGTTTATGTCTATTAGCCTTAGCGCTGCTCGGTTCGAGCGTGGCGGCCTGGGTGTGGCCTGAATTCGCGGTCAATCGCGTTGAACGGCTCTACCATATTCTGGCGGCGCTCTTTGCTTTCTCGGCAGTTAGCGCGTGGTGGTTGCGCAAGCATGTGGCTGGCGTCGCGTTTACCGCAGTTCAGCTTTTTGCCGACATCGTGGTCATTACCAGCATTATCTATATAACCGGCGATACGCTGAGCCCATTCCTTTTCCTGTACTTGCCGCATGTCATGGCTGCGTCGATTCTGCTCTCTCGCCGTATCGCTCTGATTCTTTCGCTCGTAGCAACTTCGGCATACCTAACGATGGTTTTCGCTATTTCTTATCGTTACATACCAACTGCCGACGGTGTTTCAACCATACAAGCCCCGAGCGGCGGCTTATTGCTACAGGTGGTCGGACTTTTCTCGGGTATGATTTTAATCGCCGTTGCGACGAGCTTCTTGCAAAGCAAGCTTGCCTCATCCCGCCTCATGGCTGAGCAGTCGAAACGCGACCTTTCTAAGCTCGACCAGGAACAGCGTGCACTTATCAACGGTATTCAAGATGGCGTCATTTCAGTAACCCTGGACGAAACAGTCGCCAACCTCAATCAGGCAGCGCGCGATCTTCTTCACATCAGTGAGCTCGACATCGTTGGAAAACCATTTCCAAAGCTTTTGAAAGATCTCGATCCACATAGCAATGTGCGCCAGACCGCCGTCAGTCAGGGTGAATCGAGAGAGTTGGAGTTCACACCGGCGGGCTCTACGAAACCAGTACGACTGCGTTATCAGGGCAGCCCGGTCTTCAATGAAACGGGGCAGCAAACGGGGATGATCTTTATTTTCAAAGACATCACTAAACTGCACAGCATCGAGGAACAGTTCAAAATGCAGGAGCGCCTCGCGGAGCTCTTAGCTAAGAAAGAATCAGATTTCCCGGCTTCTCAGACCAAGCTCAGCAATTTCGTCGGCGAGAGCCCGGTCATGCAGAAGGTATTCAAACTTATCGATCGAGTTGCCGCCTCAGAAGCCACGGTCCTCATCGGCGGGGAATCCGGCACTGGTAAGGAGCTCGTTGCCAAAGCGATTCACCTCGGATCTTCGCGCGCCAGTGGGCCCTTCGTCCCGGTAAACTGCGGAGCGATTCCCGAGAACCTAATCGAAAGCGAACTTTTCGGTCACAAGAAGGGGTCTTTCACCGGTGCCGATAGCGACTCACTCGGTTTGTTTCGTCAAGCTGAGCGCGGCACCATCTTCCTCGATGAGATAGGTGAATTGCCGACGGCGATGCAAACGAAACTTCTGCGTGCACTTCAAGAGAAGAAGGTGCGTCCGGTTGGCGGCGAACGCGATATCCCGATCAATGTGCGCGTAATCGCGGCTACGAATCGTAATCTAAAGCGCGAAGTCGAGTCGGGGAATTTCCGAGAAGATCTGTACTATCGCTTAAACGTCATCAACATTCAGCTGCCGGCCTTGCGGGAGCGCAAAGAAGACATTCCGCTGTTGGTGAACTCAATACTGCGGCACCTTGTTCAAAACGACAAAACTCCCGTTGTGCCGCCTGCGACGATGCAGATGCTGCTTGAGTATCGCTACCCAGGTAACGTGCGCGAATTGGAGAACATTCTCGAGCGCGCTCTCGTATTAAGCGGTGAAGTAATTCTGCCAGACCATCTACCTGATGGAGTGCGCATTCCAGAGCCGGATAGCAAGTTGAGCATCAAGCCAGCTGAGACGCAGATAATTATCGACGAGAGTATTGAGTTTCCCGTACAGCTTGACCAGGTTCTGGCCACCATTGAACGACGCTATCTGGAGGTGGCTCTCATTAAGTCGCGCGGGGTTAAGAAGCGCGCAGCTGAACTCTTAGGCATGAACTTTCGTTCATTCCGATATCGATTGCAGAAGTTCGGTATAAGTTCTGAAGACGAGGCCGACACCTAGTCGATCGTTCCGCGCCTCGAGCCTCTACAAGCGCAAGCTGCGAATAGTTCTCCGCTCCGACGGCTCTGCTGCCTCGACCCTCTAAATTGAATCTGAGCGCTTTTGCGCCGTTTTTTGTCACTTTTCTGCGCAAAAAATGTCCACTGTGACCAAAGCCTTACACTCGGTTTTTTTCGTAGAAGGCCGAAACGAATCCTAACCCCCTGAGAACACATCGATATAAATAGGCCTTAATTAATTCTGCGTGGCATCCGAATTGCTCTACAGGGAAGCTCAAGGTGAAGCAGGATTTCGAGTGGCTGCTTTCTGTGTACCCCGTCAGAACGGGATGCCGAGACAAGCCACAATTCGGTCTTACCAGCGCGTAAGACATCCAAGGCGACCGGGCAGATTAGGCATATTTACTTTAGGAGAATGTACACATGAAAAAGACCCAAGCAGGTTTTACCCTTATTGAATTGCTCGTGGTTATTGCGATTATCGGTATTCTTGCCGCAATCGCGATTCCTCAGTTCGCAGAATATAGATCGCGTGGATTCGATTCTCGCGCTCGCAGCGACTTGAGAAACGTAGCTACGGCTGAAGAAGCTTATTTCGCTGACAGTGAAGCTTATAAGAGCTGCTCGAACTCTTCCTGTGAAACGGGACTCCCGGGCATCTCCAAGCTCTCTAACAGCGTAACCTTGGCGATTACCGCCACCGCTACCGGGTTTACTGGTACTTCGACCAGCTCCCGCGGTTCAGGCGTTACGTATAACTGGAACAGCGCTAACGGCGGAATGCAGGGTTCATAATCCGCAGCTAGCTTAGGGAGCAATCCCGGAAAGCCAGGCCTTAGGGCCTGGCTTTTTTTTGTGCTTTTTCTCGACTTTAAAGGGCTCGTGGGCGAGCCGGCACCATTGTAGTCTAGAAATAATGTCACGCTCGAGATGGATCTATAGTCTGCTTGCAGCCGCGCTCCTCTGGAGCGCGCTCAGCAGCTTTATTCCCACGACCGCCTACTGGCGAGACTCAAGTGAGTTCGTGCTATCCGCGTTCTATCTCGATGTTGCGCATCCGGCAGGGTTTCCGCTCTTCTCGCAACTAGCCAACCTCTTCGCCTTACTTCCGTTGGGCCCAATCGCCTGGCGCGTAAACGCATTCAGCAGCTTTGTGGGTGCCCTCAATGTACTGCTGCTCTTCGTTCTTACTCGCAAAGTCCTTAGGACTTCGGCAGAGCTCTCGCCCTCTAGCGCAACGATGCTTGCTTTAATTGCGCCGCTCATCCTCATCACCACAAGCGCATTTCTACGGCAGACTTTCACGAGCGAGGTATATGGATTACATACCCTGATCATACTGAGTTTACTGTTTCTATATGCCCAGTATCAGGAGAAAGGCGATAAACGCCTGCTTATCTTATCTGGATTCATCGGGGGGCTGGGCCTCGCTAATCATGCGGCACTTGCGCTGGCCTTGCTGCCCGCGGCTCTCATCATTTGCAGCGATTTTCGCGGTACAAAGAATGTCATTATCCCAAGCTTCCTGGCAGGCCTCTTGGGCGTCTCCGTATACGCCTACATACCTGTGCGCGCCCTGCATGCGCTCCCGCTCAATACCGGAGAAGCGGTGACCTTCAAGCGCTTCATAAATCAGATCAGCGACGGACGTGATCGCGAACTGCGCAGCAAGCAGCCTGGCGCCGTGGACTCAAGTTTGGTGCATCTCGATGTACGAGTTTCCCCACAGAAGCTTCTGGACACTTCGCTGAAAGACTTTTCGACCATGCGTCGTGAGATTCCAGCTGCACTGCTGATAGCTGGAGCAGTTGGGTTAGCCTTGTTGACGCTTCGAAGTCCGCGAGTAGGAGCTCTTTTTATTTCGAGCGCCGCAGCGACTTGGCTCTTCTTTCTGGGATGGGATGCGGATCCCTGGTTACCCGTTTTTTGCATGTTGGGACTAGGCTGCGCCTATCTGTGTGGATTGCTATTCTCTAGGTGTTTCTCGCGCGCTAGCAAACAGTGCGCCGCCTCCTGCTTGGCAGTCTTACTCCTGTGCGCTTTTGTCTCTCCGCAGCACAGCTTTGAGAGCGCACAGAAGATACAAGCGTTTGATGCACCGCTCAAAGCAACGACCGCCATGCTTGAGCGGATTCCCTATGCCACTCCATACATGGCAGAACCGTCTTGGTTCCTGCTGACATACGCTCAGCGCATCGAGGGCGTTCGCGAGGATGTTCCGCTGGTATATCAAGCGTCAGTGCTCTTTCCAGATCATTTTGCACGCTTGCAACTACGAGATAACAGCGGTAGCGCCTATGACTCCTGGAGCAATCACCTTGCCAAAGATAGCACGCTAACTGCGCCGGATCAGAACCTGGCCGCATTTACCGATTACGTTACCCGTCGCCAAAATCTAGGGTTCGAACCTTCCATGATGCTAAATCAATTTTACAGTGCGGTTGCGCAATGCAACGGGCAGGGTTATGCCTTTTTAGAACGCGGCAAACCCGCGGCTTGTGGGGCGGAATTTGCTCGTTGGTATTCTCTTAACCTTCAAGCCTTGGCTAAAAGCTCAGCCGCTGCCTGGCCTGGATTTCTTGACGATACGGCTCACTTCTACGAAGGCCAGCTCACCAACGCTGCCGACCTGCTGAAAGTAGCTGATTCGCCAAAGGCAGCGCGGGAGCTTCTATCCGCCGTTTGCACGGAAACGTCCGCTACGCTTTGCAAGTTGACTTCGCTTAATAATTTG
Source organism: Deltaproteobacteria bacterium (assembly GCA_017302875.1). Classification (GTDB taxonomy): domain Bacteria; phylum Bdellovibrionota_C; class UBA2361; order UBA2361; family JAFLCA01; genus JAFLCA01. Next base: position 5,160 of record JAFLCA010000111.1, read on the forward strand.
GCAACGTATTATATGGAGGAAGGAAATTTTCTTGCAGCTGCTCGATTGCTGCGTTCCTTGCAACGCGGCCTCTATGGCGACTCCACAGCAGTGCGAGCAAATTTGGAACTTGCTACTAAGAATTTAGACGCAACAACCTTACGAGAATTGACGGAAGTGAAGCCATAAGAACCATGCGCCTCTTTTCCACGTTCATACCAATTCTGTCACTTGCTGTGCTGATTCCACTTGCATCAATCTCTTTACGAGAACTCGGTGCTCGTGCCCCCCAAATTTTGGTCGATGAGTCTCAGGGCCGTGAAGCGCTTTACCTGCCCAGCGGAAAGGGTCTACAAGCTCTCAGCTTTGGCTATCGCAATGTTCTGTCCAACATCTTGTGGTTCAATACCATCAACTACTTCGGGAAACATCATCGTGGAGATCAAAAGTACGTATGGCTCGCACACATGTGCGGCTTAGTCACGGACCTCAACCCGCGAGCGGCTCACGTGTATGACTTTTGTGGGAATATGCTGTCGTGGGAGGCCGGAAAACCACAAGAAGCAGTCAATATACTGACAAAGGCAATTGCTCAGTTTCCGACGGAATGGATGTTATACTACCAACGCGGCTTTACTTATCTTTTCTTCCTTAAGGAGCCTGACAAGGCACAGGCTGATTTCATAACCGCATCGGGATTGCCAGAGGCCCATGTACTCGTAAAACGCTTGGCTGCCAAACGGCTCGCCGCCTCGGAGAGTGCGCAGGCAGCCATCGATTTTCTGACGGACATGCTACAGGGACAAAAAGATCCGACCGAACGGGCGGCCCTGGAATCTCGCCTCCAAGACGCGTATTACGAGCGGGGATTCCAGATGCTTGAACGCGCGCGCGATCTATTCAAAGAGCAGACCGGCACATCCCCTTCGAGCTTGTCGGAGCTTTCAGAAAAAGGCCTGGTACGCCCTGACTTTAAAGATCCCTTTGGCGGTCATTACGTTCTAGATCCCCAGACTGGAGAAATATCGAGCACGAGCGGTCACAAGCGCATATCTTCTAAACCATAACTGTATGAGTAACGAGAATCGCCGCAAGGCAGTTGAAATCCTAAACCTGCACTATTCGTACAAAAGCGACTGGACCGCTAAGCGCTTTCACGCCGTTAAAGGCATTTCGCTGGACGTGTTTGAAGGCGAGTCTTTTGGTTTCCTCGGTCATAACGGAGCAGGGAAAACAACCACCATTAAGTGCTTACTTGGATTGATTCGGCCCACCGCCGGACAACTGAAAATATTCGGAACGGACAGTCGCGAAACCGATTCGCGTGCCGCAGTCGGTTACCTTCCTGAACAGCCATACTTCTACGATCATCTTACGGTCCGGGAAATTATGCAGATGTATGCGCAGCTAGCCGGAGTGCCGAGCTCTCAAAGAAACGCAGCCATCTCTAACGCTCTGGATAAAGTTAAAGTGAGCGCGCGCGCCAAATCTCCGATGCGCGCCTTATCGAAAGGTCTCACGCAGCGGGTTGCCATGGCCCAAGCAATCGTGGCGCTGCCTCGTTTGCTCGTACTCGATGAACCTTTCTCCGGATTAGATCCGATTGGGCGCCGTGAGTTCAAAGATATTCTAGTTGCGTTGAAAAAGGAGGGAACGACCATCTTCATGTCGTCCCACATTCTCAGCGACGTCGAGTTCCTCTGCGACCGCGCTTCCATTATGGCGCATGGAGAAATCAAGAGCGTTTTCGAACTGCAGAATCTCTCAAACCTCGTCGGCGGACATTATGAGCTGGTGGTCGCCAGAGCAGGGGACTTTATCGAAAAATTACGTCCGCTCTGTACTTCCCTCGAGGAAAGCCCGCGTTCTATTCGCTGCACGTTCTTAGAGCAGTCAGATGCGGAGCGAGCGCTACGCATGACGCTCGAAAGCAGCGCGAAAGTGGAATCGTATGAATTCGTGCAAGGTAGTTTGGAAGAGCTGTTCCTTAAACTCGTGCAGTTTGAAGAAGGCAAACGCTGAGCTGGGCAAATGAGCAGAAAACTCTCGTCAGTAGGTGAGATACAAAATGGGTAAAATATTCAGCATCGCTTTAAATACATTCCGCGAATCAGTTCGCAGCAAGATACTTTACTCGATTATGTTCTTTGCTTTGCTGCTGGTCGGGGTTTCCGCATTTTTTGGCACCGTTACGATTGGAGACCAAGTAATCGTTATCAAAGACTTCGGATTAATGAGCATCTCGCTCTTCTCGGTGGCGTTCGCGGTAATCTCCGGAAGCACCTTGCTCTATAAAGAGCTCGCCAAGAAGACGGTCTACAATATTCTTGCAAAGCCAGTCTCTCGCGGGCAGTTCGTGCTGGGGAAATATTTCGGGATGTTTGCCACGGTCGCCGTCATGGCTTGCTTGATGGGGCTCGCGCTCTCCCTTTTCGTCTCTTTCTTCGAAGGCAGGGCGGACGTGCTGTTGTTCGAAGCTTACCTCTATATCCTGCTTGAGCTGCTAATAATTTGCGCAGTAGCGATGTTCTTCTCTTCGATTGTAGTAACGCCGATGTTGAGCGGACTTTTTACTTTCGGAGTATTCTTGGCCGGACGCTCCACCGCGCAAATGTTGTACTTTATCTCGCCCGAGCATTCGAATTCCCTGGGCTCGACTCTCGTCACAATCTTATGTGCCATTCTGCCACGTCTCGACATTCTGAATGTTGGAAACGATCTTGTTTACGGTGCATCGATAAGTAAGGATCATCTCATGTGGGCGGCGTTATATGCGCTTGCGTACTCGGGGATCCTCCTTATTCTCGCCAGCGCCATTTTTAAGCGACGGGAATTCAATTAAGCCGTCGTTTTATTTGCGCCGGCTATACGGTGACACGCCATGCAAGCAATGAACAAAAAATCCAAAGATTTCCTCTACGAGCTACTCAACACTCCTTCGCCGACCGGATTCGAACACTGGATTCAGCGGGTAGTACGCAAACATATGAAGGACTGTGCCGATTCGATCGAAACTGATTTACACGGAAACGTGATTGTCGGAATCAACACGAAAGCCAAGCGCCGAGTCATGCTGGCAGGGCACTGCGATCAGATCGGCTTTATGGTGAAGCACATCACCAAGGACGGCTATGTCTATCTCGCACCTCTGGGTGGCATCGATACGGGAGTACTGTTCGGCTCGCATGTAACCATTCACGCAGAGAAAGGCAAAGTTGAAGGCATAATTGGTCGCAAGCCAATCCATGCGCAGAGCGCCGAGGAGCGCGACCGCCCAAAAGCGGAGATGGATAAAATTTGGGTCGACATCGGAGCAAAAAACGAAAAGGAAGCTTTGAAGAAGATTGAAATCGGAGATCCCGTCACCTTTAAACTTGGCGTGACAGAACTCGGAAACGATCTAATTGTCAGTCCCGGACTCGATGATCGAGTCGGATTGTTTGTGGCCATGGAAGCTCTGCGCTTGTGCGCCGGATCGAAACTTAACGTCGGTTTGTACGCAGTCAGCACCGTGCAAGAAGAAGTTGGCCTACGCGGGGCGCGCACGGCTGCCTACAGCATTGACCCGGAAGTGGGTATCGCGATCGACGTGACGCACGCACACGATAATCCCGGTCACGACGCGAACAAAGCTACTCCTTGCAAATTGCAAGCAGGCCCTTGCATTACGCGCGGGCCGCACACGAATCCAGTGCTCGGCAAAGCTCTCGTAGCTGCAGCCAAGAAAGCCAAGATTGCGTGGCAACCATCCCCGTCCTCGGGAATGTTGGGAAATGACGCCAACGCAATTCAAGTTTCGCGTGGCGGTGTCGCCGCAGCTAGCATCGGAATTCCGAACCGCTACATGCACACCCAAGTCGAGGTCTGTAGTTTGAAAGACATCGAAGACGCAGCTCGCTTATTGGCGACGTTCGTAAAGAGCATCGGACCCAAGACCGACTTCCGTCCGCTTTAATTCGACTTACTATCGGTAAGCGCCGCTACGACCGTTCAGGCCGCTTACCGAATATTTTTGCATTTCTCGCCTTTCTAACGAAACGAACTTCGTTGCCTGGGTGTTACTCGCTACAATAGGAAAAAGCGTGGGTGGCCCTAAACGAGTATCTATCCTGGGAGGCGAATATGAAAAATCAGCAAACAGCGACGGTCGCGGATGGCAACGTATGCGTGTTTCCGACGATTGTACATTCCGAATCACTCAATCATCAGCAGCTCGTGCAAACGCTCGAGCTACGCAGGCTCGTCAGTTATTTATTGTATGCGATAAAAGACATCGCTTGCGCACAGACAGAGCCGCTGCGAGTTCTTGCGTGTATTGCTTCCGGTGACGAAATCTCACCGGCTCTGCAAGCAGAGGTGCGGGCCGATCTGAAAGCATGCGCGCATGCACGAATCAAAGAACTGGGGGAGCGAGCTCAAGCACATCTGCAGTTTCTTGAGAAAGCGGCTGACTGGTAACCAAACTACGAAATAATTGACAGGGGGAGGGCGCTTCGGCGCCCTTTTTCTTTACGGCTGAACTGTTTGGGTGGGGAGGGCTCCGCCCGAGGTTGCCCGTGGTTCTCCCGTAGGAGCTTGGAAGCGGTCGTCATTGCCTCCCGATTCCTCTTCCGCAAAACTACCTCCGACACGAATGGTCTCACTGCCGACACTGCCTCCACCGTCACGATCTTGATAGGATTCGTAGCCTCCTCCAAATATATTGTTCTCGCCGTCACCGAAGCCTCCTCCACCTCCGCTTGAGCAGATGGGACAATCGACTGAGGCTTGCGCGATAGAATCGGAGCCGATTGCATTAAATGCAGTCTGCACCCCGCCTGAAAGTTGATGAATAGTGCCGGTAATACCGACACAAAGAAAAAGACAACACAAAGCGTACTCAGCAGTGGACGCACCGCGACTGGATCGAGAACGTTTGGAGAAACTGGAAGCTGCCTGATTCATAACCCCACTCATGACGTATGAGCTACTTATACAATAAGCATGCCGCACGCTTAGGGCTTCGCGTTACCAATTGTACCCTTCCATAACGTGCTAATATTACGTGTGATTCAGCGTCAACAGGCGGCCTCGGAATTCGACGCAGCCTGCTCTAGGAGAACCTCGCAGCGCTAGCGTTGGCTATTTTCAGTAGGCGGGGCTGGGTCGGCCGGCAAAATGCTAATTCCCGCTGATAGCACAGCGACTCTTGCACCGGCGCGCTTTTGCGGGTCTTTACTGGCGTTAACGTCTTGATCGTAGCGCGCCAAGTACTCGCGCACTCGTCGGTGGAACTGGCGGCCCTCGTTCAGAATCCACTCGCGGATCTCGGCGACTTTATCGACATAGATGTTATCGTAGTCAGTCCGAATGTGGTGATTCGGAGTTGGATTTACTCGCTGCATATTTTGATCAACCGCAGTAAAGAGAAGATCTAAGTCCTGGCCGAGAATCGTGTAGACTTTCTCTGCGTCATGCAAACTGCCTTCAACTGCGCGCACAAGCTTCACGCCGTTAGGAGTGATTTTAACTAGCCCAATGCGCTGGAGCTCGAACAGCAGTGTGCCGGGATGTATAGCGGTGCTGACACTCGCGCATAGGTCCGAAAACTCGCTATTTTCACCATCATAACGAAGCACCCGCGCGGTACCGCTTTTGGTAAGAAAGCGCTTCTGCTGTTCCCAATTTGCCAACACACGTGAGGTGAGACTGACACTGCGAACCGGCACTTCCGGGGCTTTTTCCATGTACTTAATAACTTCTCGCCTTTGCAATCCCGTAACCACACTCACGCGACTCGAATTGATTTTCTCAGTGGTTTTTCTTAGTTCTTCGACGGCGGCCTGCACGAAGAACTCGCGTGCTTTGGCATCGAACTCCTGAAACACAACTCCACGTCGCACCAAAAAACGTACGACCGGCCTGAGGATCAATCCTAGAAGTTGCTGGGAGGGCAATCCGCTATCCATATACTGTATAGATTACACATTTATACTATCGGCGCTCTGATTGTTACACTGAGCGGCTTTTCTGATGGAACCGATTATCGCCCCAAATGTAAGCAAATGGTAAGCGCATATCAGAGCTAAGTAGCACCAAACGCTGCGCTTTCTGACGCGCCACGCGGCAAATGTACTGTGTGCACATTTTCAGTAACACGGCACGCGAGGCCCCTTCTCCAGCTTGGCATGCCCATTGCCTAGCTTAAGACGGGGCCACCTGCGATCCGTGGCACACAAGTCAGGTTTTATAGTGGGGTTCTATGCGAGCAGTTCGTGTTCTTTTGGCAATCATTCTGTGCAGCGCGCTACCGTGTGCTGCCGACTCCAGCTCCAGTGGTGGAAGAGACCCCAACACCCCAAGAACATATCCCGGGGACATCCCCGAAGGCTGTGATGTGATCGATGTAACAGTCAGCCTCGAGAAGTGGGTGAGTTACGAAGGTCCCTTCATGGACATGGACGTGCCCCTCGATCTCCTCTGTCTCTCAAGCAAAATTTATCATCCGCTCATCCATACGAGCGTGCATCTGATGTGCGCTGAAGGAGAACGCACTCTTGAGTGGCGATTCCAAGGTGGTGGACGCAGTGGCGAGCCCATAGTGGAACTCGGGAATGAAATTCCGCACGGGAAAAAAGTAACGCCACTTAAGTACCTCGGATTCCCCATGACTATGAGCGGACAGGAATTCAATGCGTTCCTCGAGATCTACAACTCTCAGATACGCGGCGGAAAGTTAGGCACGTATTCTTGGAATCCTGATAACTATAAATGCTCAAAAGAACTGAATTGCGGAGGATACTTCCTAATTACATTCCAAGCGCTGATGGGAGAACATATCCTTGAGGGATATACTGAAGATATCGCCAAAGAGATGAAGAAGGGGATCGGGGAATGCGATCACTTTGCCTTTGAACTCGCAGGCAATGCCTCGCAGTATGATGAAGCCCTAAGTAGCGCAGGGCAGAACAATGAAGAATCTGACGAATGCCGCGAGGAAGACCTGACCTCCGACAAAGACAAAAACTGCTACGTCGGACCTGATGGTAAATGCTACGAGGATCCGGGCACGACCTATTGCAGCGGGATGACTCAAAGTCGGAACCCTTACTTGCCTTGTTATATCGAGCCGGACGAAATGCCGACAACAACCCCGACTCCGCAAGCCTGCCTTGGCGCACGCTGCACCGTCGATCCAACTCCTATTCCAGAGAGCACACCACGGCCAAGGGTTTGTCTTGGAAGTCGCTGCGAGCCAGGCCATATAGACGACGCGGCGGTCTTAGAAGCCACTCCAAGGGTACAGACTTGCGTCGGTAGTAATTGCACTCCGATGCCGACGCCAACGCCTGCGGCTATCGATCCAACGCCGATTCCATGCAGCTCCGCAGCAGGTGGCTCGATGACCAATCCCTGTGTTCTGCCAACCATAGTGCCGAGCGTAGCGACCCAGCCAACCGAAATTTTGTGCGCCGGAGCTATCTCCGCAGAAGGGATCTGCTCAGTTCCAGTTAAAACGGAGAGCCCTCCCGCAACAGCGACCCCGCTCTACTGTAACGGCAAAACACAATCTAATAATCCGAAGGCACCATGTTACATCGCTCCGAGTTCTTTCTAGTGGACTAAGGCTGCGAGGAGCGATCTCACTGAGTCCGTATCTGTTCGTTTTAGATAAAACGTATGTAGGGCTTCTCGCAAAGATGCCACGTGTTGCAATATGCCACACATAACATCCAAGCTTTCCTAACATATGGTGGTTC
>JAFLCA010000112.1 GCA_017302875.1 Deltaproteobacteria bacterium
TACCGAAGGGAGCTGGTCACGATCTCCGACCAGCACGAGTGTCGCGTTCTGCGGAATGGCAGAAAAGAGATCTTTGGCCAACATTAAATCGATCATGGAGGCTTCGTCGACGATGACCGCATCGGCTGGCAGAGGATCTCGAGCGCCAAACATAAATCCTCCCCGTACCGGATCAAACTTCAGCATGCGGTGAATCGTACTGGCGGGGAGATCGGTGACCTGTGCCATGCGTTGCGCCGCGCGTCCGGTCGGCGCGCATAGAAACAGACGCTTCTGCGCCTGCGTGAAAACGGAGGCGAGGGCGCGAATGATAGTGGTTTTGCCGCAACCCGGTCCGCCGGTTATGATCATCAAGCGATGCCGCATGGCGTCGAAGACAGCGCGGCGTTGTTCATCGGAAAAGCTGATCCCCAGATCCTTTTCGGCCTGGGAGAGAGAACGTTCGACGGTGGAATCAGGGAGTAGCGGTGGGCTTGGCGCGAGTCGATCCGTCACGAACTGCGCTACGAACTCTTCGGCGCGGTAGAGGTGCTTGAGATAAATGTTTTCACCGCGTCGCACCAGATACTCGTCTTCAATGAGACTTTCCAGCTGTGGCGTCAGATCGTGTTCATCGGGCAATGACAAAAGGGCGCGCGCACGTTGCGCGAGGGCCTGTTCGGTAAGCAGGGAGTGGCCATCTTCGGACGCTTTTTCGAGAGCGTAGTAGATGCCCGCGCGGAGGCGCTGATCCGATTCCGGCTTTAAGCCGAGATTCATCGCGATGGCATCAGCGGTGAGGAAGCCGACCCCACGCATATCCCGAGCCAAGAGATAAGGATCGCGAGAGAGAATTTCTACCGCCTGCGTTTTATACCGTTCGCGAATCTTGGTCGCTAAACGCGGGGAGATGTTGTGTTCCAGCAAGAATTGCATGATGGCGCGGACGTCTTTTTGCTCCGCCATGGCGTCGAAAATGACCTGCGCCTTTTTCTTGCCGACGCCCGGTACCTTGGCCAGACGTTTTTGGTCAGTGTAGATAACGTTGAGGGTATCCTTTCCAAAGGCCTGCACTAGTCGGGCCGCAGTTTTTTCTCCAATTCCGGAGATCAGCCCGCTGCTCAAATATTTCTCAATGCCTTCCGGGGTACTGGGGGCCGTGGGGGTGATGCTGCGGGCAGTGAGCTGTTTGCCGAATTTAGGATGATCGTTAAATACACCCCGTACGATGAGATGCGCGCCGACAGTCGCGTCCAGGCAATTACCCACTACCGTCAGCTGTTCCAGCTGGTCGGCTACCGTGAGTTGAATAACGGAATAGCCGTTATCTGGGTTGCGGAACGTAACTCTACGCACCACCCCTTGCACGACACATTCTTCTTGTTCAGCGCTTTCCATGAAAACTCAAAAACTCAATCGCGATTCTAGCGCAAAAGTTGTGTAAGAACGACAGGCTGCGGTCTCTTGCCTCACCCCTGTCCGATATCCTCGTAGCAGACCAGGCGGCATTATGGCGCACTTGCGGCCAGTAGGGGAGAATTACAGCTGCCTCGTGTTCTAAGGTGGAGAGTAGCCTATGAAAGTAGCTTTACGCAGTATTGTCTTTTTCCTTTTCTGGGCCAGTGTTGCGCAAGCCGAAATTGTGACGGAGCGCGTCTTGTACAAGGACGGTGACACCGAACTGGAGGGGATACGGGCGTATGACAATGCTTTAAGCGGAAAGCGGCCTGGAGTTCTGGTCATTCAGGAATGGTGGGGGATTAACGAATACATTGAACGGCGGGCAAAGGAGTATGCCGCCTTGGGATATGTTGCCTTTGCGCCGGATATGTATGGTAAAGGGCGACGCGCGAAAACTCCGGAAGAGGCGAAACAGTTGAGTGCGCCGTTCTACGCTGATCGCAATCTGTTTCGGAAACGTGCACAGGCTGGATTGAGCGTGCTTGTGAAGGATCCACTCGTGGACTATGAGAAGCTGGCCGCAGTCGGGTATTGCTTCGGTGGAACTGCTGCCCTGGAGCTGGCCCGTTCGGGCGTCGACTTGGATGGCACCATCGTGTTTCACGGCGGACTTTCAAGTCCGCAGCCTCAAGACGCGCAAAACATAAAAGGTAGTGTTCTGGTTATGGTTGGAGCCGAGGATCCTTTTATACCTACTCCTGAACGGGAAGCTTTCAAGAAAGAAATGGATGATGCGCACGTGAGGTACGAGTACATTGAGTATCCCTCTGCGGTGCACGCCTTTACCAACCCCGCCGCCGATACGTTGCACCAGCCTGGCATTGCTTACCATAAGAGTGCCGATGAGGATTCTTTTGGGCGCAGCAAGGAATTCTTAGCTGCCTTGTTCCCTAAGGCCGGCTAATCAGAAATGATTGCTTTTCCTGAGGCTCGTTTGTACCCTCAGCCTGAGTTTATGCTTCGAGCGGGAAGGGAACGTGCACGACGCTGAAAAGGGAAGGTCTGCTGCCGGGTTGCGGCAAAAGGTCATCGCCGTAGTTTTTGATTTTGATGATACGCTTGCGCACGACAGCACCAGCGGATTTCTTGATACCTTGGGAATCGACGTCAAAGACTTTTGGGATCGCCACAAGAAACTACTGAGCGCAGAGTGGGATCCTATCCCGGCGTATTTGCACATGATGGTGCAGGAGTCTCGTCGCCGCCCTGCAAAAGAGCGCATCACGCAATCTCGCCTAAGGGCTTGGGGGAAGAAGATCGAGTTCCATCCGGGGGTGGGTTCGATTTTCGAGCGCATGCGAAAACAGGCGCGCGCCATCAGCGCCGAAATTAAACTCGAATTCTATGTAATCAGCAGCGGTATTGGAGAGATTATTCGCAATACTTCTATCGCTAAACAATTCACCGATATTTGGGCAAGTGACTTCAGCTATACGAGTAGCGGGGAAATTGACGCCTTACGCAACGTGGTCAGCTTTACCGATAAGACCCGTTTTATTTTTCAGATCTCGAAAGGCATCGTTGGCGCACCTGCTCGTCGCGATCCCTTCGCGGTGAATCGCAAGGTCCCCAATTCCGAGCTGCGTGTGCCATTGGATCAAATGATATTCGTGGGAGACGGGTATACTGACGTTCCCTGTTTCTCGCTCGCGCAGCGCAACGGTGGCGTCGCCATCGGGGTCTATGATCGAAAAAGCCGCGAACGTTGGGGGAAAGCCTGGGGGTTCATCGAAGATCACCGAGTGCAACACTTGGTGGCAGCTGATTATCGAAAGCATTCAGGCCTCGACGATGCGCTCAGCATGGCGATCGATAAAATCGCCAATAACATAGCCTTGCGCGCGCTGACGTATCAGGGATAGCCGCTCTTATCGCGAATCTCCGGGCGCCAACCATTGGTAGCCGATGCCACGCACCGAGCGGATATAGTCTCCGTCGACACGCTTCAAAAGCTGGCGCAGCCGCAAGATTGAATTATCAATCGTCCGTTCGGTCGGTAATTCCTCTCCAGAGGTGGTCTGCGGAAAAATCATTTTCAAAACTTTTTCGCGGCTAACCACATTCGGAGAGGATTCGACGAGTAGCTGCAATAATTTGAAATCGCGCGCGGCCGGATACTCCACGCTGCCATCGGGGAAGGTGACAGACATACTGTCGAAATTGACGACAATGTCACCGCTCTTTATCTCACGCGCGATGCTGCGGCGAGACAGGACACTTTGAACACGTAGCAGTAGCTCTTTCAGGTGGAACGGTTTGGGGATAAATTCATCCGCGCCGATCTCGTACCCTTCGAGGCGGTTCTCGGCTGAGTTCTGCGCCGTTAAAAAGACCACGGGGGTGCGACTGCGCGCTCGTATTTCCTTTGCTAGATCAAACCCTGAACCGTCCGGTAAGCCAATGTCGAGAATTGCGAGATCCACCCGCGTTCCCTGCAAAAGCTCTCGCGCTTGCGCCAGAGAGTGCGCCCAGCTCACATTGTACGTTTCGCGTTCCAGTCGCTCGACGAGAGTAGCGCCGAGCGACTCGTCGTCCTCGACCAGCAATAGAGTTGTCATGCGGTATCGCCTTTGAAAATCAGGGCGAGCTCGAAATGCTTGTTCGGGATGAACTCAACGTCTCCACCCATTCTTTGCATTAAGCGCCGAACTAAATACAGGCCGATTCCGTTGCCGCTGCCTGAATAGACTCGCCCGAACAGCTTTCCGAGCTGCCGATTGTCCTGATGAAACCCGCTGCCGTCGTCGCGTATCCGGACGCGGACTAGATCTTTTCCGCTTGCCGTGGCGCTAAAAGTGACCGTTTTCGCTTTGCCGTGCACCACCGCATTTTGCAGAATATTGGTAAGAATGCATTCAAGCGCGCGGGCATCGGCCTCTACGATGCAATCATTCTCGACCGTAATCGTAAGGGTAGGCCAGTAGTGGGCCAAGGCGTCAATGACCGTACGAAGATTGATTTTTTCAAGGAGCAGTCGCGCCGAGCTTTCATTGGCCAAAAATAAGGAGTTCTCAAGCTGAATCGATAGACGTTGGGTGTCGGAGACAAGCCGATCGACCAATTTTGACTGTGGAGACTCGGACAGATCCTCTTTCAGACTCTCTGCTTGTAGGCGCAGGCTGGCGAGCGGCGTTTTCAGTTCGTGGGTGAAGGTAGAGAAAAAAATCTGCAGACGGCGCTTTTGTCGCACTTCTTGAATCATGAAGTAAGCTAGGGCAACTCCGCCCGCCAAAAGACATACAAAGAAAGTTCCGCCCTCCCATGCCAGCATTCTGAAGTGGCGCGCCATTTGCGGGGAAGGTTGATGTTCGAGCGCCATGATGCGACTCGTTTGCTGCACTCCAAAAATATACCACCACCCCGCGAGGGAAACGGTAAAGACGACCCACACGCTTAGCAGAGTGTAGCGCAGGGCGCTGATATAGCTGCTTCGCATCGTGTCGACCTATTCTAGTAAGTTGTAAACGACGACTATATTTTCATGCCACTCGATCGGTTCGCCGTTCCTACGTGCTGGTTCGAAGCGCCAACGTTCTCGAATTGTTTCCAAGGCTGATTGGTCGCAGTCCTGGCGGCCCGAACTTTTTGCGAGCGCGGCCGCTTCCACGCTGCCATCTTTCGCAATCTGCACCGAAACGACGCTTTCACCTCGGAAACCGGCACGTCGAGCAGCCCAAGGGTAGGGAGGTTTTGGGGCGCTGATGATCTCCACGCCGTTATCTCCCTTATCTCCGCTTCGACCAAGCGAGGCGCTTTGATTGCAGGACTCGCCAGAGCAGGGGCGCGGTCCCTCTATCTCAGATACGTGGGGAGTTGTTGGTGCTTTGACTTCTGCGGGGGGAGCTTGAAATTTTTTTACTTCAACCGTGCGCCGCTCGGCAGGCTGAAGCTTTTGGTTCTTCACGCGCTTCACAGAGATTTCTGCCTCTGCGTTGTAGAGTGACATGCGCGGGCCGTCTTCCTCGCTCGGCTTCTGCGCCTCAACGGTGGAAGCGCTGCCGGTCAGCTCAGCTGGGGAAATTATCGAGACATCAAATCCATTGTTGCCGGACTGAAACTGAATTCCCGGCCCGTAGACCAAGGCTCCGTATATGCTTGCCGCTGCTGCTCCGTGAAATAGCAGCGACAAAGAGGCGGACAAAATGTAGTCAGATGACAGTTTCATGCAACGAATCGCAAGCTCAAGATAAGCGCTAATACTATAGCATTGCTGAAGCTCTGGTTATAGGGGAGTCGGAGGGGGCTATTTAAGCGCGAGAATATCACCAAGGGCGTGGCGAATCGCTTTGAAGGCAATGAGGGGGTTGGTGTGGCGGCGGCTCTCGAGTTGTTCCTGCCCGAGCTCGAGGTAGAGAACGCCTGCCCGTTGAAGTTCGCCAAGGCTTCCCGCTAAGTAGAAAACCTTATTGCGGTGCTCGTCGAGCTTTTCCTCGATGCTTGGGTTCTTGCTACTAAACGCTGCGATAATCGGGTCGAAGGCCGAGTCTGAAGTTGAAAATTTTACAGCTTGGTAATCCATGAGGGCCGCGCTTCCCAACGGCAGACGCGGAATCAGCATCATGCTATCGGGATCGATGAGGTATATGCAGCCGCGTTCGAAGCCAAAGCGCGGGATGATGCGACTGCGGAGGATATCGAGAGAATTCTTAGAAATACTGCTAGGGTCGAGCGAGCTGTAGAGAAGCTCGAACTCTTGGCGTTCTTCGGCGCTGCAGCGCTTCAGGTATAAGTTTCGCTCCATGAGTTCCTTCGCGTGAAGTTCATCTTCGCGCGGAGATTTAGGTGGTGGTGATTCTGAGCTTTCGGCCAGGGGCTCGGGTTCGGACCATTTGGAAAGCACGGGGTGACTCCGCGCAAAGAGCCTCAAGTTCGATCGCACCAACTTTTGAATGTATGAGACTCCTGCCGGGCCGAGTCTGCTAAGAATCTCTTGCATCGCTTCCTCGTGGCGCGCCTGCGGTGTTTCTGGTGATTCTTGTAAGCTGCTCGCAAATGCCTCCCCAATCGCGCAGACTTTTGACAGGGCGGCACCTATCTTCCCGATGCGTTTTGCCTCTTCGGCGCTTTCGACGGCGGCCGACTCGCTACCCATGGCGACAAGAATCTCGGGAGATAGTTTCCAAGCGCGAGCCAGCGTGAGAGCCAAAAGCTGAGGTGAGAATCCCAGCATCTTGCCCAGCAACTCGTCTGGACTTTCGCCGGCGGGAAGGGTCGCCATGACGCGACTGTACACATGCGGATAATTCCAAGCGATTAGTGTAATTCCAAGCTGACGCAGTAGCGCGCAGGAGTACGCATCAATCTCATCTAGTTCGAAAGACTCCGACAAGGCCTCGGCGGTGGTTGCTGAGATAACTGCTCGCTCACAACAAGATGCGTGTTCCGGCTTGGTTTCCTCTTCGTGATGCGTGGAGACTCCGTGTGCTTGGACCGCCAAGACTGCGCGAAAAAGAGCGAGTGGGCTGTCCTTAAGGAGTTGTTGCGGACTAAATGCGAAGCTGCCGTTGTCCGACTGCCCTGCAGTCATCTCCGAGAGACGCCGCAAGCAGTACAAGTAGAGGGCGCAATCCTGCTTGAGATCCGTGAGCAGGCTCTCTCGATTGTGATCGTAACTTCCTGCATACAGATTGTCCTGAATCTTGGTCAGCAGCGTCGGATTAATCGGGAACCAAGCATCAGAGACATATCGGTAGGCCAACGCTACGTGCTTATTGTCGCTGACTTCGCTCGCAGGCTTATCGCCTTGATCATCACTCATAGTGTATCGAGAAATTCCTTTCAGGTTCTCAATCGCAGTTAAGATATCGGTATCGCAGGAATTCTAGTTGAGAATCCGGAGTCCGGAAGCCCAAACACAATTCGCTGTAAGGTCATGAAAATATAGAGAAAGAGCGACGAAGACGTAGAACTACGTAGGAAGCGTAGGTCTGGCTTGAAGTTTGCCCCTCACTGGGCCATCATCAGCTTTGTATTCAATAACTTAGGTGAGTCAGTGCTGCAAGTACGTTCTTTAGTTGTTACGCCCTTTGCCCAAAACTGCCGGATTATTGCCGATGCGCAGAGCAAGACTGCGGTGGTCGTGGATCCCGGCGGTGATGTGCCGCTCATCGAGGCGGAGCTGCAGAAACTGGGCTGTCGCTGCGTTGAGATTTGGCTAACGCATTCGCATCTCGATCACTGTGGCGGGGTGGCTGCGCTCAAACAAAAGACCAATGCGCAGCTGATCGCTCACCCTGGAGAGCGAGAGATGCGGGCCCATGTCAGGGATATTTGTGCCATGTACGGACTTCCCGCCGGGGAGATGCAGGATTGTCCCGAGCCGGAGCGCGAACTAGTGGGAGGGGAGGTCCTCTCATTCGGTGGCCAGGATTTTCGCGTACTTTTTACTCCGGGACATTCTCCCGGGCATGTGGTTTTCTATCAGCCAGAGCTTAAGATACTTCTGGCGGGCGATACGCTTTTCCAGGGCTCGATAGGAAGAACTGATTTGCCCGGCGGTGATTACGATACTCTTATGGGTAGCATTCATAGTAAGATTTTGAGCCTACCCGACGATACGCGAGTATTACCGGGGCATGGAGATGAGACGACAGTTGGCATAGAGAAAAGAAGTAATCCGTTCTTACAGGAAGGTGGCAATGTCTGAGAGCATGGAACGAAGAAGAATAGTGCTGGGCGTAACGGGCTCGATCGCTGCTTACAAGGCAGCAGAGCTAGCGCGAATTTTGGTGTCACGCGGATACGAAGTGCGCGTTGTGATGACGCAGTCGGGCATGGAATTCATCACGCCGACCACTATGCAAGCGGTCACTGGACAGCCTGTCGTTACCGATTTTTGGGATAAGTCTGAAGCAAGTGGCATCGGTCATATTCAGCTCGCTGACTGGGCCGAGGCGCTCGTCATCGCGCCGGCGACTGCCGATGTGATTGCCAAATTAGCCATGGGCTTTGCCGAATCTCCACTGCTGGCGGTGGCTTTAGCAACGAAGGCTCCCATTCTCGTTGCGCCTGCCATGAACATGAATATGTATTCCAACCCGAAGACACAGGAGAACATCGAAGAGCTTCGCAAGCGTGGCGTTCGATTCGTTGATCCCGAGGAAGGTGAGCTTGCTTGTGGTTGGAATGGAACTGGACGTCTCGCTGATCCGGAAGAAATATTTTTCCACGTGCGGCGCATCTTGTCTCCGCAGGACTTCGCGGGAAAACGTGTCCTTATTACTACCGGACCGACACGAGAGGCGCTCGATCCGGTGCGCTTTATCACGAATCGCTCGTCGGGAAAGATGGGTGTGGCTTTGGCGCGAGAAGCGTTTCGACGCGGCGCTGAAGTTACCTTGGTGCACGGCCCCGTGCACATCAAGGTGCCCGGCCCCGTGAAGCGAGAAGAGGTGACCTCGACAGCTGAAATGCGCAAGGCGGTCATGGATCACATGGAGTCTAAATCTGAAATGCCGGATGTCGTTATTATGGCGGCGGCTGTGGCGGATTATCGCCCGGCTGAAGTTGCCGATCTGAAGATGAAAAAATCGGACAAGACCCCGACCATAAAGCTTGTTGAGAATCCAGACATCTTGCACGAGTTAGGCAAGAGCAAAGTCGATGAGAAAAAGCCGATTCTGGTTGGTTTTGCTGTCGAGACGGGTGAGATCGAAGATCTGCTCAATGAGGCGAGAACAAAACTGAAGAATAAGAATGCCGACATGATCGTCGGTAACTTTGCAAATGAAGCTTTTGATCTCGATACGAACAGAGTCTGGCTGGTTGATAAGCACGGACGGCAAGAAGAGGTCGCCACGACATACAAGAGCAGAGTGGCCAATAAAATTTTGGATACGATTCTGACGCTCTGAGCTACGTAATCCGCTTTTAGGCTGCTATGAATAGAAACGATTGCCTGCGTGAAGCTCTCGTGTTTCTGGACTCAGTGAGTTCGCAGTATCCAGGTGGCATTCCGAAGAACCTGGTCG
Source organism: Deltaproteobacteria bacterium (assembly GCA_017302875.1). Lineage (GTDB taxonomy): Bacteria > Bdellovibrionota_C > UBA2361 > UBA2361 > JAFLCA01 > JAFLCA01. Next base: position 9,411 of record JAFLCA010000112.1, read on the forward strand.
AGAAATCTCGTCCGCTTGTCGAAAAGCCTGCGGCCTTTTTGCATTTTATTGGTGCGATAACTCCCGCAGGACAAAAAGTACTAGAGGCTGCGCTCGCGCAGGGCTTGAAACTTGATCCTTCAAACGCGATCCGAAGCCCTCTCTCCGAAAAGGTGAGTGCGGCATCCAGCACGTTGCAAGAGTTCGTCGATGCAAAATTGAAAGAGCATCCTGCACATGTTGCTGTCTTAATGGGCTCAGCCGTGGCAAAGGTTTTATTTGATGCCCCCAGTGCTGAAGCTGTCGATGAAGATGGGTTTGTCACCTATAAGGGGCAGCGCGCACTGCTTACCGATGATCTTTGTGATGTCGCCAGCGACGCGCAGGCCAAGAAGCGGTTCTGGAATGAATTGAAAAAGTCGCGCGCACTTTTTACCAAGATGGGGTTGCTGTGAGCTTCGCGCGAGTCCTGCTTTGTCTCTTCGTTTCGGTAACCACTGCTTGGGCCAGCCTCGCCCATAGTGATGCCGCGCCTTCGAAGGTAACGATGACTGGGCCTGAGCCTTACGTTGCTTTCATCGACATGCACATGGCGATTTTGCCTGGCACGGCGGCTTTCCTCTCTAAAAGCATCGAGCAGGCCTCGGCCACCGGTGCCAAGGTTCTGATCGTGCGCCTTTCTACTCCTGGGGGAATGCTAAGCACCTCGCAGGAAATGATTCAGGAGATTTTTAAATCTCCGATTCCGGTGGTTTTCTATGTTGGGCCGGGTGGGGCTAGCGCGACTTCCGCCGGGGTATTTATCACATTGGCGGGTCACGTCGCTGCGATGGCGCCGGGTACTAGTATTGGATCTGCGCATCCCGTGCAAAGTGATGGCAAAGACATCGAAGGCGACATGCGCGCGAAAGCCGAGCAGATGGCGATCGCAATGGTAAAATCAATCGCTGAGCAGCGTGGCCGAAATGTTGCGTGGGCGGAGCAGGCCGTCAAAAACAGCAGCTCGGTAACGGAGAAGGAGGCGTTGAAGCTTTCTGTCGTGGATATCGTGGCAGACGGCGTTCCGGATTTGTTGCGGCAACTCAAGGGCCGCGAAGTAAAGCTGGAGCATTCGAGCACCGTTCTTGATGATTATTCTAATCTGCCACTCAAAGTCTTTGAGATGCGCTTCAAGGATAAAATTATAAATGTGCTCGCCAATCCGAATATCGCTGCGCTGCTATGGCTGGGTGCCACCACGGGACTGTCTTTGGAGCTTTACACTCCAGGGGCGATTTTGCCTGGAGTCGTCGGAATCATATGTTTGATTTTGGCCTTAGCGGTCACGGAAATCATTCCTTTAAGTCAGGGTGGGATCCTCCTATTCATAGTGGGATCCTTTCTCATAGGTCTAGAATTTTACATTCCGAGCGGCATTCTAGGCATTGGCGGTGTGGTAGCCATGGCACTTGGGGCCCTGTACCTAGTTGATGTTTCTCGAGCTCCCGACATGGCGGTCGCCTACCACTACATAGTTCCCTTGGCTGCGGTGCTTGGTGGTTTTATGCTTTTTGTGGCAATGTCTGCCGTACGAGCGATGCATCGCCGCGCCACTACGGGAGCTGACGGATTGGTCGGGCAGCACGGTAAAGCGCTCGAGAATTTCACCTCCAAAGGCAAAGTCAGCGTGAACGGCGAGGTTTGGAACGCCGTGGCGGCGGAAGGCATCATCGAGAAGGGCAGTCAGGTGGAAGTGCTGTCTATGAAAGAAGGTTTACTCTTGGAAGTGCGAAAAATTTCTTAAGTTAAAAGGAGAATCTATGTTGCCCGTACCTGCTTGGATACTTTTGGTCGTCGCCGTAGTCGCCCTCCTCAAAAGCTCTGTCTTCATTTTGAAAGAGTACGAGCGCGGCGTAGTGTTTATGCTCGGTCGCCTTAACGGCGTGCGCGGCCCCGGCCTTATTCTAGTCATTCCTTTTGTCGAAAAGCTCGTGCGCGTGGATCAACGCACGGTGACGATGGATATTCCGACGCAAGATGTCATCACCAAGGATAACGTCTCGATAAAAGTGAACGCCGTACTTTACTTCCGTGTCGTCGAACCCGCGAAGGCCATCGTGCAGGTCGAAAATTTTCTCTACGCTACGAGCCAATTAGCGCAAACCACCCTGCGCAGTGTCTGCGGAGAGGCTGAACTGGATGATTTGCTGTCCCAGCGCGAGCAAATCAACATTCGCATTCAGGAAATTATCGATAGTCGCACCGAGCCGTGGGGTGTGAAAGTAACTACCGTTGAAGTGAAGCACATCGATTTGCCGCAAGAGATGCAGCGCGCGATGGCGAAGCAGGCTGAAGCGGAGCGTGAACGTCGCGCTAAGATCATTCAGGCGGAAGGTGAATTTCAAGCCGCAGATAAGTTGACGGCTGCGGCGGGTATCATGGAAGGGCATCCCGGAACGATGCAGCTTCGTTATTTGGAAACTCTGCGTCATATTGCGACGGAACATAATTCCACGATCTTGTTCCCTCTGCCGATCGATTTAATGCAGACCTTCATTAAGAAATGACGGCCCCCTTTATCTACGAATTGCCCGAAGCGCGTATCGCGCAGCGTCCGATTCATCCCTATGACCAGGCTAAGATGCTGGTCATCGATCGTTCGCGATCGACGCTGGACGAGCAGCGCTTCGTGTCTCTGCCTTCGTACTTGAAGGCGCAAGACTTGCTTGTCTTCAACAATACAAAGGTGTTTCCGGCCCGTTTGTTCGGATCTTTTTCCGGGGAAGGTGGGCAGGTCGAGATTCTCTTGTTGGAGCAGCGCGACGAAGCGACATGGATTTGTTTAGGGCGCCCGCTGAAGCGCTTTAAGGTTGGTCGAGGTATCGATTTTGCGCACGGAGTGCGCGCTGAAGTCCTTGAGCGAATTTCCGCCCATCACGTCCTGCTTTCATTTTCTGTTCCCGCTGGAGCTTCGCTGCATGAGCAAATGCGGCTTTCGGGAGTGATGCCGATTCCGCCCTATATTCGACGCGGAATTGGGGACCTTGAAGACCTTCAGGATTATCAAACATTCTTCGCCGCGAACGAGGGGTCAGTAGCCGCTCCCACGGCTAGTTTGCATTTTACGCCGCAGCTCATGGAGGGGATTCGCGCGGTGGGATGTGGCGTGGAGTTTGTAACCCTTCACTTAGGCACCGCTAGCTTTTTGCCGCTGTGGAATGAGGGCGAGGAAGCAGCTGTTGAGCCTGCGCGACCGGGTCGGGAGCATGGGTTCTTCGATACGCGCTTGCTTTCCAAGATCGAGGAAACAAAAGCGCGTGGGGGACGTGTTATCGCGGTTGGCACTTCTGTGGTGCGACTGCTGGAGACCGTCGCGCGACGAGAATCGAATGGAAGCGGCACTCAGCACTTTTCGAGCGAATTGTTTATCGAGCCCGGATTCGAATTCCGCTATGTCGACGCGATGGTGACTAACTTTCATCAG
>JAFLCA010000113.1 GCA_017302875.1 Deltaproteobacteria bacterium
AGTCGAAATAACAGCCACGGAAGAGGAAGCCACCATTGTAATGCTTGGGGTTGCCGATAGTTCAGTCGAAGAAAAAACTCTTGCAGCTTGGTTCCAGGCAAACTCAAAGCTGATTCGACGTACCTCTAGGTCGAAGGTGTAACGGCTAGCCTGTGCCCGCGTTTACGCTCGGCACGAGGCGGTTGTTATGCCCGCTTGCGAACTTCCTTCTCTATGGATCCGCCAGAATCAATTCTAGCCATATCCAAGTCATAGTCCATCTGCAAGCCGAGCCAAAAATCAGCGGAGTTTCCAAAGTACTGCGCCAGTCGCAGCGCTGTATCTGCAGAGATCCCGCGTTTACCAAGAACAATCTCGTTAATTCGACGAGCAGGCACGCCCAAGGACAAAGCTAAACGATTCTGACTAAGGCCAAGAGGAGATAAAAACTCCTCCTGAATCACTTCTCCTGGATGTACAGGATTCAATTTGTTTTTAGCCATATACACCTCTCAATGATAATCCACTATTTCAACTTCAAATGCGTCACCATCCTGCCATTTGAAGCATACACGCCATTGGTCATTAATTCTGATGCTCCACTGACCGCTACGAGCGCCATGTAACTTCTCCAATCGATTTGCAGGAGGCACCCTCAGATCGATAACCGAAATTGCTCTGTGGAGCATTCGTAGCTTCCGAAGGGCAATCTGTTGAATGCTTGGAGGAAACTTCCGGGAACGTTGAAGTCCAAATATCCGCTCAGTTTCTTTACATCGAAAGCTTCTTATCACACCAGAACTATATAACGGAATGCGTTAAACGTCAAGCGATATAATGGCAAAGGATAGCCCCGGTTTTGCCGTTAGGCAAAATCCGGGTTGATCCGTGTGTTATCTCGCCTGTCTATAATGTTTTCCACAAAAAACGATACATACCGGTAGGTTTATATCCTTGCTGTTGGTACCAAGTCTTCAATGGAACATACTCGTCGTTAACGGTTATGCCCACGTCGCGTGCCCCCTGAGCCCGCAGTCTCGCCTCGGCCGCCTCCATCAAAATAATTCCCGCAGATTTTCCGCTTGGCCCGTCAACTTTGCCACGAAAATCAGGGTGTACAGCTAGCCGAAAGATGAAGGCAGCCCAACCGTCCGAAACAGTAAATACAGTTCCGATAACTCGGCCCTCAGTAGTTGTGGCAACAAATATTGAACCAGGGTCTCTTTCAATTTTACGCGCGAGGCACTCGCGATTGTCCCGTTCCGGATCTACCAATTTTGCTTTATCGAGAATTTCGGCTACGGCAATGTAATCACCATCGGTGTATGCACGAGTTCCTACTTGTAACTGGACTTCACGACGATTCTGGTCAGGTTGTGGCATAAATTTTTTAGGGAGATAACGGCTTAAAGGTGCCGGCGCGAAGCGCTCGGCGCTATTTGATTGTTATGTCTCCGAACAACCTATCACGAATTTTCGCGATAGGATATTTGGAGGCAAACTCAATATGGTTCAAGATTTAACGCCAACTGCTTCGCAGGTCGAGGAGCTAATATACTTGATTCGCGGCGAGAAAGTTATGCTAGATAAAGATCTCGCAGCCCTATACAGGGTTGATACTCGTGCATTAGTTCAGGCAGTTAAACGTAACTCCGAAAGATTTCCTGAAGATTTCTGCTTTCAGTTGTCAAATCAAGAGTTTGCAAGTTTGAGATCACAGATTGTGATCTCAAACCGAGGCGGAAGGCGAATTGCCCCCTACGTTTTTACTGAGCAAGGTGTCGCAATTCTATCCGGTGTGCTGCACAGCTCGGCAGCGATTCAGGCTAACGTAGAAATCATGCGAACTTTTGTGCGATTACGCAAATTCATCGCCGCAAATAACGAACTTGCAAAGAAGTTGGATAATTTGGAGAAGCGTTACGACTCTCAGTTTAAATTAGTATTCGACGCGATTCGAGAGATTATGAATCCTGCTCAGCCACCCGCTAGGCGAACAATTGGATTCGGCAGGAACTCGGAGACAGAACGGCTACCCTGAACCGTTTTGGCCCACTCTACCATACCTACTGTCGATACACTATGCGGGCCAAAATCGGCTCGAGGGATTTGTTCTCTTCCCGGAGTTTTATGCTAAGAGAAGCAACTTAAGAAGGATTTCATCGATTGGTATGCGTATGGTCGAAGAGATAACTACGAATCTAAACCTACTCATCGTCGTGATACGCGGACGGAAAGTTATGCTGTCCCCGCATTTGGCGGAGCTGTATGGTGTCGAGCCCAAGGCACTTCTGCAGGCTGTAAAGCGTAACTTAGAGCGTTTCCCCGCGGACTTTATGTTTCAAATTACAGCTGAGGAGCTTTATTCTCTAAGGTCACAAATTGTGACCTTAGAGAATAACGGGAAAGGAAAGCATTCCAAATACTTGCCGTACGCATTTACTCAGGAGGGTGTTGCCATGCTCTCAAGTGTCCTGCGCAGTCCACGAGCAATTCAGGCCAATGTCGCCATAATGCGAACTTTTGTGAAGTTGCGAGAAATGATGCTTTCTCATCAAGAACTCTCGCGAAAAATTGAGACACTCGAAAGAAAATACGATGCTCAATTCAAAGTCGTATTTAAAAGCATCAAAGAGCTAATAGATGCGAAGCCTGAGGACTTGCTGAGAATACCATCAAAGAAGAAAATCGGTTTCGGTAGGGATTAACTGGGGAAGAGAACGGCGAGCCTGTGCCGGCGCTTACGCTCGGCACGAGGCGTTTGTTATTTCCCGAACATACCACCACGGAAATAGTAAGCAACTTTTAACCACAGCTCTCGATTAAACCAGGGGGCACAATTTTTCTATCACTTACCTGGATTTGAGATGAATGCGGCAGAGGCGAACGATCGCCAGGATATCGAATCACCAAAGCTAACAGACATAATCGTAAGGGTACGAGGAAAACGCGTTATCATGGATACAGATCTCGCTCGCTTGTATGGTGTTAAAACGAAGCGCTTAAAGGAGCAAGTAAGAAGAAATTCCGAGCGCTTTCCTCAGGATTTCATGTTCGAATTGACCAAAGATGAGTTGGTGGAGGTGGTCGCAAACTGCGACCACCTTAAAAAATTGAAGTTCTCTAGTGTCTTACCATTGGCTTTTACTGAGCACGGCACGGTGATGGCGGCAAATGTACTTAACAGTCGTTTAGCCATAGAAGCCAGCATCATGGTGGTGCGTGCCTTCATTCATGCTCGCGAGATTCTAGCAGAACATTTAGATCTGAAACGGCGCCTGGAGCTGCTTGAGCAGAAAGTTGCCCGAGGATTTGAAGATAACGAGAACGAGCTGAATGCGATCCGTCTTACGCTTCAGCAGCAAATGCTTCCAACCGAGATACCTTCTAAAAAATCTATCGGATTTGGTCGAGGGAAATAACGGCTAGGATAACGCGCGGGTTGCCGCTAGGCAAATTTGTCGGTTTGATCCAGTTGTTATGCCGCCTTACTAGTTACAACTCGATAATCGTAACCAAGCGCAACCAAAATATTAAATAGGATATCAAAAGTAATTTGCGCCGTGCCAATCCCCGACTCAATCTGGGCTATCCTTGCTTGACTAAGCTCTAACTTTTTAGCAAGGGCCGCCTGCGACAGCTTTTTTTCTCGTCTAATCTTGACGATCATTGAGATGAGTTTTTGTTTCTCTCGGATCTCGTTGATATTCGCTCCAAGTGATTTGGCTAATTCTTCAACAGTCATTTCTTTCCAAGCCATATCAAACCTCCTTCAGTCTCTTAAGAATTAAATCCATTTCCCTAGGTGGAATTGCCTGGGTTTTCTTGCGGAAAGCATGAATTAAGTAAATGGCCTCTCCCTTTTTTAAGAAATATAACACTCGAACCTGCCCTGCCTTATCCCGAAAGCGCAGTTCATGCAGTCCTGGCTTAATACTAGAAAGGTTCCGACTAAGAGGCATTTCAAGCCTCTGACCGCTTTCTAGTAAAGCGATGGCATCCGCAATCTCAAGGGGAGTATTCTCCGGCAAATCCAGGATGAATTCCTCAACGGGACTGCGCCCACTGGAGGTCAAATAATACTTAACTTTCATGTAAGGGTATTATAAGCTACAACTTATAATAAGGCAAGGCTTATTATAGGGCCTCTTGGCGGCATAACGGCTTGGCTGTGCCGCACCGCGCAAGCGGTATCGGCACGAGACGGTTGTTATCCAGCATTCTCCTTTGTGTCTTCTTGCTCGGGTCGCCATGGGGGAACGGAAGCAGCGAGCAACCGCATACGCCCTTCGTATCGAAACCAACTTCCATGGGGGATCGTGACTAAATCACCCACAGTACAAGTGTGTGTGGTTCCATCGATTATGAAAGCACCCGTGCCCTCCAATACATAGTAAAAAAAATCGCATTCACGTTGACGAATGGTCGTTTCATGCCCGCGTTCTGTTCCAACTGTGAAGAACTCCGCAGAGTCCGCCAGTTTAGTGCGAGGGAAGACTCGCCCCACGATGCCGACTTTATCGAAAGATGGCTCTACTGGTTCTTTGCTTACGTACATAAAATATCTTTAGCTGGATAACGGCTTAGATCAGCCGCGCGCTTGCGCGTCGGCTGGATTTGATTGTTATGTCCCCAGCAACTTATCAGAAATTTCTACGATAAGTAACTAAGGGGAACCGCATGACAGAAGCTTCTGCATTACCATCCCAAGTCGAATCTCTTATCTATTTAGTAAGAGGCCACAAGGTCATGCTCGATGAGGACCTCGCGGTTCTCTATGGCGTTGAGACGAGAATTTTGACCCGTGCAGTTCGCCGTAATGCCGATCGATTCCCCCAGGATTTCATGTTTCAGCTGTCAGATCAGGAAGTTGCAAACTTGAGATCCCAAATTGGGATCTCAAGTTCAGCATATGGCGGGCGTCGATATCGCCCTCTCGTCTTCACCGAACAAGGAATTGCGATGCTTTCGACTGTCCTGCGAAGTAAGCAGGCCGTTCACGTCAATATTGAGATTATGCGCACATTCGTAAAGCTGCGTGAGTTCATCTCGTCAAATCGAGAACTCGCAAGGAAACTTATCGATCTAGAGCGGCGATACGATCAGCAGTTTAAGGTGGTCTTCGATGCCATTCGGGAAATTATGTTGCCGAAGGACCCGCCGCTGAAAAGGCGCTTAGGGTTCTGAGCCACTCGGGGGCATAACGGCAAACGCTCACCAGTTTGCGTCCCACATCTTACCCTCACCCCGCCACCTAATCCACTGGGGCGCAAATCTGCGTGGAGCGGTTTGTTATGCCGCTCTGGATATGCGCACTTAGGCGTAACGTAGCGCAATCATCATTAACATTGAGCATAGGCATGCAATAAAGACGCCTAATCCGAAGAGCGTTGCTGTGGTTTTGGGTCGACGGTCTCGGATGCGCGGCCAAAAACTCAATAGACAGCAGCTAAGGCAAATCCCCCAGAGTATCCATATGCCGATCAGTTCATGTAATTGCTGGGGTCTGTTAGTAAAGAAAGATAAAAGTGGACTTAAAACAAACGCAACTAGCGCAAACGGAATCATAAAGAAGGTCTTTAAGGGCAGCCACCAACAATCTTCGTAAGAGATGGAAGTATTCCCGTTTAGACGGCTCGCAATCAAAATAAGGAAGCAAAGTAAGACAGGACCCAGCAGACCGATCAAGATCGCCTTTGAATGATAGGGGGTTAGAAATCTGCCCATCTTAGAGTTTGTCGGCATAACGGCTAGAGTGTGCGGTTCTGGGCCTTCCTAGTCAATAAAATTACCACCGAGACGAGCAGGCCCAGAATCCGCACGACTCGTTTGTTACCCCTCCAACCGAAACTTTTTGGCTAAAGCACCTAAATCAAGACCTTTAAACAATTCTCCGAAATTTGGGGTAGGTGCTTTCTCAAACATCTGCAAACCATGCAAGTTTCCACCAAACGCGGATGCTGGATCTTCCAGTCCACGAATAGCGAGGAATACTCCACCTTGCACGAATCCGTTACTCAGGGGGTTTACCTCCGCAAGTGTGCTCATAGTTCCAAAGTCTGAAGTGACTAAAATTGCTCCGCCGGGTTTGAGAGCATGCTGGCAAGCTAGGAGAAAGTTTCGGCAAAGCGGCCCGTCGATGTCTGGGCCCAACATTGCGGCATTCACGAAGTCGAGCGAGTTCGGAGGCAAGGATTTCAGGTAGTCAATTCCGTCCAAATTTAAAATCTTGTCGCTGGGAACAAAACCGAGTAGACGACCTTGTGCGATACTTTTGGGGTCAAGTTCAACACCAGTTACATCTCCTCCGTAGCTTGCAAGCGCGGCTGTTGAAACGCCCCGTCCGCATCCAAAGTCGACGCACTTGCCTGTTAGATTTTCTGGGCGAAGCACTCCGGTGCCTAGACCTGTTAAAATCGCATTTTCAAGCTGAGTTACGTTAAAGCCAACCATTGCGTCAAATGCGGAAAGGTCGACCTGGCTCCTAAGGCCCTTTAAGCCGTACTGATTTTCAATCTGGGTATGGGCGTCTTTCTGAAACATGACAAGGTTATGGGCAGTTTTTGAGGCAAAATATCTTAGAGGGGTAACATAATATTGAGCCGTCTCACGCCACCCTGGCGCACAGCCCTTCGCGGATTATACCAGATACGCTCTTCTTTCTCATTGGTAATTTCCTCTACCATTCCGCCACCTTAATTCTCGGTGCGCGGGTTAATATGTTAATCCGCGGCTCTTCTTTATCTGTTTTTTCGCTGCCTCTCTTTGTCCTGATTGTTTAAGCAGTAATCGACCTGGAAACTTTGGCGCTAGTTTTCCGAATCAATGGAATGAACCATGCCCCACCCATTCCAGAGAGGAAGACTTTGCTTTCTGAAGTGCGCAATCTATTGCGTACGCGTCACTACGCGCTTGCGACGGAGAAGAATTATCTCCTTTGGATAAGGCAATTCATTCGATTTCATGGTAAGCGCCATCCTCGCGCTCTTGGAAAGGACGCAGTTGCCAGCTTTCTCACGTATCTTGCGGCGGAACGCCATGTTTCAGCGGCTACTCAGAATCAGGCCCTCAATGCGTTGGTTTTTCTGTATAGAGAGGTTCTGGAAATCAGCCTTGAGGATCTTGAGGGGATTCGGTGGGCCGCACGAAGACAGCACATTCCAGTCGTCTTTACACGAGAGGAGGTCGCCTTACTTCTGCGCTTTTTGCCACCGCGCCAGCGGCTTATCGCGGGGCTTTTGTATGGCTGCGGACTGCGACTAAACGAGGTGCTGCGTTTGAGAGTGAAGGATATTGATCTGGAGCGTAACCAAATAGCGATCTGGGACAGTAAAAGCCGCAAAGATCGCCTCGTGATGCTGCCGAAGGCACTTAAAGCAGCGCTTTTGGAGCACTTGCGATCAACTCGTACAACTTATGAGGACGATAGGAAACACGATGTGGCGGGAGTCTTTCTGCCTGATGCTTTAGCGCGGAAGTATCCAAGCGCCTCAAAGTCATGGAAATGGTTTTGGTGTTTTCCGTCTGCCGATTTATCGGTCGATCCGCGCTCAGAAATAACTCGCAGGCATCATCTGACGGATTCTATTCTTCAGAAAGCCCTGGCGGGAGCGCTCAAGAGATCAGGTATTGATAAACATGCTACGTGTCACTCCTTCAGGCATTCCTTTGCAACGCATTTGCTAGAGGATGGGGCAGATATTCGGACTGTTCAAGCTTTGCTCGGTCATAAGGATGTGCGTACCACTATGATCTATACGCATGTTGCTCGAAGCGGGCCCACCGGCACCAAGAGTCCGCTTGATTCCATAGAATTTCTTGAGCCGCAAGTTTCTCAGGTTCCGAAGTCCGAGGTGGTAGAGCTTGCGACAAAAGATGAAGTAGGGGGAGCCGAATCTACAAGCGTTGCGCCAATTTTGCGCGCAGTATTCATGGGGCTTAAGAAGGCTGCGACGGGTGTGCGAGCACGGATTTTCTCTAAGCGGCTGACTTGACGAGTTGATCGCGCATGCGCTCAACGAATCGTCTTTTGACTGGTTCGGAAAGCATAGCTTTCTCTTCGGTGAAACGACGAGCGCTTGCAGGTGGAGTCGCACTTGCCAGAGTTGGCAGCACCTCTAAGTACAATTCCATCAGCTCCGGTTCAAGTTCGCGTAGCACGGAGCACATTTCTCGAAGGAGAAGCATGCTCACAGCGGCTGAGCCGCCCTTAGCCTTCAACTCAGCTGTCTCGTTCAACTGATCGAGAATCTCCTTAATAAGGAGCACGAGAGAGCGTTTTTTGAGAGCTAAGTCTTCCATTGGCACTGACCTGTGGTATCGGCGTTTCAGGGCAGTGCCTTGACGAGGATTTCTCAACGCACCGAATGTGCTTACCTTTTTCTTCGGCGTCCTGAGTTCTGAGAAAGTTCAGCAATAATTCCTACGCTATTCCCGTATGTTCATAGCGCACCACGTAGTCTCCTGAGGCCGTGGCCAGCAAGCGTTTGCTCTGTTCTCGACGCTTGCGATATTCGGCGATTGTAATTTGATCTCCCCATCCGACTACTCGCGCACTTAAGTTTTGTTCTCTAAAGGCTAGTAGCTCTCGCATTTCGCGCTCGATTTTATCGAGCTGCTCTTCGATTTCTACGTTTACTTCCGACCCGAACACGTAGGTGAGGACTCCATGAGTTCCCATGGCGGAAATGCAGGGATGATCAGTAAAAAATCCGGGATCGTCGAGATTGTCGAACGTCATCATCTCAAATCCTTCGCAGAGGCACTTAAGCTTGCATACGCGCCTAAGAGCACTGCGTCTACTAACGAGTTCGTGCAGGACTTGTTCTGAAACTGGGGGTTTGAAGGGATTGTTATAGTCCGGCGGCACCACCTTCCAAATGAGGTAGCCGTCCATTAGTTGAAACCAATTTCGCACCTGCCGACCCCTCGGCTGGCGCTCATAACCCAAGAACTCCATGGCATAGTTCTTCGGTTATTGCGGTGGAAGGCTGAGGGTTTGAAGCTTTGCAGGGGGGGTCGCTACAAAAATACAGATATTTAGCACGGAGAATGCGGTTACGTGCTGAGCTTCACGTAGGCTCGTCGGAAGGGGATATAGGGAGGACTACGAGATTCTCGGAATGGGCTGTCTGAGAAACACCATGTTGGTGGAACTAAAAGACAAGCTCCGTTTTCATCTGAAATTCGGGGTATGCGAACATGGCGCTTAGATGATGGAAAAAAGCTCGCTGCGCATACTCGTACCAGATTGCATCGATGTTTTTTGAGACTCGTCGATAGCCCTCTAAAGTCGTGCGAACGTCTCGCCGATCCAGCTCGGCTGTTTGGGCTTCCTGGCGGATTAAATCAAGCCATGTCGCGCTGGCGCCCATGATGAAGTAGGGCCAGGCGCGTTGCAGGCTGGGAGGCCAGCCCGGGGCGCTAGTTCCTTCAATCTGCGGTAAAGGGGCTGCAGCGAAGGAGCCTGAATTTACCCGTTCGACAATGCCCACAGAAGATAGTTGTTTCAGGGTTTCATCAGCGTCGATTTTTCTCAGTATTTCTTTTGCTCTGTCGGAAGACGCATAAAAGATGAAGCTGAAATTCTGCCCGGAAGCATCTCGCATGGCGCGGCGGTGGAATCTCCACAAAAGCGGTGCGCTGCTTTGATTCATGACGATGGGGGCAAAGACTTCATTTGCAAGCATCGCGTCCACAGCCCAGTCGGGGTTTTCGCCCATCGGCCAGTGCACGTGGATATCGCTGTGCCACCAATAAGCTTGCTCGACTGAAGCGCTGAGGCGCTGGGAATCAGCGATGAGCAGGGGCGAGGGAGCGGTAGTTTTTGCTGAGCAAGCGGTAAGAAATATGAAGGTAAGAAGGAGCAGACAGGGGATCTTACTGGTTGGTGATATGCACATGCTCATCAGCAGGCTTCCTTATTTCTTGGCTTGATGCAGCTCTATCCACTTCGTTTCCAATTGCGGGGATAGATCGGTGAACTGACCGTCATGAATAGTTTTTAGTTTCAGCTTGCCCTCAAGCACACCCTCTTTCGTGAAGGGGTAGTTGCCCGTGATGTACCCGCGAATGCAATCAATGTTCTCTCCGCAAGAGCTGGCAGCTTCGCCCATAATTTTTGCCGCTAAGCCCGGGAAATAGTCGAGAGCATCAGCGCTGCCAATATCGGGGTAGCTATAGACAAATCCTTCCCCATATTTCCCCATAGCTGCAAGTGCATCCTCAGATTGCGCTGAATACACCGAAAAAATGGGGAGTGAGGCGAGCCCCACTTGAGCGAGTTCTTTAACGAAGCCTGCCATAAGCGGAAAAGCGTCGGGAACAAACACTGCGTCTACTCCTAGCTGGCGAATTTTTAGGGCGATGGTCTTTAACTCTGAAATGTCCTGGCTTGTGTACGCGAAGGTTTTTGCGACCGATCCTGCAAAGTGCTGACGAAATGACTTTTCATGGGCGCGGCTGAATTGATTGTCAAAGAATACAATCGCGACCTTACGAAAACCGAGGCGATACACGCTTTGCGCCATGAACTCGGATTCACTTTCGATGGTGTGCTGGGTTGAAAACATGCGCTCGCCTGATAGAGGGAAGACAGCGGCGGGGGCACTGCTCCCAAGGACTGCGAGCTGTTTTTTCGCCTTAATAAGGGGAGCCACGGCAATTTGCGGAGTGCCGCACCAGGGGCCTAAAAATAGCTCGATGCCGTCGACCTCTGAGAGTTTTTTGTAGGCAGTGATTGCAACTTTAGGATCGCAGCCCTCGTCCTCTAGTAGAAGTTCAAACGTGCTGAGTTTTGAATTCTGAAGGCCGTTCTGAATGCGCTGTCCGTACTTTGCGAAGGGGCCGTGCAGAGGAAGAATTACGCCGATGCGGGCCTTTGATGTTTCAGATGGTGCTGCTACACCTTGAGTGGCAAATGTCATTAAAGCCAATAGCAGGGCTAGGGCATGTGAGAGACAATTTTTCATGAGAAGACCCCTTCGCTGAATCCTGAGAAATATATCACCATTCAGTGCTTCATGCTTGCGGTCTTTATTGCGGCGGGCACGAGCTTCAGTCAGAATATCGGTATGCTCTTGCGGGGATTCCTCCTACTTATAGTTTCACTTTCAATCCCGGTTCTTGCGGACTCGCAGCAGCCAGCCTCGAAGCGCTGTGATTGGGCGGACTGTGCCCAGCCCAAGCCGACGGCAGGCGGTTGGACCGTTTCAGCAGAGGGGCTTCCGCGCTGTATGCCTTCAGACAAACTGGCGTGTGGGGATCAGTGTAGAAGAGAATTTGATGATCGCTACCACGCCTGTGTCGATACCTGCATGTCCAAGCGCTGTGTGGTGCCGACACCGACTCCTCTGCCCAAATCACCGCAAGACGTGGGGGCCCCTTGTGTCGAGATTGAGTCCCCGATTTGTAGTGATAACTGCAAGTCTGAAACTTCGGCGCGTCAACCGCGCTGTCGACGCGATTGTTTGCAGAAGGCCTGCCCAGAAGCATCGGCAATGGATGTGACTAAGGAAAGCTTGGACCCGGGAAGTTTTCGTTGCGATCGCTGCACTGCTACCTACGAAGTGAGCTGCAAGCGCCAGTGTGGACTTGGGATGATCGGAACTTATAACGGAATAGAGACCTACGGCTGTCAGAAAGCTTGTGTGATGGCAAGTTGCAGCAAGAGCTGCCCTCTGAAGTTACCCTTCTAACTTTTTAGGCGTCCCGTTCTGCTTACTCAGAGCTACTGCCAACCCTAAGATAGTAACTATCGAGATAAATGCGCCAAGGAGAAGGCCCGGGGTTGCATAGGAGAAGATAATCTCGCTTCTACCTGCTGGTAAGAAAACCGCGCGTAAAAAGTAATTTGCACGCAGTACGGGAAAATCTCTGCCGTTTATCTGTGCGCTCCATCCACGATGATACGCTTCGTTAAGTATTAATAGCGCGGGTGCTGCGAGCTCAGCTCTGAATTCCAATCGTTGCGGAGAATAGTGCATAAGGGAGACTGAGTCTTGCGGTGAGAGTGGGGTGACTTCTCTTACGCGATCTTCTGTGTAGGGGTTGCTGCCTAGCGCAGCCTCGCCGAATGAGCTGGTAGGCAGGGAGGCTCGAACGGCATCCTGCGACGGTAAGGTATGTAATTTATCAACAAGTTTGTAGCGCGGCTGAGAGGTCTTTAAATCATAGACAAACACATCTTTTAGCGCTGAGTTCTTTCGTAGCTCGAGATCATGATACGGAAGCACCTTTGAGCTTGGGAGGACAGATACGCTCAATGAGCCCAAATACTCGATTATTTTTTCTTTGGGAATGGCATGAATAGTCTCTTGTAGAAACTCCTCGTCTTGCAGCGTTACACCCGAAGGTGCGTTTACGTTTGAAATGCCGTAGAAACTTCCGCTTCCGAGCGCCAGTAGAGCTTTTTGAAATTGCCACTGTTGGTCATCTTGAATTTCCGCGGGCAGGTTTAAGAAGTTAGAATACACGCGAAGTGGAAACTGATCCTGCTTTTGGAGTACAGGCAAGGTTTCGGTAGAGCGTATCTCTGCAAGCGGGACACTAGGCAGTAAGTGTCGGTGTATGCTTAAAACGTCAAGCATGCATAGCCCGACAACTAAGTAAGCTTTCCCTCGCACTGGAACGCGCGTCAGGGCGAACAAAAGTGAGAGCAGAAGAAGGAGTCCTCCCGCGCGCAACAAGTCATGTCCGAGAACCCTTAGGAAGAACTGGGGATTAGTTGTGTAATACGTTGCAGCAAGAATTAGCCCTGCAGCTGAGAGGAGGCAGAGCACGGAATACCAACGGCGC
>JAFLCA010000114.1 GCA_017302875.1 Deltaproteobacteria bacterium
AAAGAATATAATAGTAGAATTCACGCCAGGCTAGCCCCTTCAAGTACACTGAAGGGCCGCTTTTGTCAGCGAAGGTCTTGGTCTGTAGATCGAGTTCCGCAATGATCTGCGCAGCCGTAAGCGAGCCGTTTTTAAGGAAAATGGAAAGCTGCGAGGTTCCTTTCACATTCGGAAAATCTCGCGCCTCCGCGTAGCGTTCTAGCGCTAGTCGTTTAAACTCCTTAAGTTTGCGCAGGGCGGCTAAACTTCCGGCCTTGGGAATAGGAACGCTCGCCAATTTTGAGTTCTGAAGGAGGTAGGGTTCCAATTGATCTAAGGTTGCGCTTTCTTTTCCAAGTAGCTGAGTCCAGTTCAATTGAAATAGGTCCTGCTTAATTTTTCCGGAATCACGATCTCGCAAATACTGTAATCCTTTCTTCTGCACCTCGATGCGAGCGATCACTTCCGGGGTTTTGAGTTTCTCGAACCAGCGCTTCGCAAATGGCGAGTAAATTTGATACGTCTCAAGGCCGGCGCTGTCTTTGGTAATTTCGTGCGGTTCAATTAAAAGATGGTCGCGCTCGGTATGCAACTTGGAGCCGAACTGTGCGGTCAGCAGTTCTGATATGGCGCTATCACGTTCTCGGGCGAAAGGCTCATAGTCGCGATTAAACGATACCGTGCTTGGGCGCGAGCCCTTCTCTGCAAGTTTCTCGAATAGGAAAGGAAAGGCTTTTGCGGGGCCGTGATCGAGAATCAGTAAATCCGAGCCGACTGAGCGAAGTTCTGTTTGCAGCTCAAGCAGGGTTTGCAAGAAAAATGCGAAGCGATTCGGAGAGAAGTCGGAGCGTGCCAGAAATTTTGGATCGAAGCAAAATAGACCAACTACTCGTCCCGAGTGTTCCTTCCAGCTCCATTGCAGAGCGGGGTTTCCGGCGACGCGCAAATCTCGTCGAAACCAATGAATGCCAAATGAGCCCTGGGAATCTGCCGCCAAACCGTTATCCTTTCACAAGCCACTGGACTATAGCGTATTAGCAGCGCCTGATAAAAGAAGCAGCTTTTACATTCCCAGCCTTTAGGACCTATACTCTCCCCGAAGTAAAAGAGCTGAGAGATGAGTTCAATTAAGACCCGCGTTCGCGCGTTGGATATATTAAACAAAGCCGAGAAGCCGGGAGCCCATTCCTCGGCATTGCTCCAGCGCGCAAGCCAAGAGAAGGACGTTAATCTCGGCCTCCTGCAGCGTCTTGTGAAGGGAACTTTGCAATGGCGTACACGTTTGGATGAAGCAATTGACGAGTTGCTGGGCAATAAGAAAGACAAACTGCCATTAGCGGTGCGCAATCTCCTGCGCATGGCCGCGTATCAAATCCTTTTTCTAAAGAAAGTCCCGATGGGACTGTTGTGCAAGGAAACGTTGGAGCTAGCGAAGCCGCATGCCAACGTTATTGGGCAGCGCGAATTGGAATCGCTGCTAGGACGTCTGGAGCAAGCTCCCAAGCGTAAGGACTCCCAGCGAGTAAGCTCTACCTCGGCAGCAGGAATGGCACGTGAGTTCAGTCATCCGCAGTGGGTGATTGAGCGTTGGATAGAGGAGTTAGGGGTAGAGGAATCCGCCAAGCTTTGTCAGGCCAATAATCGACCATGGCCGACCACCGTGCGTGCCAATACTTTGCGCATCAGTGCGCATCAGCTCGAAAAAAAGTTTTGGCAAGAACATGTGAAAGTGGAAGCCTGTCGCTACTCGCCAGGGTGCTATCGCATCCTTGAGTTGCCTCGACACACACGGCTGCACGAGCTTGAAAGTTTCCAGCGTGGCCTCTTCCAAGTGCAAGATGAGAGCTCGGCGCTCGTCGGCTTGTTAGTTGATGCGCGTCCTGGGGAATTCGTTCTTGATATGTGTGCAGCACCAGGCGGAAAAGCGACGCACTTAGCAACATTGATGAAGAATCGCGGCAAGCTGCTTGCTATCGATAATAATGCCAAGAAGCTCTCGTATATTCAGGAAAACAGCCGACGCCAAGGCCTGCGTATTATTCAGGCAAAGCAGGCCGATGCCGCCAAGCTCACCTTACGCACCCCTGCCGATCGAGTTCTACTAGATGCCCCTTGTTCAGGATTGGGTGTTATCGGACGCAAAGCTGATTTGCGTTGGGCCAAAGATGCCGCTGAGATCGTTCAGCTTGTTGCGTTGCAGACGAAGCTTTTAAACAACGCGGCCACCTTGGTTAGGCCGGGCGGTGTCCTCGTATATAGCACCTGCACGGTCGAGCGCGCAGAAAACGAGGGGGTAGTTGAAAATTTTCTCGCTTCGCATAAGAATTTTAAAGTGGCCGCCCCGTCACCGGAACTCGACAAGGCGCTCTTCACTAAGGAAGGCTTTTTGCGAACTTGGCCGCACCGTCATCGTATGGCGGGCGCCTTCGCTGCCGTGATGGAGCGTGTTTCGTAAGCAAAGATTGCCTCTGCGATCCTTGCAAAGTTCTTTTAAAGAAAGTTCGAGTAGAGGGAGACGATGGTGTTTCTCAATTGAGCGCCAGGCTCACTTGAGAGACATCGTTAGAGTATGGTTCAAAGAGGGGTTATTTCCGGTTGTCCGTATCTTTTCCAATCATTCGTTTGTTCCCAAACCTTGCGCATGAAGCGCAGAAATGGAGGCATGGAATGTCTAGCGGTACGAATCTTCCTTCGGTCGTGTTGGTTCCCGATATGCAGTGTGCGGATTTGGCTGAGCAGGCTGCGCGTGGGCTGATCTCGCAGCGCACGTTCACGCGCCTCGAGGGGCCCGACGTGATGGCGCTCTTGAGAACCTTCGGCAAGCTCGGGGCGAATTTTCCGGTCGCCGAGCGAACTCGCTTCGAGGGGTGCTTGGCCGCCTGGTCAATTCCGAGGCCTGCCGAGCCGCAGTGGCCTGCTATCCACGCGGAGCGCTGTCCGGTCACGCTGCCTCGCGCGACTCTGCGCGCGGTTGGTGACGCCATCATGCATGTGACTCTCGATCATGTGCATGTGTACACGCTCACGGCTTCTGAGGTCGTTGAAGGGGCGCACGCCTGATGTGTACGAAGCTCAGCCAGCAACGGAAGACCGGGCTCTGCACGGTCGGGGAGAGATACAAAGGATTTTGCACACGACACTCCTCCACGCACTCGTGTGCCTTTGACGATGTCTCTCTCCCTTTTCTCTAAGTCCCCCAAGTTTCTCTAGATTGTTTGCTAGGCGGGCGTGGGTTAGAGAGGAGTTCTCGGGTATGATGAGGTATGCCCGAGCCGGTAGTATCTTCACACCCAAGTCCTACGTCCGCATCTCTCACATCGTCTGCTCCACCGCCAAAACTAACGGAAGCAAATTCAGGTCGGGATTACACCATTTACTCGCGCGCCATGGATGCGGCCGAGGATGCAAAGGCGCTCGACATATTCCCGTACATGAAGGTTCCCGAGGGTGGGACGATCCTCGATCTGGGCGCTGGCACTGCCGGGCTCTCTGAGCGTGCAGCACGGTATTTTTCGCGGGCCCATGTTGTTGCGCAAGATGTGTCACATGAGTTGCTCGAAATTGCGGATCACCGCCGCGCGCTTATTCATATTCTGTTTGGAAATGCACTTGATCAGGTGCTGCCCGAAAATTCTCTCGATGCCGCAATGTGCTCAAGTTGTGGGCACGAAATAGAAAGCTTCTGCGGAACTGGCTCGATGCAGAAAGTGCTCGAGGTCATGCTGCGCGAGCTGAAGCCCGGGGCTGCCTTCGTCCATAGGGATTTCATTAAGCCGGATGCGCAGGAAGTGATGCTTGAGATTCTCGATTCGAATGTGCGAGAAGCTGAGCATTCGGCTGCCATCAGCGGCTCAGTCTCGGACTATTCGAAACTAACGACCGCACAGCTCTTCTTTCGATTCCATAAGGAATTTGCGGGCGGAAATGCCTTTAGCTACGCCATTGAAGAAATACGCGGCCGTACCTTTATTCGCCTTCCAGCAGAATGGGCGTATGAGTTCTATATGCGGAAGGACTACGTTGCTAACTGGCATAATGAAATTCGCGAAAAATATAGCTACTGGAGCGAGTCGCAAGCGCGGCAGGCTTTTGAGGAAGCTGGTTTTGTCGATGTGCGTGTCATTCCGCACCGAAATCAGTGGCTTGTTGATAATCGTCTGGACGGAAGAATTGCACTGTTCTCTGTCCAGTCCTCAGGGGAGCTCGAAGCGATTCCATTCTTTGATACGCACATGACGGTACTTGGCGTGAAGCCTGGCGCGCGGCGTGAGGGAGTGCCTTTTGGAGATCTACCACTGGTAAACTACGATCGTGCCCTTTCGGAGATCCGCATCGATCGGGCTGCTGGCACTGTTGATATCGGAACGAAACATTTTGAACTGTCGAGCGCCAAGAGCATGTTGGGAACGAAGCGCGAAGTTTTCTTTCTGTCGGGGGAACCGCGCTGCGTGCTGAAGATCCCCCGCGTCGATGGCTTGAACGTGCACAACTGCTTTAAAGCCATGCAGCAGACAATTGTCCACGACGACATCCTTGACTTACATCGAGTTCCACATCCTAAAGTTCTAGAGTTCGACACTGCCGGGCCGCCGTTCCGCTTTCTGGTGCAAGAGGCTCTTCCGGAGGGAGCAGAGTGCGCTGCCGATTTGATTGAACAAGGTCGTTTGACTGAGGCGGATATCGAAGCCTTAGCTACCATCGTCAATAGCTTTGAACGTGAGAAGCGTTGGCAATTGGACACCAACCCGTTCAATTGGTATCGAGTGATTCGCCCTGATGGAAAGCCGGAGCTGATGTACGCCGATGGGAAGGTGTATCGCTATGATGAAAAGTGGTCCTTTGCGCGCGTGGGGCTTTTGCAGTGGATCGATCCACGTTACGTGCGGGAAGCTGATGGAAGAGGCGCTAGAATTCCGGAAGCTCGGGAAGTGGATAATCCCTCAGCCTGGTGGAGCGCGGACGATGAACTGTGTCACGCCTGGGAGCGCCACCTTGACGCGAGCCTCCTTCCGGTCGCCTCTGCGGGAGGGCAGCCAATTTGACTAAGCTCCTAAAATGCTTCATCATTTAAGCAGCCTTGAAGTCCTAAGGTAGCTCGTTTCCCTAACAGTCCGGAAACATTCGCTTTCTCAGCTGAGAGCACGCGTGTAGCTGTGTTTTCAGTTGAGAAACACGAGTAACGAGTTACAGGTTTGTAATTCGAGGTTCGTATTGTTCTTTGAAAGGTATTTTTTGGTAGAGACCCCTCCGTTTGTTCGCCAAAAGTTGGGCGTGACTCATCAAGTTGCAAACGCAAACCCTGGAAGTAATTTTCAAAAATTACCTGCGGGGTTTGCGCGTGCAAATCTGACGAACTCGCACCTCTAATGGAGAATGGTTGATGACGCAGAGTGGCCGAATGGACTCGACCCTGCTGCCCCTCGTGGCGGTTGTGGACGATGAGACTTTTAACCAGCGAATCAGCGGGAGAGGCGTCCTGGGACGTCGTCCGGTCAAGCTAGGCTTGATGGCTACTGCAGGCCTGATTCAAGAGGCTCTGCAGGGGGACGATCAGCTGCACGTGTTGTGCGGAGCTGATGAGTCCCGGCGGCGCCTCATCCGCATGCGGTGGCGGCTGCGATCGAGGATGCGACTCAGCTTCCCTCGCACGCTGGCTGACCCGCGCTGTCTCGTTCTTCCGGATTCGGGAGCCGAGCTCAGTGAGATGCTGCGGCGCTTCGAACGTGTGATCGTGGTTGGCGGTGATGGTGCTGTGTATCATCGCGCTGAAGCGGTCCTGCTGCCCCCCGTTGTGATCCCCGCTGGAGCCCCTGCCGCCACGCACGCGTGAAAAACGCTTGCAGCGCAGGTATGAATGTTCGCCGGACATTTTGAGAGAGTGACCGGCCTAAACTTGAAAGGAGATCGAAAGGGTGGGGACTCAACAAAATCGTTGAAGCTTGCGAGCATCAACGAAATCGCTCTACCAAGACGATTACTCGTGTTTCTCCACCTTTTTATTCATGACAGCGCCAAAGGCTTCCAAGTAATTTCACGCGAGTTTTTCAGCTAAGCGCAGATAATTTCGCTGCTCTAATCTGAGAAACACGAGTAACGAGTTACAGGTTTGTAATTCGAGGTTCGTATTGTTCTTTGAAAGGTATTTTTTGGTAGAGACCCTACGTTAGTCTCAGCAGCTTCTTTCAGGACGGCTCTGTAATCCTAGCTGCGCGTGCATCCCCTGGAGTTGGCTTTGTGAAAGCCTGCTGCGGGGTTTGCATGTGCAGATCTTTCGGATTCTGAAACCCATTTTTGGAGGCTCGCAGTATGACGCATAGTGGCAGAACGGACTCGCCTGAAACTCCGCGATTGATCGCGGTCACGGACGTGGTAACGCATAGCAGCTGGCTGCGGCGTTGCGACTCCCTGCTCCCGGATCCGAGGATCTTGGAGTGGGATAAGCTTGAAAGTTCAATCGCTTCGCTCGTCGAGGGTGGGGCGAGCTTCAGCTTCCTCCTTTCGGCGGCAACTCCGGCACAGTCGCTGCGCGCGATCGCCGGGCGTAAAGCCTTCACCCCCTCGAAGTCCCTCGGATTCGAGGTGCCGACGGAAAGCTCGGATTCGCGCTGCGTGCTGATTCCGCAGAGCATCGACCAGGCTGGGCATCTCTTGCGCGGATTCGACGCTCTGCTGGTGGTTGGCCCGAGCTGCAAGTTGTGGCTCGTGCAGAAGGCCTCGATGGAAGCAGCGAACCTGGCCGGCGCAGCTTCGTAGATCAGCGAAAGCCGCTGACCCATCTCGTGTGGAATTGAAATCGTAAAGCAAGGAGACTGAAAGGTGGGGACTCAACGGAATCGTTGAAGCTTGCGAGCATCAACGAAATCGCTCTACCAAGACG
This sequence comes from Deltaproteobacteria bacterium, assembly GCA_017302875.1. GTDB lineage: Bacteria > Bdellovibrionota_C > UBA2361 > UBA2361 > JAFLCA01 > JAFLCA01. Next base: position 6,857 of record JAFLCA010000114.1, read on the forward strand.
ATTACTCGTGTTTCTCCACCTTTTTTGCAGTTGGGAAATTTTCTAATAGCGGCAGGCATACCGCCCGAGGGTGTACTGTTAGGCAGCTTTATTCGCAGGCATATATAATTCCCGAACAGCCTGATCGAATCCACAAGCAAAGTTCTTCTTCAGCACAAGTTCGGCAGCTCTTCTCGATACTTCTTCGAGCTTTTCTGCCGGCTTGAACATATCTTCGAACTTAAAGGCTTTGCCAGCTTGCCGCGAATGGTACTCTTCAACGGCAGTTAAATAGCCCATCATTCCGCAGAGCTCTGTTGGACAGAACATCTTTCTTGCTTGGCGCAAAATCTCAGCTCCATCTGAGACCGGCATCGCCAAGTTTTCGCAACCGCAGATAAACTCGATAGCCGGATTTTCATTGATGGTCGCGAGAGCCTTTGAATCCAGAGAAGCGCCGTTTGCGTTTACCGCCAGGGCATCCATTGGCAACGAGAGGAACTCCATTTTCTCCTCCGGGCTGAAAGTTTGAATGCCCATTTCCTGTATGGCTGCGCGACGGGCTTCGGAGAATTCGCAAACAAGCAGTGTCGCGCCGGTGTTTCGCAAACGCTCCAGAAGATGGATCCCGATGTTGCCGCAGCCGTGCAGCCCAATAGTAGCTTTCTCCATCTTTATGCCGAGTCCCTGGAGCGCACCGCTTAAGACAAAATAATTCCCTGCCGCGGTAGGCTGCGAAGTGTCAGAAACGATACTGCCGCGGAAGCGCTCATACATGTATTGAATTGAATCGCTCTTGCCATCGGAAAGAATACCATGGCCGAGATCCTGTCCGGTGGTGAGGAAAATGCCGGAAGTTTCTTCAAAATCCTTTAGGCAGGCTAGGGCGAAATCCAGAAGCGCGAAGTCGTTTTGCTCCCCGACGCGAGATCCGCGAGAGGGCAGCAAAACGCATTTGCCGCCGACAATACGATCGATCTTGTTAAGCCCGAGAGTTCCGCCGATTTTAATGAGGCGAGACCAATACACTTTCTCATCCATGCCGACGCCCAATCCAATGGCCTCTGCGTCATTGTCATAGCCGGGGGCCTCGGCGCGCGCTGCGGGAGCGATGCGAAATCCGCCCAAGGAATACTTTTGGGAGTTGGGCTCGGCATGAGTGGCGATGCTTAATACCCAGCCGGTCTTGTTGTCACGATAGCGGTACAACCACATCGGAATGCGAAACTCCGCATCAACATCGAGCTTCGAGACCACGGCCTGACAGCTTTGAGGATCGCGAACAGTTTTTTCTACGTTCTGTAACGACATACAGAGAGCTCCGCTTAAACGCGCCAAACTAGGACTGGGAGAGTAAAAATCCGAACGTATGCACGTCCGGCTCGACCCCAATTTTGATTGATAATATATCTCCTGACTGCAAAGTCGAGGGGGGAATAAACTCTATGAAGGTCTCATAAGTCTGTCCTGGCTGAAGATTCTGACTGGCAAGGGCGTGCTGATTAATATCAGCAAGTTGGGCTTTTGTTTTCGCTTCGATCGACTTTATGTGTTGATCCGTTTCCTTCTGCTTGGCGTGGATGTCGAATAGCGACGAGCCGGGGTTCCACTCCTCGCCATCAACCTTATCGAGACTGTCGGGAGAGTCGAGTCGATCAATATCACCGTAAATCACGCGCTTTTGCATGTCGCGAGCCTGCGCAAGAGCGGTGTCATGTGCGCTCATTATGCGAGCGCGTACAGCGTCTGTACTTAGAAGCGCCATGCGCTGTCCATTTAGCGAAACGGAAACATCTTTGCTGTTGAAGGGGACATCCAGGGCAGAACCATTTTTAATCTGCACATAGAAACGCCACGGCTTTCCTGGAGCTGCAACAACCGAATGTGGGCTGATGGTCACGGTATGAAACTGTTGCGACTTAATCAGCAACTCATCATTCGAGGTGGCTGCTAGCTGAGTGTTGGCCGCCTGCGGTTCCAACTTGAGAGGTGTTGTGCAAGCGGTGCAGAGCAAAGCGAGCAAAGTAGCGGATGCGAGCGTTTGAAACTTATTCACGGTTCCTCCAAAGACATCGCTCAGGAGCATAACCGTTTTGACTACTCAGAGGAAAAGGGCTATTCATAGAGCTCTTCATAAATTCCTTTTGGTTGCCCTAAGTGTCTGAATACATTGAAATTACTGGTGGTGCGCCGGTTTCCGGTGCTGTTGCAATTAGTGGCGCTAAGAATGCCGCTTTGCCGATGCTCATGGCATCTCTGTTAAGCGCGGAGCCCTGCGTTTTTGAGAATGTTCCGAATCTCGAGGACGTTAACCTCACTCTACATTTGCTCGAACATCTAGGGGCGCAAACCGAATTCAGTGGATCGAGAATTAGGGTGGTGGTGCCGCAACTCCTCGCTACTGAAGCTAGCTATAGTCTGGTGAAAGCCTTGCGGGCATCATTTTGGGTGCTCGGACCCTTGCTCGCGCGTGGGCGTGCTGCTCGCGTCGCGCTTCCCGGAGGCGACATTATCGGTGCGCGACCTGTGGACATGCACCTGGCCGCGCTGGCACAGATGGGTGCCGACATTAAAGTCAAGCACGGTGTCGTCTTTGCCTCTGCCGTCTCCGGGTTGAAGCCTGCCGATATCGATCTCCGATTTCCCTCGGTTGGTGCAACTCACCAGGTGATGATGGCTGCGGCTCTTGCCCCAGGTGTTACTCGAATTAAGGGTGCCGCTCGTGAGCCGGAGGTGATTGCTCTCGCCGATATGATTAATCGCATGGGCGGAGAAGTCATTGGGGCAGGCAGTTCGAATATTGAGATTCATGGTAAAGAGGAACTTGGCGGCTGTGAGGTGACACTCATTGGTGATCGCATCGAGGCTGGGACCTATTTGCTGGCGGCGTGCGCGAGCGGCGGTTCGTTACGCGCCGATGGCGTGAAGCCCGCGCATTTGGGTAAGTTCCTCGATATTCTGACAGCGATGGGAGTCTCCGTCGAGTGTGGTGATAATTATGTCTCTGTAAGGCGAGCCGGAGCATTGAAGCCTGTGCATGTGACAACAGGCCCGTTCCCTGAATTTGCAACCGATTTGCAGGCTCCGTTGATGGCGGCTCTCTGCTTCGCTGATGGGGAAAGCTCCATTGAAGAGACCGTCTTTGAAGGGCGCTTTGGACATGTATCCGAGCTTTGTCGCATGGGGGCTGACATTCGAGTTGCCGATCGCTTGGCCACCATATTTGGAAAACCCAAATTAACGGGCGCGGTCGTGGAGGCTCATGATATTCGCGCCGGAGCGGCACTCGTAATCGCGGCCGCAGCCAGCGAAGGCGAGAGTCAGATTCACGATGTTCATCATTTGCGTCGCGGCTATCAGACGCTTGAATCGAAATTGCGAGGGATGGGTATCAAGGTCGGTGTGAAGTACAGCGACGCTGAAGACGTCATGTTCACGGGCTGCTAGGCAGAGTTTTTTGCCAGCACAGGCGCATATGAAAGAGAGAAGCGACCATAGCCAACTCAGCCTCAACATCACTCCGCGCCACGCCTATGCTCCCGAAAATTTTGTCCTGCATGATGGGGTAAGGGAGATTCTGGCGCAGCAGACCATGCTGGCGCGAAATGGGGATTTTCGCATTGCCTATGTGACCGGCCTTCCGCGCAGTGGGAAAACCCACCTCTCGATCCGTCTAGCCGATGAATTGGCTCGTCAGGGCTGCTTCCCGCGCGTATTGGAAGGCCGCGAGTTCGCCGAATTCTTGGAGTCATCCCGGTTTGATTTTACTCGCGAAGATGCACTGTTGGTCGATGATGCGCAGAACTACTTTGCCGCATTGAAGCCGGGACAGTCCGGGCCTTTTGTGGCGTGTATTGAACGTTTGCGCTTGGCACGCGCGGGCATTGTTTTTTTTAGTGATCGCGACATTTCTGCGTTCGAGTTCGATGAACATGTGCGCAGTCGCGTTATTCCAGGCCTGGGACTGGCGATCGGAGCCCCGTCAGAGGGCGATATGACCGAAATTATTCGCGCTGTCGCAAAGCAACACGGAATGCGACTCAGTGAAAAGAAACTAGGATTTATATTGAAGCGCGTTGGTCGCAATATCGGATCTGTCGAGGACTATTTCCAACGTCTGATTCATCTATCGCAGGTGCTCGGGCGGCCGATTAAATTCCCGCTCATGTCAGGCGTGGTTTAAACCTTAGCCGTACACAATCTGAGCTTCTATCTTTTCGGCTAGCTTCTTCGAGCGCTTAGCGGCTCGAATTTTACGCGACGTAACTGACGATGCTATTTGCCGATATTGGGCAATGGCTTGTCGCAGGGCCGGAAGGCTCACCTCGCTGGCAAGCGCGCTCGAGCTCTGACGGGTCAAGTCGGAGAACTGATTGAGCTGACGCTTAAACTGCAGCTCATGCTTCTTCCCAGCGTTGCCGGACTCTATTTTATTGAGAATTCGCAGCATGCGATCGAGAGAGCGTAGTGTCTGACGAGCGATGCGAGGTAGCTTCGCGGAGCAGCCGCGAAAGCCTGGATCGCTGCGAGTGCTGTCGAAGGGGCAAAGATCCGCGACATCGGGAATTCCGTCGCCATCTCGATCACGTAACACCGTCACATCGAAAATCTGCACGTTATTATTTAAGATCAGATCGCAGGTATCACTTTGTACCGAAGAATCAAAGCGTAATAGGGACTGCGGGCCCGCGCCGGTCGCCGCCCCTGCGAAGGTTGTGCTAATTTCAACGATCAAATCAGATCCCGAGGGCAGCGTCTCGCTGCCTACGCTCATGAAGCGCCCTTGTAGATCGAGAGTTCCAGAGGAGACGGACGCTGACACAAGTTGCACTCCATTTGGGAGCAGGGCGTTCAGTTGAAAGTTACTTGCGTCAGCGGGGCCGGAGTTGTGCGCTATGTAGCTGTAACGCTGGGTATCTCCCTCGAAAACGGGGCCCGCTGAGCCGATCATTTGTACGGTAAGATCTGCGCGCGGTGATTCGGTGCACGTGAGGGAAATCGTATCAATCTGTGCGTACCAATTGGCGGCAGTACTCCCTGCGGCAGCCAGATAGTGCCAGCGAAGCCGAGTTAGAGAAGCTCCGGGAAATGAGAAGGGCGACAGATCGATCTCGATCATCTGACCAGGCGCGGCAAAGGGTGGTCCAACATCTTCCTCCCAGTTCCAAATTTCACTCCAGCTCAATCCGTCATCCGAAGAAACTTCCAACCGTAAAGAACCCCCTGTATTGGGATGACGCAGGCTAAGCTGAAAATTGAGCAGGATGTTAGACTGACAGCTTATATCAAAGGCTAAGGTCGTTAGGGTCGTGTCAATCGGGTTGCCGGCGCCTGAAACTCCCCGCAGGCAGGCCGCGTTACCGAAGCCACCGGTAAAGTTTTGGAGCCCGCAGTCACTACGATCGCCCCAGTGAACACCGGAATCGCTGAGATCTGCGATCACGAATGAATTCTCAAGCGGTTCGTTGAAGCGAATCGGGGCACTGTTGCAGGCAAGTTGCTGCGCCTCGATCTCCGAGGAGGCCGCGAGGTATGCAAACAGGCAAAGGACGGCACTACAAAGGCAACGACCCAGCATGGGCGAAGTTCTCCGAAGGACGCAACTACCGTGGCAAATGTAGCAGATGCACCTAGTTCCAACTATGGTGATAATGCGAGCCCTGCTAGGAGGGTTTGCGGATATTTTTCGATATCCAGTCCAAAAGCTCGGGGTAT
>JAFLCA010000115.1 GCA_017302875.1 Deltaproteobacteria bacterium
GCTCTGCGACCGTCTTGTAGCCAGTTTGTTTTACGAAAGCTTCATAGTCTGCGTTCGTTACATCTGTGCGGTCGATCCAAAACTGACTTAATTTCACACGATGCTTCGGGCGTTCATTAGGCATACTGCGCGGGCTATCGGTGCCCATCCAGAATTCGCCGCCCGGCAAAAGCACCATGCCTCCTTCCGTGCGCAGGGTCGCAACCTTTGGAGCCGTTTCTTCAGCAAATACTGGAAAGAGGAAAAGGAATCCGAAGGCGAGGGTAAAACTGAGAGATCGAATCAGCACAGGCAGCCTTTTCATTGCAATCGATAGACAACCGCGACAGCGCGGCAAAGTTGACTTGCGGGAAGGCTACCCCCGCGCACAGATGAATTCAAGAGAGCGAACCTCTGTCTGATACCCTAGCGGTACCGGCTAGATTGGAAGAACTTCCGGTCCTGGCTCGAACACAAGGCGTGCTCCGCAAAGACCCGCATTCTACAGTAGTTTTAAGCCGAAGCGATCTGGGAGCGAATAGAACGCCAGGCTAGGAATTCCCGCAACTTTTTATATTGGCATCCAAGTCCCATAACAGCTAACTTCGCTGCATGAATACATCTCAACTCGCATACCATTCGCGCCCTTCTTTCCTTAGCATTCTAACCTGCGCAATCAGCGTGCTTGCCGGCGCGGGCTGTTCGGACGGAGGAGGAACCTCGAGCACCGAGCAAGCAAGAGTTTATATCTCGAGCCCAGACGCCGAAGGTCGAGTGACCATCACAGGAACGCAAAACGTGGTGCCCGGCAAAGGCAGCGTGATTGGAAAAAATCTTACCCGCCTGGCAACTCCTACAGCAGCGTTGCTGAGTAGCGAACCAGCATGCACGGAAGATTTGGCTGTAGCGCACGAGGACGGCAGCTTCTATAGCATGTCTCTATGCGCCTCAGTCGGCGACTCCATCCAAGTTTCCTTCCGCGACGGGGATTCCCCAGCAACAGAAGTTGGAACATATGGAGTTCCTGCTTCCACCGCAGAAACCTGCCAAGAGGGCGAACGCGCATTTACGATCGCAAATAACTCCACGGAAGATATTTGGCTTGGCGTTACGGCTGGAACGATTTCTTGTCTGTCGGATTCAGGCTGCCCTACGGGCGCGAGCGGCTTGTGCAAAGGCGCTAACCCAGCGGCTGGTGTGGCCGGAACTTGTGGATGTAGCTCCGATGCCGACTGTGGAACAGTATCCGAGTGCAATTCGAATAACAAATTCTGCTATTGGAATTTACCGGCTATGGGCGTCGGGCAGATGAATTTGGCTAAGACCAAGAAAACGATCCTGTGTTTTCCAGCTCCGAAGAGTTCGTTGGGAATTCAGTGGAGTGGAAACATGTTTGCCAGAACCCATTGCGACGAGAATGGGCAGAACTGTGCAACGGGTGACTGCAAAAGCTCAGCCAAGGGGCCCTGCCCCATTGGCACGGGCGGCAATCCGCCTAATACCTTGCTTGAGTTCACGCTCAGCAATCAGGCGACTGCCGGATACGGATCAGATTTTTATGATGTAAGCATCATCAATGGAATTAACTTGGCGGCCTCCTTCGGGCCGACAGCGGGAACGTTTAGCGCAACTGCTGACGATCCTTATTCCTGCGCGATACCAGGAAGCACTGCGGCACAAGGAAGACTCGCTGCATGTCCGTGGACGGTGACGCCGACGGTAAACTCAATCGATCGAACAACCTTGCTTTTGAACGTTAAAGCAACGGATTACTCCAAGATCGGTCATTGCCCAGACGGATCTTCCCCCAACAGTTTGGGCTATTGTGAATGCAGCAGAGAATCGGACTGCTCATCCGCTCACCTCACGTGCGGACTAGCACTCAATGCAAAGAAAGACGAACAGTACACCAAAGCCTGCGGTATCCCGATCGGGTGGTGGACTGCAAATCAGATTTGCGGCTCCTCGATTAATAACGTTGCACCCCTCGTCCCCTTCGGCGCGCCGCTGAATTGCTCGGACACCGTCGAGAACTACGACAAAACAACCAGCAGCTACACGAATTTTCATATCTGCACCAAGCCTGCAGATGCCAAAGTTCCTGAGCAGGCCCAATCTTGCTACTCCTCTGGCGCTGTTAAGGATTGCTGCGGATGCGCAACCAGCAAAGACGCCGACCACACGAACTGGCCCGATGTTTTAAGTCCGGCGTTCGGAGGTTCAGATAACGGATGTTATGCCAACAATCCACATTGGGTGGACATCGCCCAGCCTTGGATAGTCTTCCTTAAAAAAGCCTGCCCGACTGCGTACACATATCCGTTTGACGACGCGACAAGCACCTTTACCTGCCAGGGCAAGGTCGGCACGGTCGGGCCGCCTACTTATAACGTGGATTTCTTCGATTTGAAGTAAGACGGAGGGCACAAAGCTGAATACGCTATTCAATTTTGTGCCTTCCCTATGACCACGCGAAGGGCTCAGTTGAAAACTCCCTGTAAAATGGCGGTTGTAAAAGCCAAATGAGCGTAAAGCTACATACTAGCCGCATCATACTCGAACATTTTTCCATTCTTTAAGGCATCTTCCTTGGCCTGTTACTGATAGAATCCGGGCGACTACAAATCCCCGAGTCAGTATGAAAAAAGAATTGCTGAAGAAAATTGACGGCTATTGGCGCGCTGCGAACTATCTTTCGGTCGGTCAGATTTATCTGATGGACAACCCACTTCTTAAAGAGCCTCTTCAGCTTCAACATATTAAGCCTCGCCTTTTGGGACATTTCGGCACGACCCCAGGTCTCAATTTCATTTACGCGCATTTGAATCAGGCGATTGTCGAACACGACTTAGATGTCATCTACATTTGTGGTCCTGGGCACGGCGGCCCGGGCATGGTTGCCAACACCTATCTTGAAGGCACCTACAGCGAAACGTATCCCGACATCTCGGAGGATGAGGCCGGCCTCAAAAGGCTCTTCAAACAATTTTCGTTCCCCGGCGGCATTCCAAGCCACGCGGCGCCAGAAACTCCTGGCTCGATCCACGAAGGCGGAGAGCTCGGCTACGCTCTCTCACATGCGTTCGGCGCAGCCTTCGACAATCCGAATCTGCTCGTTGCCTGCGTGATCGGAGATGGAGAAGCGGAAACCGGTGCTCTTGCCACCAGTTGGCACTCCAATAAATTCCTCAATCCCGTGCACGACGGCGCAGTGCTGCCCATACTTCATCTGAACGGATACAAGATCGCCGGCCCGACCGTCCTCGCTCGAATTCCGCACCAAGAACTGGACTACCTACTGCGCGGATACGGCTACAAACCCTACTACGTCGAAGGAGACGACCCCACGCTCATGCATGAAGCTATGCATGCAACTCTCAATACGATTGTAGGCGAAATTCAAACTATTCAACGCGATGCGCGGACAAACGGCTTCAAGGCGCGTCCGCAATGGCCCATGATAGTGCTGCGCTCTCCAAAGGGATGGACCTGCCCGAAAGTGGTCGATGGGCGTCAGATTGAGGGATCCTTCCGTTCACATCAAGTTCCGCTCTCGGAACTGTTTGAGAAACCAGAGCACGTACAGATGCTAGAAGCTTGGCTAAAAAGCTATCGACCTGAAGAGCTGTTCGATAGTAACGGGAAACTCCTGCCAGAACTGAAGGAACTCGCACCACGCGGAGAGAAACGCATGGGCGCCAATGTTCATGCAAACGGCGGCATGCTCCTTAAATCTCTCAAGCTTCCCGACTTCACAAGCTACGCCCTTGCAGTGAAGCAGCCCGGACAGACCATCGGCGAAGCAACGCGCGCGCAAGGTCAGTTTTTACGCGACGTCTTGGTAATGAACGAGAAGGAGCGTAACTTCCGCGTCTTTAGTCCTGATGAAACTGCCTCTAACCGGCTCAATGCTGTCTTTGAAGTTAGCGATCGCATGTCAGTCGCTGAAATTCTTCCAAGCGACGAAAATGTATCCCCTGAAGGGAGGGTGCTGGAAATGCTCAGTGAGCATCAGTGCCAGGGTTGGCTCGAAGGATACTTATTGACTGGCCGCCATGGTGTCTTTAGCTGCTACGAAGCATTTATCCACATTATCGGATCGATGTTTAATCAGCACGCCAAGTGGCTCGACACGACACGCTCGATTTCTTGGCGCAAGCCGATCGCTTCTCTGAATTACTTGCTGTCCTCCCACGTTTGGAGACAAGACCATAACGGATTCAGTCATCAAGACCCGGGCTTTATCGATCTGGTCGTTAATAAGAAAGCAGATGTCATTAGGGTATATTTACCGCCTGACGCTAATTGCCTGCTTAGCGTTACGGATCATTGTTTACGCAGCAAAAATTACGTGAACGTAATTGTTTGCGGAAAGCAACCTGCGCTGCAATGGCTCAACATTGACCAGGCAGTCCACCACTGCGCCGCTGGCATTGGGATCTGGGAATGGGCCAGCAACGACAAGGGCTTGCTGCCCGATGTGGTAATGGCCTGCGCGGGCGATGTACCGACGCTCGAGACGCTTGCCGCAGTCTCAATTCTGCGCAAAGAACTTCCGGATTTGAAAGTGCGCGTGGTGAACGTAGTCGACTTAATGAAGCTGCAGCCGCAAAGCGAACATCCGCATGGCTTGTCGGATTATGACTTTGACTCGATATTTACGGACAGTGCTCCCATCATATTCGCGTATCATGGCTATCCTTATCTGATTCATCGGCTCTCCTACCGCCGCAAAAATCACCCGAACCTGCACGTTCGCGGGTACAAAGAAGAAGGCACGACCACCACACCGTTCGACATGGTAGTCCTAAACGATCTAGATCGTTACCACCTGGTAATTGACGTCATCGACCGCGTCAGCGGGTTACATGCAAAAGCAGCCTACCTGAAGCAGAAAATGCACGATAAACTGCTTGAGCATAAGCAATATATCCGCGCTCACGGAAAAGACATGGAAGAAGTGTCGGCGTGGACTTGGACCGCATAGGATGATCGTCCTCTCTCTTAACGCAGGAAGCTCGAGCTTACGTTTCGAGGCCTTCGACTGCAGCGCTCACGGCATCACTTCGCTTTTCAGTGGCGAACGCGACAAGCTCACCTCTCAGAACGCACCGTCGAATCAACAGGCCCTAGCCTATAGCAGCGCCACAGAGCAGATCTTGCAGCAGGCAGCAAAGCAATTGGCACCGCGCAGCATCGATGCCATCGGCTGTCGAGTCGTTCACGGCGGAGAACGTTTCGTCGAGCCCCAGCGCGTTACCTCTGACGTTATTAATGAAGTACGTGCTCTTAAGAAACTTGCGCCTTTGCACAATGAGTTAAATGCCAGCGTCTTAGAGAGCTGTGCGAAGATCTTCCCCGCGCTTCCGATGGTGGCTGTCTTTGATACTGCTTTTCACCACACCCTTCCCCCTGAAGCTGCTCTGTACGCGCTCCCACTTGAGTTTTCGATGCAGCACCATATTCGCCGCTATGGATTCCACGGCATCGCACATCAATCCGTCTCAAAAACCCTCTTTAGCTGCCTGAAGAAAGGGCCGTTGGGAACTCGAGTAATAACCTGTCACCTTGGAAACGGTGCCAGCGTTTGCGCGATTCGTGATGGCATAAGTGTCGATACTAGTATGGGCTTCACCCCACTTGAGGGATTGATTATGGGGACTCGCTGCGGAGACATCGACGCAGGTCTCATCCTTAGCCTGCTAAAGGACGGCGAAGTGAGCATTCCTGAGCTTAGCTTTCTCCTTAACCATAAAAGCGGCCTGCTCGGACTATCTGGAATTAGTAGTGACCTACGAGAACTTGAGGCAGCCGCCCCTTCGAACCCGCAAGCAGCATTTGCCATCGACGCATTTGCCCTGCGCGTCGCAAAGTATGTCGGCGCTTACGCGGCCGTGCTTGGCGGATTGGATGCCATCGCATTCTCCGGGGGAATTGGAGAACATTCTTCCGCGATGCGATCGCGAATTTGCAAAAAGCTCGGTTTTTTGGGGATTCACGTAAGCGAGACGGACAACACCACCCCCGCCCTGCCTGCTCGTATCTCAGCTCCCGACAGTCCTGTCGCTGCGTGGGTAATTCCAGCTCAAGAAAATTTGCAGATCGCCACTCTGACGTATGGATATTTGACGCATGCATGAGGAATTACGCAACCCAACGGCTCACCCAAATCCCTTTGGCGAGTTCACTCCGCGCAGCATTCAATGTCTGCGACATTATTCGAAGAACACCTTTGTTTCCGATCTCATCGCCGGAATTACCGTCGGACTGGTGGCACTCCCCTTGGCGATGGCTTTCGCAATCGCTTCTGGAGTTCCTCCCCAAGCAGGTTTGTATACCGCAATCGTAGCGGGATTTCTTATCTCGGCGCTCGGTGGATCAAGAACGCAAATCGGAGGTCCAACCGGAGCATTCGTAATAGTTGTCTACGGCATCATTGCCCAGTACGGAATGGACGGTCTCTACACTTGCACCTGCATGGCTGGTGTCATCCTCGTAATCATGGGGCTGGGAAAATTCGGCACCGCCGTCAAATTTATCCCCCGTCCAGTTGTCATTGGGTTTACCAATGGCATTGCCATACTGATTGTCAGTACGCAGCTAAAGGATTTCTTTGGACTCGCTATCGATAAAACGCACGGCGACTTTATTGGCCGCATCGCAGCAGTCTTTCATACTTTTGGGACTTTAAATGTAGCCGCTACCAGCCTTTCAGTCCTTGCCTTAGCGGCACTGATACTGATCCGCAATTACCTTCCACGCATTCCCGGCCCGATTGTCGTATTAATATTTGGGACCGCTGCTGCCGCGCTCTTCGACTTGCCGGTGCAAACGATTCACTCTCAGTTCGGCGACATTCCGCGTGGGCTTCCTGAATTTCACATACCCACGTTTCGCAGTGATCTGTTCTTTACCTTGTTGTCACCTGCCATCACGGTTGCCATGTTAGGAGCGATTGAGTCCTTACTTTCAGCGGTTGTCGCCGATCGCATGTCAGGAGACAAGCACAACTCAAATATGGAACTCTTCGCGCAAGGCGTTGCCAATATGGCCTCGCCTTTGTTTGGCGGACTGCCCGCCACAGGAGCCATTGCTCGAACCGCGACCAACATCCGCTCGGGTGCCAGCACACCGGTCGCTGGAATGGTTCACGCCCTAACGCTACTTGTTATTCTTCTCTTAGGCGCCCCATTGGCCGGACATATTCCGCTCGGAATTTTGGCCGCCATTCTTCTTATCGTTGCTTACAATATGGGCGAATGGTCGCAGGTTCCTGAAATTTTACGCCTGAGTCCCGCCAGTGTCGTGGTCTGGGCGATAACATTTGCGCTCACTGTCTTCGCTGATCTGACTGTAGCGGTTGAAGCCGGCCTGGCGATGGCTGCCCTGCTCTACATTCGCAAGGTAACGAATACCACCACCTTAGAGAAGGTCACGCCCCAATATATTGAAGAGGACGCCGAACACAGTCTGCATCTTAACACCCTGCCCGAAGGTGCGGTGCTGTATCGCATCCATGGCCCCTTCTTGTTTGGAGCCACCGAAAAATTACAAGTCATCTATGATGAGATGGACAGTCTTCCCCCAATTATAATTCTGCGCCTGTGGAACATGACTGCAATCGATGCGACAGGAATCCATGAATTGCAAAATCTCGCAAAGGCGCTTCGTAAGTCCGGACGCACTTTGTTAATTGGAGGATTGCGGGATCAACCGAAGAAGATGCTCGAAAATGCGGAGTTTCACCGCATCATTGGCAGCGATAATATTTGCACTTCGCTTAGAACTGCGGTTTCTCGGGCTAAGTTCCTGTTAGAGCAAAAAAGCTGAGAAGTTGAGGCTATCTCGAGCGGCTCGACAAATCATCCGAAAGCAACGTTGAATTCAAACAATCTTTCAGCGGCAAGCGCTTGATATTTCGTGCTTTTCCGGCCCTAAGCGGGGGTTCATAGTTGCACTTTAGTGAACCGCCCCGTCCTCCGAACTACTCCCTCATGAAAAACAATCTTGTCCTCTCTATCTTCACCATCTTAGCTTTCACTCTTCTTGCCAACCAGTTCGCACAGGCGCAGTCTGTGGCGGTTAAAGGAAGCATCAAAAATGGCAAAGGTTATACCGTCGCATTATTGAGCAAAGACGGATCTTCTAAGACCAAGGCAATCACGTCAAACAAAGGTGCGTTCAGCATTGGCGGAGTTAAGCTCAGCAAACTGAAGAACTCCTCTCTACAACTCATCGGACCCGACGGACGCTTCTACGGACCAGTCGTTCTCGGGAAGAAAGGGCGTAAGGCTTCAATTACCTTTAGTGGCAAGAATCCCAGCAGCGGCAAATCGCTTGAGCTAGGAAAAATTGCCTTAAAGAGCGGGTTCGCGATTGCCTCCTCTTCTCTCTCCAGTTCCGTCTACGCTGCACCAAAAGTTTCAGCAAGCTCAAGCGGTCAACCCACTGGCGCCGGCAACTCCGGTTTCGTATCGGCTGGCACTTCTTCGTTCGGCATCGGAGCGCGTTCGGTTGGCACATTGGATACAGCGAGTCCGGGCGAGGATTCCGATCGTGATGGAATCGTCAATTCCATCGACGCCGATGACAACGGCAACGGCATTCTTGACTCGGCGGATCCAGCGTCTGCGGGGAGCGATGCTCCGTATGTAGGAATTAACTTTGATTTTAGAAAAACATTAAACGCTAACGTAAGAAGCGGACTTTCCGCCGAGGCGATAGACGCCGTAGTATCCGGCGAAAACGTTTTTGCCTCTACCTTCTTTATCTCTCTACCGTTGGATAGCACCGTCGATGGCGGGTACTTGGTTTGCGGTGATGCGCTCACCTATTGCCGCAAGGACAGTCCACTAGGCTACTCAAGCGGCGTCTCTGAAAGTTCCAACGCCTATCGTGGACCCATGAGTTCGCTCCTAAACTCCAGCGGATATCCTATTCTTGAAAGAATTTCAGTCGGCGGAAACCCCGCGATCGTGCTTTCGATACAACCTCGTGTTGGCCGCGATGTATTCCGAGCCGGTGACATGTATCGAGTCGTGCTCACCTCGGGCGGCACCGACGTTTCGTCGAGAACATTCTCTCTACCTCCGTATTTTATATCCGTCCCAGCGATCAAGGAATATACGGCGAACTCTGCAACGACTGTAGTTGATTATGATTCCGTTAGTCCGTCATCGGGAAGCATTCCTGGGGTATCTTCGGGCGATCCCATAGTGCTTGGCTCAGACGGCTTATTGTCTCTCAGCTTCTGGCGTCCTCAGCGTGAGCCGGTCGGCACCGAAGAAGGATATCAGGACTTTGGGGCATTGAATTACGGTGTAATTATATCGAATGCTCAAGCGACTTGCGCGGGATACTACACAGCCGCTTCGAGCGACCTCGTCGAAGATTCTACCGCGCTGGGAAACGGCGACAGTCCCTTGGCTCAGAACGGCGCAAACCTGACTCCGCTTGTAGATCAAACTTCGGATCGTCCAGCTTCAGCGAGTAACCTGCTTTCCTTTACTGTTGATCTAAAGAGCTGCTTGGCACGTAGCGGAGGCTCTCCTGGAACCTACTCTGTAACTCTGTCTGCTGCCGGGACGGATCTTACGGGCGGGAGAAATTCTGCGAATCAAGTAATCTATGTAACGATTCCTTAGCAGCTTGAGAACTGTAATTCTGTTTGTCATAGTGCAAAAACAAAGGACGGACTTCCGAGGCTTGCCACCAAAAGCCCACAGCCATATTCGGAAGCTATAGTTCGAGCAATCAATTTTGCTGCGCTAAGAGTATTCTGATCCCATTCGCCTCATGCAAATGACGCATACATAGTAGAACGCGCCAACTTTTCGTATCTAGATAATTAGTCAGGAAGCGGGAGCATGGGATTGCTCGGAGCAAATTCTGTAAAAAATTCTGCGACGAGTAGCAAAAATATAAACGGAATAATCCACCAAAGCTTGTGTTCCAAGAGTATACGGATAAATCGCTCTGAAAGGCTCAGGGGCTTTCCCAGATGGGCGGACTGGGGATCTAGGTCGGTAAAATTGGTGTTGGTCTCGATGACACAAGCACCACAATCTTCTGCCGCCAATTCCCACGAACTGCGAACTTTGACTTTCTGTCCGTCCGGAAGCGTATGAATGAGCTCTCCCGTCCACTTTCCTGTCTTAAGAAGTTGGCGATTAATCTCCGACAAAGGCTCCGGGAAGACTGTATGTAAGAGCACATGCGACACCGAGCCCAAGGCCTTACGCTCAGAAATCCGATAGCTCCGCTCAGCAGCTCGATTCCAGAAAATAATATTGCCATCAAGGTCTCGCAGCATGGCTGCGGTGAGGGAATGGGCGCAAGCACGAGCGATCGTGGAGTGTGTAGGAACCTGGACCGTCATTTCTATGCTTCAGACCCTATTGAACAGCAGTTACTGGAGTACTACCATTATGCAGCTGTTTTTATAATATAGCCCCACAGTTTAACAATGCACAACGAACCCCGGAAGACTCCTGACGCACCCTCGGCGGCAGCTAGACAATCCGCCTGTGTTGCCACGCCCGATCATGCCTGGATCAAGAGGGCGGCCGCAGTACTCTTCGGAGTGTTCGCTGCCCTAATTGTATTTGAGATCGGTTTTAGAATTGCAAACTCAACACTGCATACACCGAGCAAATGGCGGGATCGCCCGGCAGTTTATTATCTACCCGAAGCCTCTCACAATAGAGACCAGCTCTATTCCCCCGCTAAGTCCCCCGGTACCTTCCGCATTATCGTGATCGGTGATTCCTTTACAGAACCCGGAGAGAACCAATACGACGATTCATTCTCTAAGCGGCTTGAACGCATGCTCAATTTGAATAAAGAGCAACCGCGTGTTGAGGTTTTAAACTGGGGCGTTCCTGGCAGCTCAACAGCGCAGCAAGCCCTGCTAGTACAGCGCGCCGTCTCGAACTTCAATCCCGACCTCGTCGTTCTACAAATCACTCTTAACGATCCGGAATTTGCCCCCTATCGAGAAACGCATAACCTAAAAAACAAAGGCACTCAGAAAGAGGGGCTGCTCGCTCACTGGAAGAGCCTGGCCTTCCTGAGAAGCCGCATTGCAAACTCCCAATCGAGGGAAGCGTACGTTCAGTATTACCAAGATCTCTTCGACCAGTCAGCGACTTGGAATCATTTTTCTGGTGCGGTGCAAAAGATCGAGAAGATCACCAGCACGGCTAATGTACCACTGCTAGCAGTGCTTTTTCCTTTGTTCAGCCATCCACTCGATGACAGCTATCCATTCAAAGCTATCCATCAAAAAGTGACAGGATTGTTGGATATGACTGGAATCAAAAGAATTGATCTACTCTCTTCTTATCAAAATATTCCCCCGGAGCGGCTGCAAGTGCGACCGGGAAAGGACAGCCACCCAAACGAAATCGCCCATCGCATCGCGGCGGACTCTATTTACACCGCAATGGTGGATTATAGCCTTATCCCCGTCGAAATTCGGGCAAAACACCGAACGCGGAATAGGTATGGGAAAACCCAGCCTAAAAATGGCACAAAAAAAGATGCTCACCGAGCCGAAGTGGCTCAGTGAGCATCATGTAGCATCCTGCTATCTCGGCGACTAGTAACCTGGATTGGTTCTGACCGAAATGCATCCCGGCCATTTCTTGCTGCAAGATGGATGATGGTACTCACCGGGGCGAGTTATACTAGTAATGTCACAAGGCGTTCGGCAGCGTGAGTTTTGAATTTCGAATGTTTCACAATTGACTTTGGTCTTAACGCCGTCAACCGTTCCGTTAATCGCTGTCTTGTAGCGAAGTTTTATATAAACCCCCTGTGGAAAGCGGCGCTGAGCAGCAAATCCAGTAATTCCGAAAGTATAGGTTGGTGCATTTAAACACTCACCCCAGCCAGGACAGTATCCAGTTGATTTTAAATTGGCGCGCGCAATCTTCTTGCCCGTATCCGCGCGATGCATCGTTACACTTGCAATATTGTTTGTGTTTTGGATCGGGTCGAAATTGTTCTTAGGAGCAATAACAACCGACTGAGATCTGAAATGGGCAGCACGCGGCTTGAAGAGAAAATTACCAGACTTAGGATAGACAGCTCCCTCACCGCAGGTCTGCGCTGAAGCAGATGACGCGAAACCAATTCCTAAAAGCGTAGCTACAGACAAGAGTCCAAGTTTAAAAGTCATAGCAAACTTCCGACAAATATAGACCAAAGAGAACCTAACAAATGTCGTGGCCGTGAACAACTCTCCATACACACGAGTTTAGGATGAGCATGTGGCAATGAAGGGATCGCCAAATCCTTAGGGGCCCACCAGGAATGGGTAAAGTTCTAGGTAAAATACCTATCAGGTTTTTCTGGGGCGTTCAGCGCGCCGTCAAGAGACCTCTTTAAGGGCAGTTCCGCGCAAGTAAGCGGTAGCAGGGCCTTGGCATAA
>JAFLCA010000116.1 GCA_017302875.1 Deltaproteobacteria bacterium
TTCGCGTCGGAAAGGCGCGCCGTGAAATCGTTCGCGAAGCGCAAGAGCTTCTCTACGATCTAGTTGTGCTGCCCAGTGACGATGAGCACCTGCTGGACTTGTGTGGGGCCTTGCTAACGCAGGTAAAGTGCCCTGTGCTTCTCCCTCAGTCGGAGCGTTCCAGTATTAAGAAAATTCTCGTGTGCACCAGAGGTGGAGAGCCGGGAAAGGGCGACTTACGAATCGGCGCTCGTATCGCGCGACACGCTGATGCAATGGTAACCGTGTTCCATGTGGCATCGAATGATCTTAGTGCTGAACGCATGGACGCAGTGGAGCGACATCTTGAGGGAGCCCAAGCTACACTGCGTACGCTTCGATTGCAGCACGAGGTTAAGATTGTGCGGGGCCCGGCTATAGATCGAATTCGCGCTGAGGTGGCGGAGGGTGACTATGATCTCGTGATTTTGGGAGCCGCGCCCTCGGCAGATGGGAGCGGCCCGATGTCAGCTCGAACTTCCGCTCTGGTGAAGCAGCTGAAAATCCCCGTGCTTTTAGTTCCCGTGGTTGATTGAGGCAGGCGTCGATTCTCGGGTTGTGAATCTTTATCAACAAAGCCCGGCCAGTGGCGCAAAATGCGCTTCAAATGCTAGTCTCTTGGGGGCCTTTTAGTCGGCCTTATTTTTGTGCCCCGCAATTGCGGTAACTATGCGAAAACCCTTACTTTTATTGGGCGCCGGTGGCGCACTTCTGATTCCCGCCTCCGCGCATGCCTACATCGGCCCCGGAGCTGGCTTTGCGTTTCTAGGATCGACCTTCGTTTTCCTGCTCACCATCGTTCTAGTCCTTGCCACCATTCTATTTTGGCCGTTTCAGCTTCTATACGGAAAGTTGCGAGGCAAGGGGATACCTTCAAAGGCGCGCGCGCGTCGCGTGGTGATCGTGGGTTTAGACGGCATGGAACCCAAGCTTGCCGACAAGTTCATGGCTGAGGGCCTGATGCCCAATCTGTCTAAGCTTGCGAGCGAGGGGAGTTACTCAAGACTTGGCACTACTCTGCCGGCGCTTTCACCTGTTGCTTGGTCGACATTTCAAACGGGTGTTAATCCCGGTGCGCACAACATCTTTGACTTCTTAACGCGAGATAAACGTCATTGTTTGCCTCTGCTTTCTTCCACGACCACGGAACCGCCCAATCGGTATTTGAATCTTGGAAAATGGAAAATCCCACTCGAGAAGCCGAAAGTCCGTATCATGCGCCGAAGCCAGCCCTTTTGGAAAATATTGGGAAGCAAGGGGATTTTCTCAAATGTGCTGCGCGTACCGATTTCGTATCCGCCCGAGAAGTTTAACGGGAATATCCTCTCCGCGATGTGTACGCCGGACTTGCGTGGTTCGCAGGGGACCTTCTCCTTTTATTCAAGCGCATTGTCGGGCGATTCCGGTTCCGCCGATGGAACCACAGGTGGGGAGCGGCATCCACTGACGAAAAGTGAAAAGGGTTGGGCCGGAATTATGTTGGGCCCCACGGTGAAAGGCTCTGATGTGAAGCTTACCTTTCATCTCAATCCAAAAGCCGACGATGTCGTCGAGATGTCGATGGGCGATCAGAAGATCCTGCTTAAGAAAGATGTTTTCTCTGAATGGATCGAAATTCCCTTTATGGCGGGGAAGCAGATGCTTTCGGGAATAGCGCGTTTTTGTTTGCGCTCCGTCGCGCCGAATATCGAGCTATATGTTTCTCCGGTGAATGTGAATCCAGAGAAACCAGTGCTTCCAATTGGCCACCCATTCTTTTTCCCTTCTTGGATCGCGAAACGCCAGGGGCACTTCGGTACACTAGGTTTGCTTGAGGACACCTGGGGCCGCAACGAAGGCGTGTTAGATGATCAGCGCTTTTTAGATCAGACGTATTTGGTACACGATGAACGCGAGAGGATGTTCTTTGATCTTCTTCAGCGCACGCAGGAGGGGCTGTGCGTGTGCGTGTTCGACGCCAGCGATCGTATCCAGCATATGTTCTGGCGATATCTTGATGATAAGCATCCCTCGCCGCGTGAGTCGGAGAAATTCTCTGGAGTCATTCGTGATATGTACCAGAAGATGGATGGGCTGGTTGGTCGCGTGCGTGCGGAGCTAAAGCCTGAAGATGTGCTTATCGTGTTAAGCGATCACGGGTTTTCTTCCTTCCGTCGCGGCGTAAATCTAAATACTTGGCTATTGCAGGAAGGTTACATGGTCCTCAAAGAGGGGACTAAGCCGGAAGGGGAATATCTGCGCAATGTGGACTGGAGTCGCACGAAAGCATTCGGGATTGGCCTTAGCGGAATTTTCTTGAATCGCAAGGGCCGTGAGTATCAAGGCATCGTTGAAGATCAAGATGCCGCCCAGTTGAAGAGAGAAATATGTTCGAAGCTTGAAGCTCTCAAGGACCCCGCAGATGGTTCGCCGTCGATTCTGAAAGTCTACGACACGGCTAAGGAATATAAGGGGCTGTACGTAAAAGAGGCGCCCGATCTGATCGTTGG
This sequence comes from Deltaproteobacteria bacterium, assembly GCA_017302875.1. Lineage (GTDB taxonomy): Bacteria > Bdellovibrionota_C > UBA2361 > UBA2361 > JAFLCA01 > JAFLCA01. Next base: position 2,508 of record JAFLCA010000116.1, read on the forward strand.
CTATGCACCGGGCTATCGAGTTTCTTGGGAGTCAGTAACGGGGGGCTTCGAACCGCAAATTTTCACTGATAATACAAAGGCTTGGAGCGGTGATCACCATGTAGACCCGACCCTTGTTCCCGGGGTATTATTCAGCAACCTTCCGATTCGGGAAACTAACCCGTCGATTTCCGAGATTGCGCCCACGGTGCTCAATCTATTCGCCGTTCCCAAGCCTGCATATATGGAAGGCCGAGTAATTTTTTAAAAGGTGTAGCTATGTTCAAGCCAAAAGTTGATCTCTCTCGTGAGCTTGCTGACAAACTTAAAGTGGCAGCTCAAATCGCCGGAGCCTCTTCTATGCAAGAGTTTGCAACTCAGATTCTGGAAGAAGGTGCAGCGAAAGTCCTTGCCAGCACCGGCAAGAAGGAAGCCTCTGCCGAAGAAGTAGAAGACATTGCAAACCGATTGAAGGGGCTTGGGTACATTGAGTAGTGTGGTCGATGCAATTCACGGAGTCCTCGACTTCGGCGTCACGCATTTTATCGCGCTCTTTGGCGGGCTGAGTCCCGTCGTATCGCTCATTGCAATTTCCGTTATTAGTGGCGTAGTACTCGTCTTTATCTACGGAAAGGTTTCCTTCCAAAGCAAAATCAAAAATGTGAAGCGTGGGATTCATGCCGCTTTGCTCGAAGTGATCCTCTTTCGGCACTCGCCCATTTTGTCGCTCAAAGCCCAGGGACGCATGCTCGGCGGTGGTTTGGCCTATCTGCTGTTGGCCGTGCCTCCGATTTTAATCTTGGCGCTTCCCTGTATTTTTTTAATGGCCCAGCTCCAGGGTTGGTTTGGGTATGAGTCTCTTAAACCCGGAAGCTCGACAATCGTTCGCGTGGCAGTCCCTGAATCTGCGGCTCTCGATAAGGTGAGCTTGTCGACTGATTCTTCGGTGGAAGTTGTTGGCCCACTACGCAGCCTCTCTACACATGAGGTGTTGTGGCGAGTGCAGCCAACTCAAGCAGGACGTTTCCCAGTTCAGGTCAAGGTTGCCGATAACGTCAGTATTCCTTCTGAACTGGTCGTCGGACAGAGTTTTCCCCGAATCGATAGTCTGCTCTCATCCTCTTGGGCTGATAAATTGCTGTATCCACCCACCTCACGAGTTCAGATGCCGAAGTCGTCGGTTGAGCGTCTTGAAGTCAGCTACCCCGAACGCAGCTTTGGTGTCGCTGGATTTCATATGCATTGGGTAGTTTTGTTTTTAATCGTATCACTTGTCGGCGGAATCGTCGGCGGTCGTGTAATGAAAGTTGAGTTGTAGCATGAAAAACAATCTGGTTCTTATCACCTTTGATAGCTGTCGCTTTGACACATTTGCGGCGGCCAAGACTCCAAATATTTCGCGCTTGGGGAAGGTTGAGAAGAGATATTCCTTCGCTTCGTGGACCGTTCCATCCCATGCGGTGTTCCTCCTCGGAGCCAGCCCGCACCGCAGTCCGAAGGGCGTGTTTGCTTCCGAAGTGTACAAGAAAGATTTCGTCACCTGGGGCGATCGTCTAAACATCCCTGACATTTCCTTCAAGGGCTTTGTTCCGAAATTGTCGTTGCCGGCTTTTCTGAAGGAGCAGGGGTATAAAACAAACGCCTTAGTTTCGCTGCCCGTGCTGAATCAGACCACGATTCTCAATCAACATTTTGATCGTTATCAGTTGATGAAGGCGCACAATGATTTCAATGCCATTATCGACAACCTCCTTTTCGAGAAGGACCAGCCGTCCTTCTATTTGCTCAACGTCGGTGAGACGCACTATCCGTACACGGTTCCGGGCGAGGACTCTTCGCATCTCCCGAATCTCTCCGGTGTGCACGGCGTATTCAAACACATGGATGACATGATGGTTGAAGGAGCTGAGCAGCGGATTGCCATGCAGGCTGAAGACTTCTTCCATTTGGATAAGCTCTTAAAGTTAAAGGATAAGCAGCAGGCCAATGTTGAGTATCTCGATCGGCTGTTCACCAAGCTCTACGATGTGTGTCCGCGAAATACGCATTTCATCATTTCAGGGGACCATGGCGAATGTTTCGGAGAAGAGGGATACTTTGGACATGGGCCTGTCATGCACGAAAAGGTGTTTGAAGTGCCCTTCGTGGAAGGACGATTGAAGTGACAAAAACGACTCGGCGAGAATTTGTAAAACGCTCCTCGGCTGTGGCTGCAACTTTCGCCGTTGCGGGCGCACTGCCTATGCGCGGAATTCTCCCCAAGTCCCGTGCTCCGTATTTGCGTAACCCAAATGTTGCCAAGAAGTTTATTATTCTTGGAATGGACGGGATGGATCCGGTTCTGGTCCGCCAGTTCATAGAAGAGGGGCATCTCCCGACCTTCGCGAAACTGATGCAGACCTCGCACTTTGGCGCGCTGCGTACGACTATGCCGCCGCAGAGTCCCGTCGCTTGGTCCAGCTTTATCACGGGAACAAATCCCGGTGGGCACGGAATCTTTGACTTCATCCATCGCGATCCGACAGCTTTCGCTCCCTATCTGTCAACGAGTAGAAGCTTCGGGTCGAATCATTCTCTCGATTTGGGCAAATGGTCAGTCCCCCTTGGGTCGGGGCGCGTCGATTTAATGCGCAAGGGCCGTCCATTCTGGAGTTATCTCGACGAGCAACAGATTCCCGCAGTAGTGCATCAGATTCCCGCTAACTTCCCGGTTATCGAGTCCCCGACAAAAGCGGTAAGCGGAATGGGCACTCCCGATCTGTTGGGTTCATACGGAACCTTCACATACTTTTCAGAAGCGCACGTCGAGCAAGACCGTGACTTTTCTGCCGCGCGCATCGTTAGATTGCGCTTGCAGGACCACACTGTGAAGACCAAGCTCGAAGGCCCCAAGAATTCATTCCGCAACGACGGCGCAGATACGGAAACCGAAGTTACCTTCACCCGTGATCCTCAAGATCAGTTAGTGACCATTTCCGTTCAGGGTCAGACGCTTCTTATGAAGAAAGGGGAGTGGTCGGATTGGGTGCCGCTGCGTTTCGAGTACATTCCGCATCTCATGACTGCTCCCGGCATGGTGCGTTTCTACGTGAAGGACGTTCATCCGAAGCTTAAAATTTATTGTTCGCCTATTAATGTGGATCCGGTTGAACCGGCTCTTCCGATTGTCTCTCCACCGGCTTACGGTCAGGAGCTCGCCAAGAATATCGGTCGATTCTACACGCAGGGGCTGCCGGCAGATACCAAGGCATTGTCGCTCAAGATCTTAGATGATGAAGAGTTTTTCGCGCAGGCAAAGCTTGTTCTCGAAGAGAGTATGCGGGGGCTCGAGTATGGTTTGAAGCAGTTCCACGAAGGCGTATTCTTCCATTACTTCTCATCCATAGATCAGTGCAGCCACATGCTCATGCGAACCATGGATGTGAATCATCCGCAGTACAATCCGAATGCCAGCCCGGAGATTAAGAACGCGATTCGCTATTTGTATAGCCGCATGGATGACGCTTTGGCGGAAACGCTGAAGTACGTTGATAGCCAGACAGTTCTTGTTGCGCTTTCCGATCATGGCTTCTCGCAGTTTTATCGCGAATTCCATTTGAGCACCTGGCTCGTTCAGCAGGGCTACACGGTTCTGACTGATCCCTCCAAGATGACTGAGCAGAATTTCTTTGATTACGTGGACTGGTCGAAAACAAAGGCCTACGCCATCGGCTTTAACGGCTTATATATCAATCGTCAGGGACGCGAAAAGAACGGCGCGATTTCAGATCTAGAAGCGCAGGCCATAAAGGCAGAGCTCATTCAGAAGTTGCCGCAGGTGAAAGATCCGCAAACGGGGAATTCCGTAATTGTTGCGGCTTACGACAGTACCCAGATTTACTCCGGGCCATTTACCGCCTTAGCGCCTGATATTTTGGTTGGCTATCATGCCGGATATCGCGTTTCGGACGAGTCAGCACTTGGAAAATTCGGAAAAGAGATTTGTGAATTGAGAACTGATAAGTGGTCGGCCGATCATTGCATCGACCAATCAGTGGTTCCGGGTATGCTTCTGATGAACCGCCCCTGTGTTCATCCAGCTCCGGGGCTTTGGGATTTGGCTCCTACTATTTTGGAGAGCTTCTCAATTCCAACCCCATCGACGATGAATGGAAAGTCATTGCTAAGCGCGTGATGCGCTCGGCTGCAGAATCTTCGACATTAGTAAATTCTAAACTTTTGCGCGACGCAGCAGCACTTCAGCGATTTCTTCTGCGCATTGCTCGATCGTGCGATCTGCCGTGTTGATACTCAAGTCGGGGTTGGCCGGCTCTTCAAACGGCGACGAGACGCCTGTAAATTCTCGGATAAGCCCAGCGCGAGACTTCTTGTATAATCCATGCGGGTCGCGCTCTTCGCAGACACTAAGCGGAGTACTGAGATACACGCTCAGCAATTTCTCGGGTCCCAACACAGACTGTATTACCTCTCGATCGGCTTCGCGTGGCGTAATAAAGGAGGCCAATACGACGAGCCCGGCTTCGTTCATAAGCTTTGAGACTTCGGCAGCGCGTCGCAGATTCTCCGACCTATCTTCCTGTGAGAATCCGAGATCGCGATTAAGTCCGCCGCGCAGGTTGTCTCCATCCAGACGATAGGTCGGGATCTCTAAGTCGAAAAGCTTGCGCTCCAGCGCCTTGGCAATTGAAGACTTGCCCGCACCCGATAAGCCGCTAAGCCACACAGTCATTGCTTTGCTCTTCGTGCGACCACGACGTTCAACGTCCGAGATAAGGCCATCTTCACGATGTAAATTCTCAGAGCGACGTAACTTCGAACGCATTTCTTCCGGCATGCGTTCGATTTCCATTCCTGCGGCGACGGTGGCAAAAGTCTCGGCGTCAATCAGGATGAAATTACCCGTGGCACGGTTCTTTTGATAGGGATCGATTGCCAGAGGTTTACTTGAAGTAAAGGCAATGCGTCCGATGTCGTTTAGCTTTAGAGTCTCAGTCGAATTTCTTGCCAAACTTTCAACGTCTATGCGATAGGCAATTTGATCGATATATACCTTCGCCTCAGCCGTGGTGTGGCGCACGATGTACTGCCGGGAAGCATCCAGCGGAGTTTCCGACATCCAAACGACCATTGCCTCAAAGTGCGTTTTGAGTGGGGGAGCGTTCTGCGGTCGAACGATTACATTTCCGCGAGCTATATCAATCTCGTCCTCAAGGCACAGCAGCACTGATTGTGGGGACTGCGCTTTCTGCAGGCCCTCGGGGCCGCTACCAAAATACTCTATCTTCTTGACCTTCGAACGGCGCAGGGACGGCAGTACCATTATCTCTTCGCCCGCCTGAATCGATCCGGAAGCAATGCGTCCAGCGTAGCCGCGGTAGACGCCGTCGCCGCGAATTACACACTGCACGGGGAATCTGAAATCGACCATGTTACGGTCGCCGCCGATGTACACATGCTCAAGATACTCGAGGATAGTTTCGCCACGATACCACGGGATTCTTGTGCTCTGTTCGACGACATTATCACCCTGCAGCGCGCTAATGGGGATGAAGCGAACTTCGCGGATGCCAAGCTTTGCGGCAAACTCTGAGAAGGAGGCGCAAATGGCTTCAAAGGTTGATTCGGAAAATCCGACCAAATCCATTTTGTTGACTGCCACCAAGAGGCGCGGCACGCCCATCAGTGAAGCGACAAAGGCATGGCGTTTAGTTTGCGGGAGAATGCCCTTCGTCGCGTCTACGAGAATAATAGTCAGATCCGCAGTCGAAGCAGCGGTCGCCATATTGCGCGTGTACTGCTCGTGTCCCGGCGAGTCCGCCAAAATAAAGCGGCGCTTCTTGGAGGTGAAATAGCGATAGGCTACGTCGATGGTGATGCCTTGCTCTTGCTCGGCCCGTAGTCCATCCGTGACGAGCGCCAATGACATCTCTTCAACTACACCAAGTTTCTTGGAAGTCTTGGCAACGGAGGCAATGGTGTCTTCGTGGATGGCGTGCAAATCCATCAGAAGGCGGCCGATCAGCGTTGATTTGCCGTCGTCGACGCTGCCTGCAGTTGAAAGGCGCAAGATGGTGCGGGTTTCTTCCCCCATGTGGGTGAGAGCATTCATACTAGAAGTAGCCCTCGCGCTTTTTCAATTCCATGGAACCTTCGGTGTCGTGATCGATAATACGCGTTGAACGCTCGGAGGTTCGCGCTTCTTCCATTTCAACAATTATTTCATCAATTGTCGTTGCCGAAGAGCGAACAGCTCCCGTGCAGGGGGCGCACCCGAGCGTGCGGAACCGGCACATAACTTCCTGAGCGGTTTCTCCGCGCAAGGTAGCGCTGCCTTGTGAGATCGGAATTAGTTGCTCACCGCGAACGACGACTTTGCGCTTCGTAGCAAAGTACAGTGGCACAATCGGAATTTCCTCTTGCTTGATGTATTTCCACACATCAACTTCGGTCCAATTCGAGAGCGGAAATACTCGGATAGATTCTCCCGGGCGAATCTTTCCATTATAGACGCCCCATAGCTCCGGACGCTGATTGCGCGGGTCCCACTGACCAAAGCGATCGCGGAAGGAGAAAATCCGCTCTTTCGCGCGTGATTTTTCTTCATCACGACGAGCGCCACCGATGGCGGCATCGTAGTTGCCTTTCTGTAGTCCCTCTAAGAGCGCTTGAGTCTTTAGCAGTCCGCAACAACGAGAGGTGCCCAGGTCAAACGGGTTTGCCTTCTCAGCAATTGCTGCTTCGTTACGATGAACGAGCAAATTTGCACCAAGCGACTTAGCCATGTTGTCGCGAAACGAATACATTTCGGGGAATTTGTACCCAGTATCAATGTGCAATAGGGGGAAGGGAAACTTCCCGGGATAGAAAGCTTTACGGATCAGGTGCAGAAGCACAGAGGAGTCTTTACCGACCGAATACAGGAGCACCGGGCGCTCAAACTGCGCCGCCACTTCTCTCAGAATGTATATGCTCTCTGCTTCTAGCTCGTGTAGGTAATTCATCGAGTGCTAAATATGCGGATATTCTGACGAACCGTCAATTCTTCCCAGTCCTCAGGGCCGCTTTTCTGGGAATTTGCGCATTAAATCCTAATTGCCTCATTATGGCCGTTCAAGACCTCAAAATTTCGCACCTAAGTTCCTCGCAACATTGATTTTTTCCGCGAATCCCGCTATGAACCATACTCTTCCAGTTTGTCTGACCTCATATGCCGGGATGATGGAATTGGTAGACATACAGGACTTAAAATCCTGTGAACGGCTCGCAAATTGTCAGAAAATTGCGTCAGCCCAAAATATATTTAGCCAATCAAATCAGTAACTTGAGCGCCGCAGATCTTGGTGCGCCTAGTTCTCTACTTCCCGCAGAACCCGATTTTACGTAAAATTTCCGCAATAGCTTTCAACAGCCTACAACACACCTCAACAGGTGCGTAATTCGAAGGCTGGTTGGAAAGGAACGACGAACCCTCGTGAGTTCTGAATTTGATTTTATCTACTGGTGCGAAGTTAGATTGCTTCGCGTGGACGCTGCGGAACAGAAATGGGAACCATACGAACACGAAAAGGAAAAGACGGAAGTGTAACTTACTATGCCGAAGTTAGGCGTAAGGGCTATGCACCGGCGTACGACGCATTCGGACGACTCACAGATGCGAAACGCTGGATTCAAGATACTGAATCCAACATGCGCGGCGGTCGCTACTCAAATCAGACTGAAGCGAAGAAAAAAACTCTTAACGATGCGATTGATCGTTACGTCAGCGAAGAGCTACCGAAGAAGCCGAAATCCTACGATCAACAGTTGCGTCAATTGAATTGGTTCAGGGAGAAACTTGGATACCGATATTTGAGCGACGTGAGTCCCGCAGTAATTAGTGAGGTGAAGGGGAAATTTTTAACGGAGGATGCTCGTGGCGGCGAACCACGAAAGCCACAGACTTGGAATCGATATCATGCCATCCTCTCGTGCGTCCTCCAGATGTGCTGTGGAGAATGGCAGTGGGTAGAATACAATGCCGCGCGTCGCGTGAAGCGGGAGAAGGAAGGTAAGGGCAGGGTGAGGTTCCTTTCCGATGCCGAGCGCGAAAAGCTTCTTGCTACGTGCAAAGCAAGTCGATGCGCTCACCTGTATCCGTCTGTCGTCTTGGCCCTCGCTACAGGAATGCGAAGCGCCGAAGTCAGGCATCTGACCTGGAATGACATCGACCTTTCTCGTGGGGTGATAATACTTCGGGATACAAAGAACAAAGAGACGCGAAGAATTCCTCTCAGAGGTTTTGCACTTGAGATTATGCGCGAGCACGCGAAAGTGCGGCAGCTTGGCACGCCCTGGATATTTCCCGGAGAGTTCAGCGCAAAGACTGGTAAGCCGGTTACACTGCGTGAAGCTTGGGTTGAAGCACGGGCAGCAGCAGGCATCCCAGATTTCCGGTTCCACGATTTACGACACTCATGCGCTTCGTACTTGGCAATGAACGGCGCATCACTTCTGGAAATCGCCGAAGTGCTTGGACACAAGACTTTGGTGATGGTTAAGCGTTACTCGCACTTAGCTGAGACGCATACCGCCGGAGTGGTGGAGCGGATGAACAATAAAATTTTTGGTTAAACGGAATGAGCGTAGTGCGGGATGACACCGATAGGAATAATGCGAATTGCTCACGTCGCTGGTGGCCCCTCGCGACACTCGTGGATGTCGTAATTTTCTCAGCGCTTTTTTCCTTCTCGTTCCATGCCTGGGATTGGATGATGTTCTCCGTTCCCGCCTTATTCGCTTTGTCCCTTTCGCGAGTAACGCTCCCCATTTATTCGCTCGGCGTTATCGGAATGTCGGGCGGCATATTCTGGTCATTCGGCTCCTCGTTCGTGCGCGAATTATCTAGGCCGCACTCCGTAGTCGGATTGGTGGCGATTTGGTCAATCGCTGCAATCATAGGATTAGGATTACTCTATCTCGCCGTAGGAATGATCGGTTGGGGTCGCAGTTATGGCAGGGCAGACGCATCAGTCTTGATCTCGGAACAGAGCACCAAGCAAACGACGGAACCAATTTCGGTGGAAGCCGTTACGGAGGATCCCCACCAGATTCTCGGCCTTTCATCCGATTCATCACCGGATGCCGTTCGTTCGGCTTATCTGAAAGAGATTCAACTCTATCATCCAGATCGCGTCGAGCACTTGGGGTCCGAGCTAAGGCGCCTTGCGCATGAGCGCTCGATTCAGATTCAGCGCGCTTATGAGAAGCTTCGCGCACCCTAACATCAATCATTACAACGCTCATTTGGAATCTACGGCGGGAACCCTCTTCTTTCCCTTCTAGGTAGTCTTCCTGCTGTCACTTGGTCTTCATGACTTTGAGTGAATTGGAAGGAGGACTTAACCGATGGCATCTGAAAGTAATCAACCGGCAGGACTAATTCGACGGCTAATTCCCGTTGCTCATTTCAACGAGTATCACCCAGACCCTACAGAGGCAGCGATCCGCTGGATGATATTCACGAATAAGAATGGGTTCAATCGTTGCATCGTCCGGCGGGGACGTCGGGTGCTCATTGACGAGGTCGAGTATTTCCGTTGGCTAGAAGACGTGAACACTGAAGTTAAAAACCACAAACGAGAGGAATAGGAATATGCCAAAAGTTACTCAACTAGTGAGCGTCGAAGTTCAGGATCGAGGAACGGAGGGAGAGAAACGAAAGCTTGAAATTACAATCTCTGCTCAGTCCGACCTCTTCAGTCTTTCAGACATGCTCGTCAGAGAAGGAGCGATCCAAGAATTGGATCGGGTGCTCAAGTTTTCAGCCCGGAGGGCAGTCGCTGAGTACATCGCAA
>JAFLCA010000117.1 GCA_017302875.1 Deltaproteobacteria bacterium
GTAGCCCTTGGCTTTAAGGAATGAGCAGGCGGCGGCAGCTCGTCTACCTGCTGCGCAGTGCACATAGAGTCTTCTATTTTGCGGCAGTTCGTCCAAATGCTCGGCAAGTCGAGTGTAGGGTGTTGAGCGGGCACCTGGTAAATGGTCGGCATCGTATTCGGACGTATTTCTAACATCCAGAATTTCAGCATTTGCTACGACAGACGTATCAAAATTCTCAAAGTGGATTCGTTCAATAGATTCAGTTGCTAATTCCGCAGCTTCCTCAACAGTGATCCAGCCAAGGATGGAGTCCAGGCCAATTCTGTATAATTGCTTAACTGCAAGATCGGCATCCTCGGGGTTTTCGAGAATCAGTATAATTTTTGAATTGGGGGTAACGTAAGAACCGGCCGAGGAAAAGAAAAATGGAGTGTTCAGTGGCGCGTGAATGGCGTGCGGAACATGTGCGGCATCGAACGCAATCCGATCTTCACGAGTGTCGAGAATGCTTAAGGTTGAGTCTGAAGCAAATTCTCGAAACTGTTTAGTTGATATATGTGGGGCAAGGGGAGCGCCGCCTGTGACTGCGATGCCATCACGGTTCACCTGCTTCATTCGTGCAAAATAAAGTGGGGGATTGGGTTGTCCTGTCAGAACATCTTTGACGAAAACTGCTGGGTCAGCCAACGCGAGCTTGAAGGAAGAATTAAACGCACGTTCGTACCCCAGAGTAGAAATTGGAACTGCGCCAAGTGACTTACCGCAGGCACTGCCCGCGCCGTGCCCAGGAAGGATTTGCAGAAAGTCACTAAAAGGGGAAAGTCGAGTTCGTAACGACTGACCAAGGCTGTACGCGGAAGCCTCCATGACGTTGGCGATTCCGGCTGCCGTTTCTAAAAGATCTGGTCGCCCGACGCCACCTACAAACAAGAAGTCTCCGGTGATGAGGGCCATAGGTTGATCAGCACCAGCACCGCAATCAGTAATAAGAAAACAAATATGCTCCGGCGTGTGGCCTGGAGTGGCTATCACCTCTATTTTAATTTTTCCGACATTGAATGTGCTGCCATGTTTCACGAAGTGGGTGTTGGGGCGATTTCTTGGCCAGTTGTAGAGCCAATCAGGTCCTCCCTCGGCAGAAAGATAAACTTGTAAATCCGGATCTGCGGCGAATTCTTGGCAGCCACTTACGAAATCGGCATGAATATGGGTCTCCGTCACTGCTGTGATCTGTAAGCCATTCTCGTTTGCAATTTTGTGATAGCGTTCGATATCCCGCTCTGGATCAATTATCAGCGCTTCGCCTGTTCTCTGACAGCCAATGAGGTATGCATACTGTGCGAGATGGGGATCGAAGATTTGACGCAAAAGCATAATTTCCTTGAATAGCTGATGGGTACGTGGAATTTTAATACATTAATGCGGGCTCAAAGCGAAGTGCTATTGAGCAGGGCGTAAGGGAGAGACGCGGCACTCCTTAGACATAGTAAGAATTTATCACGTACAGTTCAACCAACTTGAGAGAACCTCGTGGAGCTGTAAGGCAATTCGGGAATTTGGCGCCTAGCTCGTCGGCTAACTAGGCTAGGGCATAAGCAAGAATTTAATTTGCGAGTCAAAGAGATCGGAGAAAGAGATATGAGCACAATTACAACTAAGGACGGTACCCAAATATTTTATAAGGATTGGGGCAAGGGACAACCTGTGGTTTTTAGTCATGGCTGGCCGCTCAGTTCGGACGCGTGGGAGTCGCAAATGTTTTTCCTGGCGTCGAATGGTTTTCGCTGTGTAGCACACGATCGTCGTGGGCATGGCCGGTCAAGCCAGCCTTGGCAGGGTAATGAGATGAACACCTATGCCGATGATCTTTCTGAGCTGATAAACCACCTTGATTTGAAGGATGCAATTTTGGTCGGGCACTCTACTGGTGGTGGGGAAGTTGCGCGTTACCTCGGTCGGCATGGTACCGCACGTGTTGCCAAAGCGGTGCTGGTAGGGGCAGTTCCGCCCATTATGCTTCGTACCGCCGATAATCCGGGCGGATTGCCACTGAAAGTATTCGACGATTTTCGCGCTGCCTATTTAAAGGATCGTGCACAGTTCTTTTTGGAAATCGCGAGTGGACCCTTCTTTGGCTTTAACCGTCCCAATGCCGAGGTTTCACAGGGCTTGATTCAATCTTGGTGGAGTCAGGGAATGATGTCCGGGCACAAAAACGCCTATGACTGCATCAAAGCCTTCTCCGAAACGGATTTCACCGAGGACCTAAAGAGAATTGATGTTCCGACGCTGATAATTCATGGAGATGACGATCAGATTGTGCCGATTGAGGCTAGTGCGTATCGAGCAGCTAAGATTATCAAGAATGCGACTTTAAAAGTTTATCCCCGAGGCACACATAGCTTAGGTGACACCAGCAAAGAGCAGCTAAATTCCGACCTGTTGGAATTTGCAAGGTCTTAATTCTGTGGGGCTCAATTACTTTACCTTAGTGCACATACTTCTAAGTTTGGGAGGAATTGCTGCTGGTATTGGAGTTCTGGCAGGCCTTCTGCAGAATCAGATTTTTAGAACCTGGCTCTTCTGGTTTTTCGTGCTGACTTTTCTCACGAGCTTTACCGGATTCTTCTTCCCAATTACCAGCGTGACTCCAGCAATTATCGTTGGAGCTATTTCGTTGGTATTGTTAGGAGGTGCGGGCTTTGCGTTTTATGGTAAGCATCTTTCCGGAATTTGGCGCAGTGTCTTTTTAATCGGCGCACTTTCTGCCCTTTACTTGAACGTATTTGTTCTTATCGTGCAGCTTTTTCAGAGAATGCCTGCCCTTCATGCTCTAGCTCCGCAGCAATCGGAGCCCCCGTTTGTCCTAACTCAGGGGGCGTTGCTAGTAGCTTTCATTGCTTTTGGATACTTCACAGTTAAGACGTTTAGGAGGGAGTAGCCTCGCTCAAGCGATATTGGTCTAATCGGGAACGAAAGTTAAGAGGAGCAGGTTTGAAATGAGCTACCCTGTATCATTGAATAGCGAAGTCGCCGCCGATTCCAACTTCGCCATTTCGGTGATTAGAGCGCCGTCCTCACTCACCAACATTTCCGTCGCCAAAGACAACGAACATAGCGGCGAAATCACCTGACTTCTGAAGTCGATTCAAATCTGCTGCGTACATTTTGGAGATTACGCCATCCAGATACAGAGCCGAGCGGCATTTGAGGTGATCGCGAAAGAAAGTAGCAAACTCGTAGAACGTTACCGGATCATCTGAGATTGCAAAAATTACTATTGATCCAAGCTTAACGCCTACGCCACTTCGAATTAATTTATTTACTGAATTAGGATTAAATTTCGAGTTAATGATGCCCTGATCAAGCAGTAAGGGCCCAGATTGGGTGGCATAATCCACGGTTAGGCCGTTATCGAACTTTTCAGTCGGCACTACTGATGCTTGTGAGCCCTTAACATAGAAGACTCCATTGGGTTTTAGGTAGAAGTTCCCGTCTCCTTCACCGGTATTGAGCGAGGTAATCTGTTTGCCGGCCTCGACATGCAAACCAAGAGAATTGAAACGGGAGTCGAAGATTCCCGAATTAGTCGCAAATTTTAGAGATTTCCCGGATCTCTTGGCTCTGAGCTCTAATTCTCCAGCATTGCGCAGCCGCACACCGTTATCATCTTTGGATAGAAGCACCAGTTTCGTCGATTCAAGATCGATCTGATAGTAGGTGAACGACACGCCATTAAAAAGTGTCACTGCGCCTTGGGCAAGGCAGTTAGAGATTTGAATTGGAAGCAAAATGACAGCAAGCAGAATAACATTCGACAAGATTTTCATGTTTCGATGATATCGAATATTTCGTGGCAACGGGACTCTCGAATTGAAGCCTGCAGAGACATTCCTGGACTAGCCCCGCATAGACGGCAACAATAGCTCTCAGCGCTTCAGGCAGTTACCAGCTAACTCAAACCTAGAGCTGCGTTTCTGTGGCCGTGGAAAGAGCCGCGAAAACCTCCTTCAAACTTTATTATCTTAACCATTTACGCTAGGTTCGGGGCTGTAGTTTTGCTAGTAGAGGCGTGCCTGTGCAGTATTTAAGTCCCCAGTTTCCTGAAGATTGCGGAGGAGACCCGGAAGGCCTCGAATTTGAGAGCCTTCTCACGCCTCAGAACACTCCACCCGAGCCGTCCCAATCCACAGGTATTACCTTCGATCAGCTCTTTGATCGGCGCGGCGCAGCACCGTGCCTCATTCGCTCCGATGACATCTATCCCCATTGGGAGTTTCGGGTACCAGATTGTCTAAGAGGTATTTGTCCCGATGATGCCTACGCGGCAAAAAGTATTGTCCAACTTTTTTTTACCCCAGTTAAGGATCCGGAAATTATCGCCGAGCGGCAGCGCATTGTTGGGGAGCTTAGTCAGCTTCCCGATCTCTCTTCCCTGACCGCCACTCTTGTTGGGGCTCTCGATGCACCAAGTGGACTTAATACGCTCTTCTGTATCGTGGATGAGCATCCTGAGGTCGAGGCGCTTTATGCCTTTACCCGCTGGAAGCCCTCAGAGAGTGAATCGTATAGAGCCGCAAAAGAATGTGTGGAGGAAGGGCTTAACCTAATTCCCAGTGGCGCGAAATCGATTGAAAGCGCGCTAGGGATCTTGGAGTCCGCACCAGAATCGAAAGCTTTGACTTCACTTGTACGGGAACTTCGAGAGTTAATAGCAGCAATCGAGAAGTATCCCAAAGAAAAAATTCTAGAACCTGCTGAGTATAAGCGCGACGGTAATGGAATATTTGCTGGGTCGACCTTAATAAAAGGGATCGACTGCGAAGAGGCGAGAAGCATCGCAACTTCAATTCAGAGATCCCTAGAAAGGCTGCTGTTTCTAACTACTGCCGCGCGTCTGGTGGCTGAAGGAAAATTAGGGAAGGTAACTTTTGATCCCACTGTGCCTGAAGCCTATAGCGCCGGTTGGAACATTTTTTATCCGGAAACTAGTACGCACCCAAACAATTCACCTTCGGCCGTGCCTGTCGTCGCATTTTCTGGCAGCAATAAATCAGGCAAAAGCGTTTCTGGTGTACACCAGAATTTCTTCATTCAGGTGCTTGCGCAAAGTTGTGGCTTCACCACAGTGCAGTCGGGCAACTTACAAGTATATGACTCCTTCGCCTTGATTGATCGTGCACGCTCTGACTTCGGAGAAGGCCGCAGCGCTCTGACGGCAGAGGGACATACCCATACTGAAGCCTACAAGACCTATGGCGAGAAGCCCTTTGTGGGGGTGGACGAACCACTTTCCACGACTTCTCCCGGTGAACAGGCCAGTATCCTATTTGGTCTCGGCCACTACATAATCAAAAAGAATGGGAAGCTTTTACTTGCCACGCATAGCCAGGATTTTACTGCACGGGCAGAGTCTATGCCTGGCTACAAAGTGTATCACTTCTCATCCACTGTCGAGCCGGACGGAAAGATCACCTACACCTATAATCTGACCGAGGGAGCGCGCGGTTCTGATGGTGTGGCGAGCGCAGTGTCTACTAATCTCTTGCCAGATGTTGTTGACAGAGCAAAGGCAATTGCAGCTGGGCAGCTTGAGTGGCATCCGCCAGCGCCACGGGCCAATACGGAGCCTGTCCCGACAACTCAGCCACAGCAGTCTGACAAATTCACCCCAATTTTTAATCGAAACGCCAATCCACGTCGGGATTGGTTCGATCCGCTGGCAGATCGAAGCCACTTCCTACAAGTATTTTCTTTTGATTCTTCGATGCGTCGGGCAGGCGGCGCGTGGGGCGAAATGGCCGAGGACCTGTTTCGTGAATCTAGTATGTGGGAGCACCTTGCCAAAGGAAGCACCACCTTCAGTCAGCTTGATAGGATGATTCTTGAGCGTTCGAAAGTCACCCCACAAGAGCGCTCGGCGCGACAGGAACTTTGGCGTGAGCTCGTAGCAGCCCCAGAGCTGGAGCGGCTGCACGATCATACTGTCAGCATTGCCCGTATGGGGGAGCACGCCGAGCAAGTTCATACCCATGTGCTGGGCTTAAGGGAATTCAATCGATTTGTTCATCCAACATTCAAGGAAGACAAAAATTCGCCATTGCCTGAAAAGCTTTCCACGGTAATTCGTTATGTGGAACTTCAAAAAGCCTTACTCGCAGATAAGTTCGAACATCAGAACATTCTAGACGGCTTAGCGGCAGCGCGAGAAGCAGGGATCGCTGCTGAAAATTGGCTCCTAGATCGAACACCTGCCGAGGTCGTCGCTCTTGTCACGAGCTTGAATGAAAAGATCCTCGATGAAGCTACGCTCACGGTGCTGCGCAAAATTGCAGATACAATGGGGCACGGAGATCTGTTTAAAGATCCGTGCAGCGCTGGACGAGCACGCAACTACGTGCGGGCTTTGGAAAGGGGGGCGCAAATTAGCCCGGAGATTTTGGATAACCCATCCCAGTCCTCCCTGCTTGATTCTTTCGGTTCGCGGCCCGCACTAAAACGTCTGGAGCAGTACCGTGCAGTACACCGTGAGCTGACTATTGACGAATCGGTGTTATGTTCTCGTGTCGAGCATGTCCCGCATATTCCATCGGTGACTCCAGAGCTGCAGACGACCCTTGATGCGCTGAAGATTGAGGGCTTCGAACAAAATTCAATTGCTACGTTGCTTCAGCGCTGCCAACTATCCCCCGACGCCGGAAGGGAAGAACGCGAGACATTAGGCACATTAGATCGTTTTTGTAACCATCTTCGGGGATTGCTCCTCAATAACACGCCTGCGTCGAAATTCCTTGATCCTAGACACTTTCAGGATTTGGGAATCGGCAGTGCAGAGGCGAACCCTACCTGCGCAGCCCTTTTAGATCGCGCAGCTGATTGGGTTAAGAAGCTCAGCGATGATGACGCTGGTCATATCTTTGCTCCACTTGATGCATATAGGACGGATTTTTCACCCGTTACCGATCGTATTTTGCCGTTCTTGGCTGAACGATCCGCTTCTCAGGGAAATCATTGGTTCGCAAGCGCACTTTATATTGATTGGCCACTTCGTCAGTTAGTTCAGGACTCACAAGATTTCTGGGAGCTTTCGCAATGGCTCAGCCAAGCACGCGCGCCGCATCTGCAGGCACTGGGCGCCGTGCTGGACGGTGCGCTGACACGATTTGGAATTCCCCTGGGGCCTTCCGTCGCAGAGGTGACTCTCGGTGAACTTGGCGATCCAGCAGCAATTGCCATAAAAGATCCGCTCGCCTATTGGAGCCGTTACTCTTCCACTGCCGCATTATTTCTTACATCGGATGAAGTGACCCAGGCACACAGTCTTGCTGCGCAGGAAGATTCAACTGGACTTGCGCCTATTTTGCAGCGGATGAAACTTCACTCCACACAGCAAATTGTGCGCGCGTGCGGACAATTATTTGAAGATCACTATGCTCCAACTTGGAAGCGCCTCGAGGAATTGAATAGTCAACTTAAAAAACTTGTCTCAGATCGATTCGGCGAAGCGCCCAAGCCGAAATCAGGACTTGCTGCGTTATTTGGTCCAAGACCAATGAGCGCTGAAGCAGTGCTGGAGTTAAGTGCTCTCTCTGAGGCGATCGCCGTTCACCCCGAAGAACGATATCGAATTAATTCTTTCCTAGATCAGGCCGGCATTGATTCGGCGGCGTGGCGAAAAATCTGGGACGAAGGTGCGGATAAATCCACACAGAAAACTCAGGCGCTCGAATACGCGAGGACAAGCGTGTTGAATCATCCCTTCTTAGCCAAGATTCGGGCCGTAGCCGAAGAGATAAAGCCAATCATCGAAGAGAGTGAAGCGATTCGTGTGAAGTTAGAGGGCTCTCGGGCAAACGAGCCCGATGATAGATTGTCGCGCTACCTTGATGATGCGGAGAATGACGACGGTGAGGATCTGGAAGAGACCCCAGCGCCCGAGCAGCCTGAACCTTCAGTCACCTGGCCCTCGGATGTATTCTCGTCGGTCAACCAAGCCTTCCAGCGTGAGGCGCGCGGTTTGTTTCTGCTGGGAGAGCAACCGCGCAGAGAGCTTAACGCTATAATCGACGAGGTAGCCTCAATACTATCAGTGGGGCTTGGAATCAAATCCGGAAATCTTTGCATCGTGGAGTCATCGACCAGAGGTGAGTTAATAGTAGAAGAAGCGCATAGCCTTCTTTCTTCGATGAATCGAGAACCTGAGATTTCTCAATCCTTAGTATTCTCCGACGAGGAAAGGGGAGAGGGTATTAATGGGCCAAATAAATCCGGAAAAACTCATCGATTACGAATCGTCGCACGTGCACTGAGCTGTGCCGCTCAATTAGGAGTCGCGCCAGCAAAGAGAATTGTGCTTCCAGAACTTGATGGAGTGATCTTTGTGGATCGCATTACCACAAAAACTGAAGCGACACTTGGATCTGCGGGCAATGAATTGAAGATTTGGTCATCTATCTGGCCGATGATTGGATCCGATAAGAATTATTTAGTCCTCGTCGACGAAGCCTTCTCAACAATGACAGCTGCAGACCAAGCCCTTTTTGCTCCGGCCTTGGCTCTCGAAATAATGGAGCGCGGACACTATCTGAGCCTTAGCTCACATAACGCCGCTGCCTTACAGACTATAATTTCATCAGGCGCACCATTCTTGCCGAAATTTCTAAACTATCGTCATGACGAAAAAGGCCAGCTCGTATTTACCCGCGAACTAAAAGTTGGGTTCGCCCCCTCCGAGGCGCGAACGATTCTTCGACAGGAGGGCTACCCCGAGGAACTACTTGAGGGGTGCATTTAATTGAGAGTGATCGGCGTTTTCATCCACACTCGTGTCGCGTTGAGAAGTTCCGTTATTACAGTTTCAAAGTGGTCGGCGCAAAATGCGACAAATGGGGGAAGATCAGGATCAGATTTAGTACCCGGAGTTCTTTCTGAGCACGGCGACTAGAATAAGTTTCAGACACTCGCTGCCTTAACTTTTAAGGCGCTCCCGCATTATCTCCGGAGGGCCTGACGAGTATCGCTAGCTGATCGTTTTTCCAACGTTCTATCCAGCCTGACTTTGTAAGAAACTGATGAGATTGAGAGCGGCTTTCAACTAAGGCCGATACAAAGCCCCATCTTAGAAAAAGTGGTTGTAGATCGCCGCTTAATTGGGCTGAGATCGCTTCCATCAATACGTCGATTCGAAAAGGATCTTGCCGGCTATCTATAAATGATTTCGTTTTTTGATCGAACCACAAGTTGAATCCGCCAGTGTTGTAGGTTGTAAAGCGCGGAGCCGGTGCCTCGCGTAATTCTTTGATTCCGATGCTATCAAGCGGATACCACCCCAATCGCGCTCCGAAAAATGTGCATACACAAATGAAATAGAATGGAAGCAGCGCTGAGAATAAATACTTCAGCCGTCGGTCGATATTCAGGTCTATTCGCGTAGGCACCCCATCAGTGAGCGCGTATCCAAGTGTCACGGCAAAGAATATGGCCCAAATTGAAAAGTAGCGAGCATGATTGAGGGCTTCGAAGGAAAAGACGCTGCAAAGCAGCAGACAGGCCAGACTATCGACGTTCTTGAGTAAAGATTTAAATCTTAGTGACACTGCCACAATGAGGGCCAAGAAAAGAATTGAGATGTATATTCCAAGTGCGCTAGGCCAAGAAAGGGGGGCCCATTCCTCCAATGGAAGCTGATAGAGGCGCTCCGTCGAACGAAATACAAATGGAAACAAGTCCCATCCCATAGGATTAATGGTAATTGTTGCTGCGCATGAAATAAGTATTGCCGCGTTAAGTTTCGTTCGTGTCCGCTCCACGAGCGAAAGCAGGGCAAGATACACAGCAGCCAGGGCCAGCCCAAGGATAACGCTCGCATGACATTGGGCCCATACGAATAGAATTAGAGGGAGAAGGAGTAGACGCCTCTGTTGGAGGGCGCCCAACAACAGGGCGAGAAAAAAATATCCCAGCAGATGGGGGCGAGCGGACAAGGTTAGTGTAAATAATGGCAAGATCGAGAGTAGTATATAAGCCCGCGCTTTGGCTGAACCTGGAATGCAAAACGCAAGCAATGCACCGGTACATCCAACACACACACCATAAAAAAGCTGGACCGCAGCGTGCCCTCCAATGGTGAATAGTACGTATGTGATTATGGCCGGAAGCCACTCGTGGAGCTGAATTGGGATAGAAGGGTCGGAAGCGAGGCTTAGGGTATCAAATTGAGGAAGACTACCCTGACGCACGATTTCAGCTCCCGTTCTAAGGAGCCACCACGTGTCATCTTGCCATTGAGCTAGGAAGCCGAGAAAAAAAAAGCGGAAATAGCCAGCAAGAGGAATCCGTCCTCATCATTACGGGCATTAGGGGCGCAGAATTTTACTGATGTTAAGCAGTTCAAGCTCATTCGCGAGTAATCTATCTTGCGATGATTTTGGGCGCAATTCTAAAAATGTCGTAGTGTTGGAAGTGGGGGCCCCGCCTATCTTCATGCCGGGTAGCTGCAATCTGAAAAGATGTCTAGGATTTCGCTCAGTCAAATATAGGAGTCATATGAGCAAAGCGATTGAAAATTTAATGGACGCACAGCGCTATGCGATGAGTAACCGGCCGAAAGTTGGTGGATTTCCGTTTCTCGCTGAGACTCTCCGGCTCGCCGGTGTGACAAGGAATGTTTGGTCCTTGCCCGCATGTCAGAGTTTCTTTCATACAACCTACGGAACTGTAGTCATGCCGGGAGTGCCTCTTGTTTCTGAGATTTCTGATATTCCGAAATTTAGTGAGGCGGACTTAGTTCGGGCGATCAGACGTGATCAAGCGGGGGAGAGTACTTTCCCTGAGTTTTTAAAGTCCACATGGGAAGCCGGGGTTGTCAGTTACGAAGTCGATTTTGAGAAACGAAGAGTCACCTACATAGGCGTACTTGGTGAGACGTACGTTGAAGACTATCCGCAGGTAGAGGTGCGGCGATAGCGGAAGGTTCCCAAGCTGTGAATAGGCTTATCGGCTGCTGCTCAAATCGGCATCGCCTCATTCGCTGAAAGCTTCATCCATCCGCGTGCTACGCGGTAGATGACCCAAATTCCTACGACAAACATGAGCGGGATGCCTACGATCATTCCGATTACGGTGATTATTAATATCACGGATATGACTGCCCACAAGAAGGCGAACCAGAATGTCCGAATTTGCCAGCGGAAGTGCGACTCAAGCCATGTGCCGTTAGCCTCGCTTCGTTTGATGTAGTTTAGAACAACTGCAATGATTGAGGGCCAGCCGGTTACCATCATTCCGACGACGGTTGCTGCACCGATGATTCCTGCGCCAACGCTTAGGGCATGAAGTCCATAAATAAGATGGGTTAGACGTATCAATTCCGGTGACGGAACAGAGGGTTGAGGGGTGTTCATCGCGGTCTCCAAAGCCAAGCGGATCGTTAGACTCTGTGTAGCCTGACTTGGATCTACTATAGAGAATCATGCTGGCTAGTCCAAGCTAAAACTCGGGGAGCTCTTACGAGCTCATCCGTATGGTGGGGCGATTCAAATTCAACAGAGTCCAAGTCGGTGTTGTCGAGGCTGTGGGCACGAAGCCTAAGCTTGACCACCAGTGAGAATCGGCGCTTTCACGGTCTCCAATCTTCTTGGAGCGCCACTGTCTCGAACTTCGTAGAGGGTTAACTCGATATGCTCGGCTGGAGGGAAGCTCTTCAAGTGCACCGTTAGGCTTATCCGCTCAGTGTCGTTAGTTGCGGGGCTCAAAAGTATTGGGTGCACATAGAGAGGGTTCTCGCCCTCAGATTCGTTCCATGAAATCCTCTTACCCTTCGC
Source organism: Deltaproteobacteria bacterium (assembly GCA_017302875.1). Taxonomy (GTDB): domain Bacteria; phylum Bdellovibrionota_C; class UBA2361; order UBA2361; family JAFLCA01; genus JAFLCA01. The sequence goes on from JAFLCA010000117.1 coordinate 11,805, forward strand.
ATAATAATGAACTAGGGCTGCGAGGTAGGCACCCGGAGCGACGTCGGGAGTTTCGACGGTTAGTTCCACGCCATCACTTAGTTGCTTGGCACTTAGCGGCATTTTTTCTGAATGAACTTTGGAAGATTCTCTATGCACGGAGGTGACTTCATATTGCGGCGAGGGTGGCTCGATGACTGAGTAACTGAAACGATCGCCATTGAGAGAATTGAACTTTACGAAGAGTGGCTTGGAGTCTTTTCTAAAGGAAAAGCTGCCTTCGCCCCATATCATGCGCCGCACGCCCAAGAAGGTTCCTCCTGGAGCGAGGGTTCCGCCGACATCTCCTGCGAAGTTGGGATCTTTCAGAAGCCCTGGGCAGAGTAGACGCGGAGCATATTGAGTATCTTGAAAGGCGATGAGCGGAGTTGAACCACCGATGCTGGGCGGAAAGTTTTCTAACAACAAGGTGTCATGCGCGGGAAAGGATGGGCAAAGCTCCTTGAG
>JAFLCA010000118.1 GCA_017302875.1 Deltaproteobacteria bacterium
ACTATTGCGCTGCGGATGTGGGCAGCGAGGAAGGACGCGCAAAGCTTTTCGAGCAGATTAGGCAACACTGGAGCGAACTCGACATATTAGTGAATAACGTGGGCACTAATATCCGGAAAAGATTGGTTGAATATTCCGCTCATGAGATCGAGAGCATCTTTGCCACTAATCTCGAGTCCGCTTTGGCTTGTAGTCTGTTGGCCTATCCCCTTCTCAAAGCTTCGCCTCATGGGGCGTCACTTATCAATATAGTCTCCGTTGCTGGATTAACTCACCTCCGAACCGGCGCGCCGTACGGAATGACGAAAGCGGCCCTGATACATTTGACCAAGAATCTGGCGGTGGAGTGGGCAGCGGATAAAATTCGTGTAAATGCGGTCGCGCCTTGGTATACGCGCACTGATCTCGTAGCCAAGGTTTTGGAGAATCAGGAATTTTTTAATGCAGTGATTGCTCGTACCCCGATGGCTAGAATTGCTGAGCCAGAAGAAGTGGCTTCCGCGGCTGCCTTCTTGGCGATGCCAGCCTCGTCCTATGTGACCGGACAGTGCATCAGCGTGGACGGCGGCTTTGGGATAAACGGGTTTTAAACTAAGGAATCTTAAGAACCTGTCCTTCTCGCAGATTGTTCTTCTTCATCCCGTTGACGTGCTTAATGTCAGCAACATTTTTCCCCAGCTTCTTAGCGATTAGCCAAAGATTGTCGCCTTTTTGGACTTTATAGGTTCTGCGCTTGGGCTGCGGAGAAGCTTCTGCTTCTGACTTCACAATTGCGGATTCGATATTCTGCTTAATCAGAAGGGACTGACCGACAGAAACCACATCGCTTTTTAAATTATTGGTCTGCTTGAGGGTCGCCACAGATACGCGATATCTCTTTGCAATACTCCCGAGGGTATCACCCTTACGAACTCGATACACTGTGCCGCTGTAAACCGAGCTTGAAGCTTTAACTGAGGGAGGCACAACGTGCTCCGCAAGAGTGAGGTTCGAAGAGCTAACCCCCGTTGAGGTGGGAACCTTCAACGAATAGCCCGAAGGAAGCGACGCACGTCCTGCCCACACTTTATCAGAAACTGCGTAGTTGACCGCGCGCAGATCATCGATGCTCACGTTCAACTTCCGGCTAATGTAGTGGACTGAGGTTGGAGAGTTAATCTGCACCTCGGTCAAATCAAGTGGCGGCTCAAGTTTTAGACCCGGGAAGTAACGTTCGTAATCGTCGAAGACTTCCAGTGCAGCAAGGAACTCAGGGAAAAAGTTTGTAGATGCAAATCCAAAGGCGCGATTATTCGGATCTTCGATGATATCGGCGAGATTCGAAGTTCCGGCTTCACGCACTTTCTTACTGACGCCGTAAACTCCGTGATTATAGGAGGTGATGGCTAGGGGCCAATTACCAAGCTTGCTGTATGCCTCTGAAAGGTATCTTGCTGCGCCTTTGGTCGCTTCTATCGGATCGCGCCGTTCGTCGACGGTGTTATTCACCTTCATGTAAAGCATGCCGGTCTTGCGCATGAACTGCCAAATGCCGGCTGCGCCAACTGAACTGTAGGCCTTGTAATCAAAAGAAGACTCAATAAACGGAAGGCGGGTCAACTCGACCGGCAGTCCGCGATCGCGGAAAATATCCTGCATGATGGGCAAATAGCGTCCCGAACGTCTGACCGCTTCCGCATACTTCTCACGGATACCACTTTGTGTGCGAATGAGATCCTTATCGATCATGTCCTGATATTTGGAGACGCCGGGCCCCAGGAATGCCATTTGATCGACTACCGATTGTTCGAAATCGTTTTGGGGCGATCCACCTGCCGCTAAGCGGCGAAAGAGCGCTTGCAGAGACTGGGTGACTTGATCCGAGCGTGTCTTTTTCAGCTTGGCGATGTCATCGTCATCGAGCCCGGCAGCTTGGGCAGTGACGTCAATAATGCCGAATCGGATCTGCGGGTATTCGCGATGATGCACGATCATCTGCGTCTTTCCGTAGCGCGTGAAAACATCAATCCAGAAATTTACGCGGGGACGGAGTTTCGGAGGAACCGTGAAATCGGGATGCGTACGCCGCTGAACAGGACCTGCCTCGGCAATGGGTGCGAACAGTCCGCACACCAGGAATACGCTCAGGATAATTCTTAACAGTCGGTGCATGATCACAATGAGTGATAAAGTTCTGTGACAATCTTCTCTTCAATCGCGGCGGCGGCGTCTTTGCCAAGTTTCCCATTCTGAAGAATAGCAAAGGCGACTTTTCTTCCCGAGCGCGTCTCCACGACGCCAGCCAGGGTGCTTACTCCATCCAAGGTACCAGTCTTTCCGCGCAACACCACCCCATCTCCAAAGTTTCTGTCCTTAAGGGTGCCGTTCTCACCGCCGACTGATAGCGACTTTTCAAACTCCACACCCGAATGATTGTTCAACACGGCTCGACGCAAAACCTTCGTAATGGCGGCAGCCGTGAGACGGTTATCATGACTTAAGCCGGAGCCGTCAAAAAGAGTAAAGTCTTCTTTTGGGACGCCTGATTCGATCAAATATTTTCGAATTCTTTCCAACCCGCGCTGCCGATCGAACGATCCATCGCTGCCCTGCCCCAAGGCGTATAGCACCTGCTCTGCTATGAAATTGGTACTGAAGTGATTCATGTCTTCTAGGACCAGGCTCAGGGCCTTGGACTGATGTCGCGCAAGGAACTTCGCGCCTTCCGGAGTGCTTCCACTGACCGGAGCCGAGAGAACCTTAATGCCTAAATCTGCACAAAAGCCGCGAAATACGGAGCCAAAGTAGACCAGTGGTTCGTCGACGCTGCGATAAAAAGTTTCACAGGACCGGCCTGCGCCAAATGTTCCGCCGATCGAATAGGTCAGACCCCCGCTGGGACTTTGAACTTCATCAATTGAAAATTGACCGCCTCGACCAGCTACCGTTTTGATGCTGCCGCGCAGTTGAACGGAGGCTTCCCAGGGATCCACCGAAACCAGAGCGGCGTTGCCGACAGCGCCTGGACACACATCGAAAGCGATACTGTTAAAGCTTAGCGCTAAGGCGCTGCTGCCTGTCTCATAGGCCCGCTGACCCACTCGGGTACGCTGGGTCATAAAGCGAGAATCGTCCAACACAACTCGATTGATCTGCGTGACACCAAGCTTGCGAAGTTTGCGAACGACCAGCCACAGACTCTCCAGAGTTAAGCTGGGATCGGCGCCTCCGCGAATATACAGCGTTTCAATTTGCCCGCCGCTTCGGCGATCATAGAAAAGTTCGGTCGAGAATCGATACTCGACACCAAGCTCCTCGAGCGCGGCAGCACTCGTTAGAACCTTCATAACGCTAGCCGGCTTCAAAGTTGCGTTCGCATTGAGCCCCGCAAGCTCCTGACCATTTGCGAGATCGACTATCGAGACCGCGATGGCCTGGTTGGGGGCGCTCGCAATCTTCTTAATCTTCGCCGCAAAATCCGCTGGCGCAGCCCAGGCCTGCGAGCAAACAACAAATGCAAGCAATATCAGATACTTATATCGCATAAGAGAGTAAGGCTCGACTATGAGAAGAACGTGCGCGCATGTCGGGCAATGCTAACCCGATTCCCCGCAGAGGAGAACCTGGCACCTACAGGTTTCTCGAAAATTCGATCCCCCGGCTCGTTCTCGGGAACACGCGACAGTGGTATACCCATGAGCACGCTCATCTTTGGTTTTTCAAGATTTGAAATGACCGCCCTTAATCGCAAGGCCTGGAAACGCCTCTACAGGCTGGCAAGTCCGTTCTTTTATTCCGATGTCGCTTGGAAAGCGCGCGGGATGCTCGGACTGTTGCTGGCACTTTCCGTTTCCATCAAGGCTTTCGATGTCGTCATGAGCTATATCGGCCGTGACTTCATGACGGCGTTATCGCTGCGCGAACAGGACAAGTTCATGACGAACTTGTACTACTACCTACTAGCATTCAGCGTCGCGATTCCGCTTTCCGTTCTCTATCGTTTTACCGAGGAACGACTGGCCCTGATGTGGCGGCGTTGGTTTACCCTGCACACCCTCGATAAATATTTTGCCAACCGAGCTTACTACCGCTTGGGCTGGTACAAGACCGTCGACAACCCCGATCAACGTATTGAAGAAGACATTCGTTCGTTCACGAGTACTTCTCTTTCTCTGTTTCTTATTACCTTGCAGTCTTGTATCGCGCTCTTTGCATTTGCCGGAGTGCTCTCGTCCATTTCTTGGACGCTGACCGTCACCGCGATCGGCTACGCGGTGGTAGGATCCATAGTTACCTATTTCTTGGGCCGCCCCCTCATTAACTTAAACTTCGAACAGCTGCGCCGAGAAGCAGACTATCGATATAAACTGATCAAAGTCCGAGACAATTCCGAGTCCATTGCATTTTACCGCGGCGAAGCGAAAGAGAAGACACGCGTACGACAGCGCCTCAAGGATGTCGTGCGCAACATGCTGCGCATTATTCATCGTAATTTAAAGGTGAATTTTTTCACGACTGGATATAACTATCTGGTCATTATTCTTCCGACTATTGTCGTTGCTCCGCTTTATTTACGCGGTGAAATTGAGTTCGGTGTTGTCACTCAGTCAGCCGTCGCCTTCAGCCATGTGCTCAATGCTCTCTCGATTATCGTCACAAACTTCGGAAGTCTGAGCGCATACGCAGCGGTTGTTCGCCGCCTCGGCGTATTCACCGAAGTGTTGGAGGAAGCGGCTGCGCCGAAAGCTGCTCCCTGCGCCGAAGAAGGCGAGAAAGTCAGTCTCTCCCATGTCACGATCCTTACCCCTGACACCTCTCGTACTTTGGTAAGCGACTTAAGTATTGAAGTACCAAGCGGCGGACTGCTTATTTGCGGCCCCAGCGGATGCGGCAAGAGCTCTGTCTTGCGCGTACTATCCGGCCTTTGGGATGCCTCGTCCGGTCGTGTGATTCGCCCGCCGTTTTTAGAAAGCATGTATGTTCCGCAGCGCCCGTACTTGGTCATAGGCTCACTTCGCAGCCAGCTCCTTTACACCGAGACGCGCAGCGGCTTTACCAGCGCTGAACTGCTGAAAGTATTGCGAGATGTTGATCTTGAATCGATGTTCGATCGCGTTGGTGGTTTTGACGCTACTGTTGACTGGTCAGCAACCCTCTCAAATGGCGAGCAGCAACGTATCGGCCTAGCCCGCTTGATGTTGGTGCGTCCGAAGTATGTGTTCCTTGATGAAGCAACGACCGCTATCGATGAAAAGGGCGAACAAAAGATTTACGATCAGATCCGGCAGTTTGCCAAAATAATCGTCAGTGTCGGGTACCGTTCAAATTTACAGCGTTACCATGAGAGCGTGCTTGAACTGCACGGCGACGGCACCTGGCATACTGAAAAGGGGGGCGCATGAAATCCCCTCTCGCGCGCCGCATCATACTTGGCACCTTAGTTTTCTTGGCTCCCGTGTCTGTAAGTCAAGCTGACTCGGATCTAAAGGACACTATCTTTAGAGACTGCCCTGCTTCGCTTTCCAGCTTTGAAAAGTTGAGCGGCGCTGAAAAGCAGGCGCTCATCCCCTTCTTTCGCGAAGTATTGAAGCTGAAGATCGATCCACTAGCTGCTTTGCCTGCAAAACTCGGCCCGGCCGTTCCCGGCACTGAAGTTGATATGGGGAATATTTGGCGCAGTTTTAGTCCAGATCGCGAACTTGATGCGAAACGCTGCGCGCTCCAATTGCTGGCTAAAGCAAAAGATCTGGCCGCTGCCGCGCTGCCGGAAATTCTTGAAGCGGCATCTGAACCGACCGCTGCAGACGACTTTATTATGCTCACTGACGCCGCCGTATTCGAAATCGGCTCGTCCATCGACGGCGAAGCGCCTAAGAATACGATCATGGCGGCCATCCAACATCAGGACGTGCTTGGCGACAATGTGTTGGCTTTCTACTCGCTTGCCCCCTCGCTTCCAGTACTGTGGGAACACGTCTCAAACTCGGAGAACAAAGACCGAATCGCATTAATTGCCCTGCTACGCTGGTTAAGCCCCTCCGGCCAAGAAATACAAAACAGCCTGCTTGGAAACGCTGAGTTTCTTGCCCAACACAGTCACGTGGCCGCTGATATTTTGAGCCATGTGCGCTGCCCAAATGCTCGCACTGCGCGCTACATTCGAGATCTGACTAATTCCTCCGTTGCAGACATTCAACGTCAGGCGCTTGAAGCTTCTCGAACACTGACTGCCAATTTTCTTGAAGAAGAAAGCTGTCCCCTTTCTGCTGACTCAATTTCCGGCTCTGATTGGCTGAATATCTTGCTTGAAGATCTACAACCTGCCGATCCCCGCGAGATGGAAAGATTTAAAATATTTCTGCCGCTGCTCGCGGGCAGACATAATCCACGCATAGATGCCATTTTGAGAGCTGCTTTACAGACACCTCTTCCAACCACCAATGGCCTGCAGGACGACACAGCAGTAATCGCGCTAGTTACCCTTGGAAATCCGGGGCGTGACTTAGCCTTGGAAATGCTCAAGGGAAAGAATGTCCCAGCTCGACGCAGAGCTTCATTCGCGCTGGCGAGCATGAATCTCGATGACGCCAAGAAGCTGCGCCCCTTCGTGCCCTTTCTCAGCGATTCGGATCAAGCCGTTCGCATGGATGTATTTAGAGCGATTAAGCCCGTTGCAAAGGATCTGCGCAGTGATTTGCGCTCTCTTTTAGCCGCCACGCCCCCGAAAGCCGCTGCCTATGTCGCGCTGGCCCTAAACTACGCTGGCGCTGCGACGAGCGCGTCTCAGAATGCCGCTCTGCTGGCGATTCCTGAGCAGCCCTGCGATACCGTCAGCTACTTTATTTCTGCGCTCGATCAAAAGAACCCCAAAGTTAAAAAAGTACTCTCGGATAAAGCAGACAGCTGCCTAGCGAAGGGATCCTCGGCAGCTTGTCACGCAATCGGCTGGAGCTCTGAGGACAGCGCGCTCCTGGCCAAGGTCTCAGAAAAAGTGGCTGCTCATTTTGATGCCCAAAACCCGACCTGCATCCTCAACGCGTTCCAAAGCCCGATTTTGCGTGACAAGCTAAAACTCTCATCAGATGCGCTCGCTCCGCTCCTCGCATCGACCGACGACGACATCTTTACGAGTACTCTGAAAATCGCGCTCGATAATGGCAACGATGGACTACTCGCGACGGTACGTGACCTTGCCGCAGCAAAGGAGACTTCCACGACACGGCGGAAAAAAATTCTAGCCGCCCTGGCACGCAGCAACAACAATGCTCAATTTTGGAGCGATCTTTTCGCCGCGGCACTCGAGAACGGTACCACCGATCAGCTTGCCCCGCTTGGCTGCACAGCTGTTCCAGCGGCGGTTGAAGCTCTTACTCAAATGGAGAAACGCGCAACGGCAATTCAAAAGCCCGCTGTAATTCGGCTCATGGGTGTCGTTGGTGCCAAGAGCTCGTCATTTACCGCGACGCTCACCGACTTGCTCGGACAGAAAGATTTGGAAACTCGATATCAAGCTCTAGTCGCCCTTCTCAGAACGGAGCAACATCCGGAGATTTACCTTTCTCAAGCCGAAGAGATTCTAAAGAGTCGCAAGGCGCGCGCGCTGAGCGAAGAACACCTACCTGCGACAGCCATAGCAGCGCTTCTTACGCTCGACCCACAGGCCTCAGCATTGCAAAACAGGCTGGTCGAAGTGCTCAGAATCGGTAGAAATAGTCAGGATAAAGTTGCTGCCGCGCAATGCGAGCACTAAGCTTCAGCGCCGCTGAAAACCTTCTCTTCGTAATCCTTCCAAGCCGCATAGAATAGGCCTTTTTTCTCAAGCAGCTGCGCGAACGAGCCCACTTCTTCCACCTTTCCGCGACGGATAAATACGATGGTGTCGAAAAGCGGAACGAGCGCTAAGCGATGGCAGGCAGTAATAATCGTGCGGTCGGTAAAGTGATGCAGCAGCGCGTAGAAAATCTGCTTTTCAGTCATCGGATCAAGACTCGACGTCGGCTCGTCGAGCAGAATCAAAGATCGATTCTTGGCGCGTAACAATCCGCGCGCTAGCGCCACACGCTGTTTCTCCCCGACGGACAGATTCATTCCACTCTCGGCTAGGTAGGAATCCCAACCTTGCGGAAGTTTGGCCAGCACGTCTTCAATCTTGCAAAGAGAAACAAAGAAGCTCATCTCCTGAGGAGAAAAAGTCTCACCCATCGTGAGATTGTAGCGCGCCGTTTCAGAGAAGATTTCGGGTTCCTGCGGAACAATTAGTACCTGCGAGGAAAGCTCATCAAGGGAAAGTTTCTCTTTGCCATCAACAATGATATCGCAGCGTTCGGGTATCAAAAGACCACCCATGATCTTCAGCAACGTTGATTTACCGCCGCCACTCGGTCCAACCAAGGCAATCTTCGCTCCGTGCGGAATCGCAAGTTGAAACGCTTCGATCCCCTCATTGCCTTTGCGCGAGTAGTTGAAGCTCAAATCCTTAATTTGCAGGCTCTTCCAATTATCGGCCAAGCGTCCAGAGCGGGAAGGAGCAGGCAGCGCCTTGCGGTCACCAAGAATACTAGTGGCGTCTTCATACGCTGTAGAAGATTCCAACATCCCGCTGTAGTAAGCCGTGAAGGATCCGATAGCCTGAAATATACGGTCGAGGTAATTCAGCAGCACATACACTTGCGCGACATCGAAGGGATCTGCCAGGGCGCTATGATGCGAGAAGTAGATGAACAGCGAGCTTCCGATCACGAGCGTGTAGCCAATCCCAACCGAACCCCACTTTAGTTCGCTGAATCCCGTGATACGTTTGTTTAATTTCCGCCCGGCGTCGCGCTCCGCTTTTAGATACGAGATAGAGTTTTCTTCGAGGTTAAGCGACTTAACGGTGATGATATTGTAGAGATAATCAACGCAGATTCTATTTACTCTATCGAGGAAGGCATTGTTCGCGCGAATGCTCTGCACAAGGCGGCGATTAAACATCACCATGAAAATAATGGTGAGAAAGCCCATTACAACCACATTCACCGCGACCCAGAAGTCGAGCGCGAAAATCGCGATGCTGGCAAAAATGACTTTTACCAAGCCTTCAATGATTTGCCAGATATAGGTGCCGATGGTGGTATCGATGGCACCAGCCGAACGGTGCAAGCGACTTAGGTTTTCCCCGCTATGGTGATTTACGTGCCAGCTTAGGGGGAAGCGCAGGAGTGTCGCGAAGACATTCTCCAAAGTTTCCATGCGCCCCTCGAAGGACACGGAGAGCTGTAAAAAACGCCCCAGATGATGGCAGATATTATAGAGTAGACGCAAACCAACATAGGCGGCTAAACCCCAGCAAGCATTTGCAAAGGCGGCATCAGAGAAGCCCTCCTTCACAAAGACGCCCAACGTGTACCCGATCGCCCAGGGAACAAGCAGGTCTAAAGTGTAGGCGATAACAAAAAGGGCAATGAAAGCGAAAAGGCGCGGGCGTTGAGAACGAGTCGAATCCCACGCGCCGCCGATTAGGTTCTTTATGGACTGCGAACTGGACGACATACAAAGATCGGTTCTATTTAAGCGGGCAGCTTTCGGGCGTCGGGCGAAAGCAGATCTTGAGTCGGCGCTAGCCTTGTACTACTTCTTGGCTTTCGAAGTGCAACGAGTGGAATCAAGCTCCTCGTCGCTCATGCCAAGCGTCTCTTCTTCATTGATCTTAACGAACTCTTGAAGATCTTGAGGCACGCCCGAATCTTCAAAGATCGCTTCTACCGGGCACTCTGTCTCACAGGCACCACAGTTAATGCACTCGTCGGGGTGAATCATCAACATACCCTCTTCACCATCAGGCGAGAGGCCGATCCCGAACTTGTCGTTATATTTCTTCTTCTTGATGTTGTAGAAACAGTCGACCGGGCAAACTTCTACGCAGGATCGATCTTTTGTGCCGAGACAGGGCTTGGTGACTACATATGCCATGAACGCAATTCCTTGGAATCAGTGCGCGCAAATGCGCTGAAAAACGTGAATTTTGTAAATTCACATGTGCGAAGTGGGTTAATTTTGAATAGTTTTCAGTCTGATTGCAAGCGCCCGAAATGTTGAAGAAATGGCGCCTCGCGAGACAAAAAAAAGGGGACGACTTAGTAATCCACTAAATCGCCCCCCACTCGCAGAAAGGATGGTGTCATGCCTAGTACATAAGGTATCGACCTTTTCAGAAAAGCTTTAATGAACGGGCGCTAAAAAATAACAAGAATTTTTGTTAGCCATTTCAATTAGTTAGCCATCACACAAACAACCCCACGAGCGGTGGGAAAATTGAACGCTGAATTAAAGATCTCTTCCGTCCAGGAAATGACAACAAAATGAAGAACCTGTATAAGGGAACTTCAAAATTGGTGGCCCGATAGCCAAGCTGGCTAAGGCAATGGTTTGCAAAACCATCATCCCCGGTTCGAATCCGGGTCGGGCCTCCACTTTTTCTCGATCGAAACTTGGATAACCAAGATTTCGATTACGACCAGGGGTGCCTGGACCCGCGAGCCCGACTCGGGATTCGAACCAAATAATACTGTGAATCCGGCAGGCGCTTCAGCGCCGGGTCGGGCCTCCACTTTTTCTCGATCGAAACTTGGATGACCAAGATTTCGATTACGACCAGGGGTGCCTGGACCCGTCTCGACTCTTCCTCTATCGAAACCTGCAGAACCCAGATTTCCGTTGCGACCAGGGACTCCTCAAGCCCCCGCCACTTATTCTCTTGATTCCACCCGAGCGATACCTTATAGGCGTATCTACTAAGATGACGCGCGCAGTTGCGATCCCTCTATGCAAGGGATGAATCGCCAGCGTCTGGGAGCCCATTCAGAAACGTCCTAGAAGGAACCGGTGAAAGAATGACACATGCAAACGCCGCAGATACCAAAGCGCAAAAATGGAAAAAGATCTTTATCCATGAAATGTCCGAGTACCTGATAAATTTCGCCTTCTTGGTGGTATTTCTGCTTGCCTTTACCTGGTATCGGCGGTTGATCCTCGCTGAATATCGCATTCAATATCTGGCGTATTGGGCTCCTTTTATCGAAGCAGCGATTTTGGCGAAGATAATTATGATCGGTGACGCGATACATGTGGGACGCCGACTCAAGAATCAACCATTGGCGCTCATAGCGCTTTACCGCACGGTGGCGTTTAGCCTCCTGGTCATGTTGTTCTGCTTCGCGGAACATATCGTTGAATCGAAGATTCACGGTGGAACTATCGCCGATGGGATCGCCGAGATTACCAACAAGGGAATATATGAGATTCTTGCGTGGTGCGTTGTATTCTTCGCCGCGTTTTTGCCCTTCTTTCTCCTGAAGGAAATTGAGAACGCGTTCGGAACAGAAAAGGTCCGTAAAATGCTCTACAAGAAGCCCCGTCCCGAATAGCCTCTTTAGGATTTTTTCTTGGCAGTGGCCGCGCAAACGAGAGAGCCTCCGTCCAACTTGCTTTCGCTTAGCGAGTCGAAACGGAGGCCCCTCTGTTCTTATCCGAATGCCGTATATTAGGCGGGCGGCCCTGAGCAATACTGCTGAAAGTTATTTACCGCTTCGTCAATTTCTTCGCTTCGACACATGTCAAATCCATCCAAGCGCGATCCTTCGCATTCCGCGCGAATCTCACCCATCACATCCGATTCCATGTCGATGGTCATCTCGATGTCTACACGTGGAGAACAGGAGATCCCCGAAAGGTTCGCTGTAGGCTCTTCGATCTCTCCGGCATAGAAGCTGTCATCATCAAAGGCGAACCCCGATACCAATGTTGCCTCTTCACTGTCAGGCGACGAAGCGTAACCAGCATCACGAAATTCGCTCGCACCGACAAAGGTATCCGAGCCGTTTTCACGCTCGAAGCTCATAAGGGTACCTCCTGAAAGGAAGCGCAAGTCCGCAACCGAGGCTCCCGAGAAGCTCGATACCGAGTACGACTTTTGGATCTCCTCGCTCCGTACCGCACGGTGCTTTGAGATGATTCGATTATCAGCGGTAACCTTTATCTCGCTGACACGGCGCTCTTCGCCGCCACCTCCCTTCGAAGTAGCAAGACGATCGCGCGTATTGTCGAAGGTAATGTCGCCTTCTTCGAACTTAAGGAATCCCCGCACAGTTCCGGAGTAACTCCCTCCCTCGTTGAGGTTGAAGTTGCTCGCTATGTAGTCACCGGAAAGCTTAACTACTCCGCTTTCACGCGAGATGACCTCGTTGCTTTGGCAGTCCCATAGATCAAAACGATACAGGTTGCCGGCTGCGTCATTCTCGCCGCGCGACGAGATCTTGATGAACATCTC
>JAFLCA010000119.1 GCA_017302875.1 Deltaproteobacteria bacterium
TTCTCGCCGGTCAGTCCCTTGTAAACTTCCTCCGTCGTAAGCGGCAGCAATGGAGCAGCTACTTGGCACAGAGTGCATAGGGCAGTGTAGAGCGTGTTGTATGCATCCTTCTTGTCTTGATCGAGATCATGTTTCCAGAATCGATCGCGGCTACGTCGGATGTACCAGTTATTCAGAGCCTCGAGGTACGCTAAGATCTGCTGGCACGCTTCGGCCAAATCATAAGCGTCCATCGACTTCGTAACGGACTCAACAAGTTCGCGAGTTTTTGCCAAGATGTAGCAATCCAGCAAAGCCTTAGACTTGGTGGAGAACTCGGCTTTGATCTCGTCAGCGTTGGCGTATAACGTGAAGAAGTAATACGCATTCCAGATCGGATTGACCACGGTGCGAACGCATTCCGCTATGCCTTTGCCCTGGCGATCTATTTCAAGATCCAGCCCGCGCAAGATTGGCGAGGAGATCAGGAACCAACGCAAGGCATCGGCGCCGAGCGTATTGCATACTTCTTCCGGGCTCGGATAGTTGCGTAGCCGTTTGCTGAGCTTCTGTCCGTTTTCATCAAGCACGACGCCATGGCAGACGCAGTTTCTAAAAGGCGCTTTGTCAAAAAGCGCCGTACCCAGCACCATCAGGGTATAGAACCATCCGCGAGTTTGCGCGATGTACTCCACGATGAAATCGCCGGGGAAGTGGTGCTCGAACCATTCCTTGTTCTCGAAAGGGTAATGCATCTGCGCAAACGGCATTGAGCCTGACTCGAACCAGCAATCGAGAACTTCCTCGACCCGGCGCATGGTGCTTTTGCCCGTTGGATCGTCCGGATTTTTGCGCGTGAGCTGATCAATGTAGGGGCGATGCAAATCTTTCGGGCGTACGCCAAAGTCGCGTTCGATCTCATCGAGACTTCCGTACACGTCACAGCGCGGATACTTTGGATCGTCGCTGCGCCATATCGGGATAGGGGCGCCCCAGAACCGATTGCGGCTGATTGACCAATCGCGAGCGTTCGACAACCACTTTCCGAACTGTCCGTCGCGCACATGTTCCGGGATCCAGTGGATGCCTTGATTGAGTTCCACCATGCGATCTTTGAACTCGGTTACGCGCACGTAGTACGAAGTCATGGCCTTATAGATGATCGGGGTGTCCGTGCGCCAACAATGCGGGTAATTATGCATGTACGTTTCATGCTTAATGAGCGCGCCCATCTTTTTGAGGTCGGCGATGATGTCTTTGTTGGCATCAAATACCTGCTTGCCCTGATAGGGGGGCACTTCGCTGGTAAATTTCCCACTCACGTCTACGGGGCAAACGATCTCGATGCCGTTCTGTTCGCACAGTTTTTGGTCGTCTTCACCAAAACCGGGGGCCATGTGCACAACGCCTGTACCTTCGTCGGTGGCGACAAATTCACCGGCCATGACGACAAAAGACTTCGGGTGATCTTTGAAGAACGGGAAAAGTGGCGTGTAGTGTCGTCCCACTAATTCCTGACCCTTGATGCTGCCAACCTTGGTCGCGCCCTGAAGCTGCTGTTCGTACTTTTGCAATGCGGCTTCCGCTATCACATAGCGAGTGCCGTTTTCTTCCATCAGGGCGTAGTCGATATCTTTTCCAACGGCCAAACCCAAGTTCGATGGCAAGGTCCACGGAGTAGTGGTCCATACCAACATCTTGAGCGGCGTTGTCTCGCCTTGCTTTGGAGTTAACGTAAAAGCAATCGTGACAGCGGGATCTTGGCGCGGGCGATAGCAATTATCGAGACGGATCTCGAAATTTGAAAGCGGCGTCTCGCAGGCCCAGGAGTAGGGCATAACGCGGAAGCCTTCGTATACTAGTCCTTTGTCCCACAGCTGTTTGAAGGCCCACATGACTGATTCCATGTAGGGCAAGTCCATCGTCTTGTACGAGTCTTTGAAATCTACCCAGCGCGCTTGGCGCGTGACGTAGTTTTCCCATTCTTGGGTGTATTTCGTTACAGACGTGCGGCAGTAGGTATTGAATTTCTCAATTCCGTATTCCTGAATCTGCTGGCGCCCCGAGATTTTCAAATCTTTTTCTGCTTCCATTTCTGGCGGAAGACCGTGACAGTCCCAGCCGAAGCGGCGCTCGACACGCTTGCCTCGCATGGTCTGGTAGCGCGGAACAATATCTTTGACGTACCCAGTCAGTAGGTGCCCGTAGTGGGGAAGTCCGTTGGCAAACGGAGGACCGTCGTAAAATACGAATTCGTTCTTCCCGTCTTTACCGGTAGGCCGGAATGCAACGCTCTCTTCGAAAATTTTGTTTTCCTTCCAAAAGGCCAGGACTTTTTCTTCGATCTGGGGAAATTTCGCCTGCGGATTTACGTCCGGGTAATGCTTCTTGCTGTCAGACACGAGCGCTCCAAGTGCTAAAAAACGTAGCCGTAAGATTACTACGGTTGCGCCCGGAGATTCAATAGTTATAAGTACTTAAGTCGAATAGGCTTGATATGATGAGGGATTTTGGGAGATCGGAAGTGCTGCGGTCACGAGCGGGCATGCGGAGCATTGAAGATGGAGTCGAGGATCTCTCTGTCTCCAGCGGCTTGCGTTTGGCGCGTTGATTGAGAAGGGGCAGGTGTCAAGGCCGTAGACCCTCGCCTGGACACCTGCAATCGAAATCAATTCCGATTCGAGACTGGGGGCAGGAGCTGCACTTCGCAGCTTAAGTTGCCCTCATCGAAGTCATAGGGCATTAGATAATTATGTCCTATGCCAACTACGATTCGATTTGAGCGAGGGAGGGGCATCTCGTCATCCTCGCCGTACGTTGCAATACCGCCCGATCCGAACGTAACATTCGGCTTTACGATCATAGATAGCTGGGCATAACGTAAGAACAGCCCCTCTTCGGTATCTCGCACGCTTATTGCCAATCTCAGACGGGCACCCCCGATGCTTCCCACGTAATCAAAAAACCTAAGTACAGTTGGGTCGTCATTGCTTTTGAGAACTACCGATTTGATTGGTAAATCAATCTGCTCTGTGTAGCAGTGAATCTGTGCAGGGATCTCCTCCGCGGAAGCCTCACGGGGGGCAGTTGCTAACGTTGAAAGGAGCAGCGCGCTCAGCAGGAGTCTCAAACTTTTGTTTTTCATTTTTACCTCGTAAAGAAATATTCTAGGACCTGATGCCTCTGATAATTTGATAGAGCAATTCCCATACCGCAACTACCAAGCGTACCGTTGGACCACGTTACCGAATTGCCTCCTAGTCGTATCAAAGACTTAGGGCGGGAGCTGCGCAAATTACGCAGTTATTGTGTTGGGGATCGGGAAGCTGGGGGCGATCTAATCGTTCTTCCTATGATAACGGAGTGGTTGAGGATGCCTATTTTAGCGAGCTATGAGAGTGATCGTTCCGAAACCTAACTCATCGACCACCTGTCTCTTGGAATCAACAAAGACGCTCACAACGGATTCTCGTCGTGGTAGATTCAGTAATGCTGCCAGCGCAGCGACTTGTCTTTGTTGGTTTCGGTAACTTAAGGGCAGCACCGTAAAAGTTTTTGAGAAAGCTTCTACTCGATGCCGTGTCCAGGCTAGGTCCAGTACCGCGCAACTCGGCAGTGAAGGATCGTCGTGTCCGTCGAATCCAGCGATTCTGACCTGCACCGAGCCTCTGTTGGTACTGATGGTTACTTTCTGAGAATCGATGGGGTAGCCGTGTTCGATCGCTGCGCGCCGAATTTGGTCTTGAAGCTCCCGCCCGACGCTCTCGTAAGATGATTCCAAGTAGACGTTCTGCGGTCCAAAGACTGTTGCCACTGACTGATAGGAAGCATGAAAGAATAATCCAAGCCGTCCGGGGTCCTGGTTTGTCGCTTGTTGGCGCCGAAAAGCAACGTCGTCAAGCAAACTCACACGTGTAATCTGTTCAGCCTCAAGGTTGAAACGGTCTCGCACGGATGTTTCCACATCATCGATTGTTGCGCGTTCTGCTGCGATCGAGGCTTGATCAAAACTCCAATCGCCCGAGCTAGTGAGGGGAACAAGTCGCTCAGGAACATACGTGTGGGAGAACTCAAGGCAAATCTGTGGGGAGTGGCGTTCCATGGATGAATTCTACCAGGATTTGAATCCCTAAGCGTGATTCAATTGGAAAGCGTGCGGAGTCTCAATTACTGAGTGGAATTACAATTTTAAGGCATCAGAACAAGCGCTACGGATCCTTTAGATGTCCATCTTTAACATCGGATGATCCTGAAATATCGCGGCTTCTCCCGTGTAGCGTCGCAATCCTTCGAGCGTAGAGTGTCCGGTTTGTCGGCGGATGGTGCTTTGTGAAGCTCCCGCCTGGGTTGCCGCGATGGCGAAGCCGCTGCGCAGCGAGTAGCCGGAAAAAGCCTTAGGACGCTTACCGATTAAAAGACAGTATTTTTTTACGAGGTCGGCGATCACTCGATCCGAAAGCGGGGAAACACCAACGCGGCCGGACTTATTGACAGCTCGAAAGAGCGGACCATTCGTGATTGCTGCTGCCGTAACCCATGCTCGCAGCGAGCGAAGCGGGCAAGTTTCTGCGTGCTTGCCAGCGGGAACTGCGATTGATCGGGACACGTGTTTTCCCTTTCGAACCGTAATCACGAGTCCTTCCTTCGCCACCGCAATATCTTCCAAGTGAAGTGCGACTAATTCGCTGCGCTTAAGAGCGCTGCAAAATCCGAGTAAAAGGATCGCGTGATCTCGGGTTCCTGTAAGATTCTGTGAGCATTTCTTCAACATGCTGCGCAGGTCTGAAATGGAGAGAGCCTGTTTCGCCTTGGCGGGTTTGCCGTGCTCTTTTCCGAGACGAAGCATAGTGTTTCGCACCTCCCACGCGCTTGCAGGGGAGGGCTCCCGATTGCTTAAGTGCCAGTACGAGATGGCGGCTAGGCGTCGGCGCGTGGCCGCCAAGGAAGTTCCGAGTCGAATCCCATCTCGAAGGAACAAAGCAACGTGGGCAGGATTGGCTGGCAGGCCGGAGTGTTTGTGCTTTTGGCACCAGGCAAGAAATTGCCCCATATCCGCGGAGTATGCGCGCGCCGTGTGAGGGGACAGAGCTCCAGCCGAGAACGACACAGGCGCTAAAGACACTTCCTTAGGAACTGTTTTTTGCTTCATGCGGGTAGGTTAATGCACCCTAATTATTACTTCTGATAACATAGAATTATCAGAAGTAATAATCAAGTAGCATGTCCGTAAACCCAAGCCACGTGCCAATCCGAACAAGTCACTAAAGAAAGGTTTAATAGGGCTTGGGTTCGTAGAGATTTTCGGGGCGCGTACGCGGCTCCCCAGAGCGGCTACGAACGGTAGGATCCCCCGGCTGAAGTTTGGCTTTCCATGCATAGAAGCGCTCGATTTGATCCTTAAACCACCCATCGTCGGTGATGATCGCCGCAAATTTTCGCGCACTGAATGCCGACTCTAGTTCTTGGCGTAAGCGGGGAGCTTCCCCATCTGGATCCCCACGCAACACGTCGTAGAGTGCCCAATGATGCACATGCGACTGTTTTCCGGAAAGTGAGAGGAGGTAGGGGTGATAAG
Organism: Deltaproteobacteria bacterium; assembly: GCA_017302875.1. Taxonomy (GTDB): domain Bacteria; phylum Bdellovibrionota_C; class UBA2361; order UBA2361; family JAFLCA01; genus JAFLCA01. Next base: position 5,555 of record JAFLCA010000119.1, read on the forward strand.
GGACAAAAACATCTCCTACATAGGAGGAAATCAATTTTACGATCTGATCGTCGGCCGCTCGATCAGCAGATGGCGGGAGGGCCGCATTGACGGGATGAATCAACAGCAAAAACTGCGCGAAAAGAAGGGCGTACCCAGAAGCAATATGTTTGAGGTAGGGCAGGGTGCTCACCGCCACGATAGAGAATGCCGCGTACGCTGGAGCCAGTACATTTTCAATCCCTCCTGCATGCAGACGCGAAACCCAGGACAGCATGACAAAGCCACTCAAAAGGCTGAGGTTGCCGATAAACGTCTCATCACGAGAGCGCTTGGCTTGCAGGTAGAGTCCGAAGACCGAAAGCAGGGCCGCAATCGGCATCACGAGAAGGACATCGCTTAGCCAAAAGTATTGATAGTACGCCACGCGCGTATCGTGCTGCGCTGGGAGGTCAAAGGCATAGTAAAAGTACCATCCGCCACTAAGATAGTTAATGGCAAAGGCTCCGCCCACGCAGAGCATTAGCAGGCAAAGGCAAAATAAAAGAAAGCAACGCGTCCCGCGCTGCCGGGCAACCGGAATAAGACAAAGAATGGGAATGAGAGCGATTTGTTTCGTAAAAAAAGCCGCCGCAAGCAGCAGCGCGGCCGCAATCCAGCCGCGTTCGGCGGAACCGAAGCGTAAGAAATAGTAGCCCCACAGCAGCAGCGAAACAAATAGCGCATCGACTCGCCCTTGATCGAAGGAGAATCCGCAGTCCGCATAGGTACCGAGGAAGAGCATCGCTGCGAAGAATCCCGGCAGGCGGCTGCCGACCCCTTTTCGCACGATCTGAAAAATGGCCACACAAGAAAAAACCGTCGCCAAAATCGACAGCAATCGAATGTTCTCGAACCCCTCTCCGAATATCGCGCTTGCATAGGCAGCTAGATACGTGAACAGCGGCCCATATATGAACGCCGCAAATTCCAAAGATGGCTTGGCATAGAGCGAGCCACCGTGCGCCACATGGCGGACCTGTTCAAGCATTCCACCTTCGATCAGATCCAATTCATAGGGATACGTGAAACGAAAGAAGACTGAATACAGGAAGACGATAAGACAGTAGCTACCTGCTATGAGAAGGAGAAACTGCAAATGGCTTGAGAGGGGCCGCCGTAATAGAGCCGGATGACGCGGAATATTCATGCGCTCAATCGTCCCATACCGGCCTTGCTGTCTCAATTCTATTTTATCCGGCCAGCGCTGCACTATGAGGGAAGTCGCAAAGCCCTAAAATAGCGGGGCTATAAAGCCGAGCTGGCGCGACTGGGCCACCTCATATTGACCGATAACGTTACTTATCGGTCATTTAAGAAGTGTCGAATAAAGGCGTGTAAACCCAATAAAGCTCAGCTTCTCGTGCTGATCTTTAAGCCTCCGGGCCGCCGGAGCAGCGATTCATATAGGCATTTCTCGTAGATCACCCTTTCCCCTACAAAAGGCCCCGCTCTCCGCGAAATGTCGGGGGTCACTACATAGTTGCGGCGGTAGTGACATTTTCACTCAGCGGAATGTTTGGAGCTGGTGCCAAATTTGCAGGGCATCTCTCGCTGCCTAGTTCCTTGTCATTCGAAGCGCTCTCAAAAGCTACTGGTGGAGGTGTCCTTGCTGAAACGTCTTAGCTGCTGCGGACCGTCAAGCTTTAGAATCTACGCTAGCAATCTCTCGTCCGCATCGTTCAAACTTCCCAAGCCTGTGCAGTATACCGGGGCGCTGGCTGTCGCCGCGCTTCTTATGTGCGTCGGTTTCTATGGCATGCCCGCGCAACAAAGCGCGCCTGTCCCGCCCAACGTACTCGCAAATACGAACATCCCCGTTATCCGCATCGGAAAGACATTGCCGCAATCCTTCGAAGGAATGCAGCCGGAAGAGATCTTAGAACTCCGTCGTAAGATAGTTGAGATGCACAGTCCGCTTTACTCCTCGACCTATACCCCGAGTTCCGCCGTGTTCTCGCAACTGAACCGTAAGCGTCCTTGGTTTGGAACCGAAGGATTCTATTTCTACGGAATCGGCCCTGATAGTGCACGCGGCCCAGCGGCCGCTTCACGCGAGATATTGAACCCATTTATGCTAGCGGCCGCGGAATTCTCCGGCCTCAGTATTTGGGACAGCGGCAGCCTGCGTTGGAATTTTGCGAAGGCCACCCCCGCAAAGATCGCAAAGCCGGGGTTTCCGCTCTATCCCGAAATGACCGATATAGTCTGGAATGCAGCGGAATCCCAAGCCGTCGCACTCTATAAGGTTAGCGCATTCTTGGAAGCGAGCGCGCCCTACCTTCGGAATCCCCTTACGGTCTCAGACGTTCGTTTTTCACTTAACACCATCAACGCGCGCGACTGGGGCTTGAACTACGTGTCCGTTGTATCTGAAGGCCTAAGCAACATGGCCAGTGACGGCCCAACCAATCAAGTTATTGCCAATGAACAAAGTTACACTCCGACTGATTTGTGCGGACTCGAACAGGAATGCGTGCATAGCACCGACGCTCCCCCAGCCCTGGCCTCTTTTCGCGCCAAGGCACTTCCGGCACGTGTGAGATTAAAATTCTGGCGCGAGCAGCCCAGTGACGCGAATGCAAAAGCTGACTTCGAGTTCTCAATTGGACTAACATAAGGATTCCTATGGTGCAGTTGTTGAGGACCAATGAACGCGGAGCGACTCTCGTGGAGTATGCCCTCCTGCTAAGCTTAGTGGCCGTGCTTTGTATGGTTTCGATCCGTCAGACTGGTAGTAAATCTAAGCTAGCCTTTCAACAGGCAGCTTTAATGGGCACGTCTCAAAGTACTGCCGGAGCAGGTCCGACGAGCGGCCCCCCGAGGAACGGCGGTCCAGTGATCAGGGTTACGCACACCACGGAAGGCTACACGAACCACAACACGTTTGTTGCACATAACGTCGCTGAAGAGCGCTAGAGATCTCGTGGGCGCGATGCACATTCTACGCCCTTCCCCTTCCTAACCAAGAAAAGAATTTTTTTGCTTGCGTGAGTTCCACCACGAAACTTCTTAGTTAGCCAAGCTTCCGGAAGTATATTTCGGCTTAAGCGAATCGTTCTTCTAAACCATATCTTAAATTTCGTGGGGGAAATTTATGCCGAATGCGTCTCAACCGAGTCCAGACTCATCCGTTCGTCCGCAATCTCGCCTAGGAGATCTGGGCCCAATCGCACAGACTCTCGATGACAAACTCGAACACTTAAAAGCTTCGATCCGAAAAGCCGGGCCATTCGACGTGCGATTGCCGGGCGAAGCCGGCACTCCTACGTTCGAACAGATGATCGGCGAATTTCATAACGGGGCACCGCCTGACGCCATACAAAAGGCAGTACATGGTTTTCGCGACAAAGGCTTCGTGCTCCTCGGGAACGTGCCCGACGATGTGGGGCGTATTGCTATTGGGATTCGCGCGGCAAGAGATGCGCAAGGGCGCGAAATGGTGAGCGCCAGCGGAACCTGCTTCATTATTCAGAATGACGTCGACCCTGCCCTGCGCAAGGTCAAATTAGCGCGCGAGCAGGTAATGTTCCTGCTACTCAAGGATGACGTCTTCACTCAGGCTATCTCACTCACCAGTAACGCGGAACTTCGACAGAAGTTTCTCGGGCAAATTACGCGCGACACTCTAGCATTCAAGACCTATGTCGATATGGTTGGGTTTGCCGTGCAATTAGGTGCCAGCGACATTCACTTTGAGGCCTTTAAGGGAGGTAAGTATCGAGCACGCTTCCGAGTTGACGGCTCGCTCCAGGACTGGGGCCTCGCCATAGATGGAGAGCACGCGAAACGTCTTGTTAGTCTTATTAAGACTGAGGCAGTGCTCGACATCACTGAAACTCGGCGCGGTCAGGACGGAGGTATCACCTTTGGTCCTAAGGTTCTGGCGGTAAATCCAAACCTCGCCCGTTATAGTTTGCGCGTGTCGATAATGCCAACCAAGCGCGGAGAAAAGGTCAATCTGCGTCTCTTGAACTCATCCTCATCGGGAGAGCGCTTTGACTTAAAAAAGCTTGGGTACCCAGAGGATATTCATCGACAGATTTTGAAGCAGGTAGCTTCGCCGCAAGGATTGATCCTAGTTACGGGGCCGACCGGGTCCGGTAAAACAACGACCCTTTACTCTATCCTCACCCATCTCAATACGCCTGATGTGAATATCGTGACGATTGAAGATCCGGTGGAAATGACCCTCGATGGAATTAACCAAGGACAGGTGAACACGGAAATCGGAAACACCTTTGAGCAGGCCTTGCGTCGTTACCTGCGTCAGGATCCAGATATCATCTTCGTCGGTGAAATTCGCGACAAAGAAACCGCGCAGGTGGCCCTTGCGGCAGCCAATACGGGACATCTTGTTTTGAGCACGGTGCACACAAATGACTCAGTGGCGACTATCACCCGGCTGCTGGATCTTGGAGTGCTAAAATCTCAAGTGGCTGACAGTTTACGCGCAGTCTTGTCGCAGCGGCTTGTCCGAAACCTCTGCGGGGACTGCTCCGAGGTATATGACGCAAAAGACGATCTAAATGAGCTGTTCACCGAGAACTTACTCAGCGAGCCAGTTCCTATGCGCCGCAAGGGCAGCGAGGAAGCGTGTGCTGGGTGCACGACCTGCCACGGCACCGGATTTAAGGGCCGCACGGTAGTTCCGGAGTTGTGGATTCCAGGACGAAAAGAGAAGAGTCTTATTACCTCGGGAGTCTCCGCTCATCACGAGCTACTCGAAGCCGCAGAAGTGGGAGGGATGAAAGCACTGGTCGTTTCGGCGATCGAAATAGCAATGAGCGGGAAAACCTCTCTGCGAGAACTCTCCGAGAATGTGTTTACGCCCATCGAGATATATGAACAACGCGCGCGCATTGCTGAGCACGTGCGCAAGTTAGCTCGGCGGCAAATGCATTGAACATGCTTTACTGTGTGCTGCGTTTCGTTGCCGTCATTTACGACGGAACGCAGCATTTCGCAGATCTTAAATTCACGCGTAGATGCAATTCATCTGCCACGGATAGGAGCTCCGAAGCAGGATGGCATCGTTACGTTTTACTTGGCGAGCTTGGGTTGATGCAGACCGGCTTCCCCGGCCAAGACGAGCACCGCATTGCAAGACAGCTCTAAGCATAGCAGATCACGCGGCCCGAGCTTGATACGTCGGCGCTCCTCTTCGGTGCGACCTGTCACGATGCGCAGCCAACATGTTTCCTCACCGGATAGCCGGCCATTCTGCCCACGCGGTTTGTCACGATATAACTTAATGAGAGTGTCCGACTCCCCTTCCTTATCCCGACCTTGAAGGATCACGTTCTCGTCGAGAGATTCTACGCCATACAAAAAGGCGCGCGTGGTTGCCCACAATCCGCCAATCGCGTCGAGCGGAACAACCAGATTCAAAAAGCCAGGAGCTTCGGCATTGTCGACGCCGTTAACGACGGGGGTGTAATAAATTCGAAGGCCGTTGGGTTCTGGGATGAGTTGAAGGCTGCCGAATGATTTGTTGATCGAAAACGTCACGCCGCCTAAATACATAACCTTCCCTTAAAAAATTCAAAAAATACGACCTAAGCGATCCGCTGCCGGCGCAGCCTATTGCCTTGTCGTGACAACTACCTGAAATTAAATACAGAAACTTTAAAACGGGACACTAGTATATTTACCAAATAGTTTCAAAACGAAAAGTAAGTCATTCTTGCGTTGTCCTTGAACAACGCCAAATACCACAACAAATTTCGTTAGTTACAGCACTCCGCTGCTACCTTTAGGCCTACGATCGGCTGCTCCAGCCTTTCCTGGCGGGCGCGCTGCTACTGGTTCCTTGTCCTTCTCGGCTGGTCGCGAGGCAGCAATCTTCTTCTGCTCGCGGCTCAAGTCAATCTTACCCGCTCCGGCCTTAGCCGAATCCAGAGACTCGGAGTCGTTTTTTTTCTCGGGCTCCACCGGCTCAGCCGCATCCTTGGGGTACGCAGAGACTGCACCGCGCGGCTTTCCGCCTCGTGGAACCAGACTGATCTTGAACGGACCGCTCGGCTCCTCAAATTTTTCCGTATCTGTCTTCTTCGCTTCCGCAGCAGCGTTGCCTGCCGTCTTTGTAGCGGCAGAACCAAAATGGAAATTAGTTTCACGCTGTTCTTGGGAAAGGATCTGCTCATCGACCCATTCCGCAAGTCCAATCTCGTCGTTCTCATTCTTCTCGAAATGCGTGAGGAACTCGCGGCCTTCCCATGTATCGGGGATGTCGGCGTTGAACCAAAACGCACGTCCCTTCACGATGCGTCCATCGCCAAGATCGAACCACGCCAAGCCCTTTTCGGCCGACATTTCGTGTTTCAATTCCTCTGAGCTGACCAAATCTTCTTCGTCTTCAGACAAACTCACGGTTTGAGACTCACCCGCAGTGCTGCGTGAGGACGGGTCAATTGCTCCACGCAAAATAGCACCGCTCGTTCCCGAGGTGACGCCGGCCCCCACCGACTTCTTGGTAGTATTCACTTTACCAATCCAGTCAGTCATTTCCTGCGCCGTGCGATTATCACCAACGCGCATCATGACTTTAAGGTTCACGTTTGCCATCACGCGCTCATAGAACGCTTCACTCAAGCCAAGCGAGGAATCGGTTAAGCCGCCCGCTGATTGCGCTCCGAATAGCAGAGCGAAACGGCCTTTACGGGCAAGCTCGAACAAGTTGGCCCAGGTTGGACCA
>JAFLCA010000012.1 GCA_017302875.1 Deltaproteobacteria bacterium
AGCCGAAATTTTGTTTATGACATCGTCGGCTAAAACTCGAACTCGCATGCTGATCCCGAAATTATTGAAGCTGCGGTTTGATGCGGACTTCGCGCTCACGCCCGTCTATTCCGCCGCGCCGCATAGTAAACACGATATCGCTTCCAGATGGCGATTGCGCGATCAAATCCTCGACTTCATCCGAACTGTTAACGCGTTTCCCATTAACCTTGTATATCAAATCAGCCCGGTCGAAATCACGGATATACTCCTGCAAAAAGACCGGCTCGACTCGCCTTTCAATAGGCTCGACACCGGCTAAGGCGGCCGCCCCACCCGGCTGTATCCTACGCACCATCGGGCCCTGAGTTGTATTTACCAGCACCCAGCCCAGTTTCGGACGCAGTACCTTACCGGTTGCAATCAACTCTGGGAGTACTCGCTTGATCTGATTAATCGGCACCGCAAATCCGATTCCAGCTGAATCTCCGGACTGGCTCAGAATCGCCGAGTTTATGCCTATGAGACGCCCTGCCGTGTCGAGCAAGGGACCGCCGGAGTTTCCGGGATTAATGGAGGCATCGGTCTGAATGAGCCCACGCATGGTTACCCCTTTGGGATTTTTCACCACTCGATCGAGGCTCGATATAATTCCGGTCGTCAGCGTACGGTTCAGACCAAAGGGATTTCCAATCGCCAGCACACGCTGCCCAACCTCAAGCTTCGAAGAGTCTCCAAACTTAACGCTTACCAAATTCTTGGGAGGCTCATGCAATTGCAGTACGGCTAAGTCTGACTCAGGATCGTACCCAACGAGTCGCGCCTTGTAGTTAAGACCATTCGCCAAAGAGATTTCGATGCGATGCGCATCCTGAATTACGTGCAAATTGGTAAGCACGATGCCCTTCTCGGCATCAACAATGATGCCCGAGCCGGTTCCTTCACGCGGCTGCACCTCGAAATAGAAATCCGTAGGATCGACCGTCAGCGTAATCGTGGTGATAAAGACGACCGCCTCATTCGTTGCCTTGTAGACCTGGATAATTTCATTCTCTTCCTCGGTGCGTGGCGCCGTCGGCACATCGGGCGAGCCCGCCCGGGCCACCTGATCGCGGGGCATAACCGAAAACACGCATAGCAAAACGATCAGGAGAAGTATCGAGAACAAGAACTGAAATTTTAAGCTTGCGCGACTACTCATCACCATCCTCTCCATCCACCGCCACCGAGGTCGTCAAATGCTTTACGCGCTCAACTTTTATAACGCCTGGCACCATTTCTATTTGTCGCTTTACTTTCTCGAGCTGACGCGCGTCTTCAACGGTGAGCTCGAAGGAATTGACGGCTTTACCCACATCTGTGGTTTTAATCTGCGCACTATTAATGTTGGCGCCGGAATCCGTAATGGCGCGACTGACATTTGCCAACAAGCCCATCTGATCCTGAGAGTGGACGGTAAGGCGCACTCGACGTGGAGCCTTAACCGCTCCGTCCCATGAAACTTGGACTCGCCGCAGGGGATCGCTCTGCAGCGCCTGAGCGCAGTCGGCGTAATGCACCGTGACGCCACGCCCGCGTGTGATAAAGCCAACTATCCGATCTCCGGGGAGCGGCTCACAGCACTTCGCGAAGCGCACCAAAATATCATCAAACCCGCTCACCGTAACGCCGACCTTTTGACGTGAAGCACGCGCAGCGCGTTGAAAAATTCTCTCGAGCGGACTCTCTTCCTTGCGAAGCTTCTCCTCAACATCGACACCTTCGGGCAGCATCTTCGCGAGGACCTTCGAAGAGTTCACCTTGCCGTACCCGACTTCGGCGTACAGATCTCCCTCGGTTTTGAGTCCCATCGACTGGGCTACTTCGAGTACCTTACCCTCTTTCTCGAGTTTCTTGAGACTCAACTTAATTTTACGAAGATCCTTGCTGAGAATCTCCAGCCCAATAGCCAGCGAACGACTGTGCTCTTCAGACTTGAGGAAAGCTCGGATGCGTTGCTTGGCCTTCGAAGACTTCGTGAAGCGCAGCCAGTCTTTACTCGGAACATGATTCTTCTGAGTGATGATCTCGACGGTATCCCCGTTATGCAGCTGATGCTCCAACGGCACGATCGATCCGTTCACTCGCGCGCCCGTGGTATGATGACCGACGTCAGTATGCACGGCGTACGCGAAATCAACTGGCGTACAGCCGTACGTCAATCGAATCAAATCCCCCTTTGGCGTGAAGACGAACACCTCTTCAGGGAACAGCTCTCCCTTGACCGACTGGATAAACTCATCGGGGTTTTTTAAATACTGCTGGGTTTCAACTAGCTCGCGCACCCATTGCAAATCGAATCCAGGCACCGTCGCAGAAGCCTCTTTGTTTCCTTCCTTGTAGCGCCAGTGCGCGGCGATACCCTCATTGGCAATCTTATTCATTTCCGGGGTACGAATCTGGATTTCGATGCGCTGGCCGCTAGGCCCGATAACCGTAGTATGCAACGACTGATACATGTTCGGCTTCGGCATGGCGATGTAATCTTTGAAACGCCCCGGCACGGGTTTCCAAGTCGAGTGAACGATACCAAGCGACTCGTAACAGGCGCGCAAGGTCGGCACAATGATTCGGAAACCAATCAGGTCATGCACTTCGTCAAATGAGAGATTATTGCGCTCCATCTTTTGCCAGATCGAGTAGAAGTGCTTGGCGCGGCCGGTCACTGAAGCCGACACTCCACTCTCATCCAATACTTTAAGGAGATCGCGAGTGGTGTCCTCAATGTATTTGTCGCGCTCGGCGGCGGTCTTCTGGAAATTATCTTGAATGAGTTTGTAGATCTCAGGGCGCAAATACAGAAGACAGGCATCCTCGAGCTCACTCTTCATCCAATGGATACCGAGTCGGTTGGCCAACGGAGCGTATATCTCTTGCGTTTCGTGGGCGGTGCGACGCTGTTTCTCTTCGGACATGAAATTGAGCGTGCGCATGTTGTGCGTGCGATCGCAGAGTTTGACCAATACGACACGAATGTCTTTGGCCATCGCGATCAACATTTTCCGGAAGCTTTCAGCCTGCTTTTCTTCGCGCGACTCGAACTCGATGCGCGTCAATTTGGTGACGCCTTCGACAATATCGGCGATCTCTTCACCGAATTGGGCGGCCAAGTCGTCACGAGTGACAACGCAGTCCTCTATCGTATCGTGAAGCAATGCGGCAGTTACGGAGGGAAGATCGAGTTTTAGCTCGCAGGTAAGCAGCGCCGTTTCGACTAGATGAACTAGATAGGGCTCACCGGAAGCACGCACCTGGCTACGGTGATGCAGGGCGGCAAAATCATACGCCCGCTTGACCAGTTCCAAATCAGGATTGGGATAGTACTTCTGAATTGCAGCCGCGATGCGCTCAAAATGCATACAGGACTGATTGAGTATTCAGGCTGAAGCGGCGTGCCCTTCTCCGCGAAGACAATTAGGCGTTATCGCCGTTCAAACCGTTCGACTCAACAACACCTCCGTTCTCACTAGGAGACTTCATGATACTGTCAGGTCCGCGGAGTGCTGCTTGCGAAGCGGCCGCAGCTGCTGCTTCAGCGGCGCGGGCTTCACGTTCATGTTGCGCTTGTTCACGCGCCAACTGTTTCTCTTCGTCGGTCATGAAACGAACTTGACCGGCCGCGATTTCGCGCAACGCCATCACGACTGACTTATTGCCGCGCGCATCGAGCACGCTGGGCTTGGAACCATGTAAAAGTTGTTTGGCTCGCTTCGAAGCGAGTTGGACGAGGGCAAAGCGGTTACGTTCCTTCGTGAGACAATCTTCTACGGTAATTCGAGCCATGATGTATTCCGAGCAAACTTAAAAATGGAACCGTCTTCGAAACGCAGTCTTGTTGGATGCAAAAGCTTACGAAAACGGAGCCTTATGGTACAAGTAATCAGGAAAACTATCAAGTCGGCCCGATCTGAGGCCCACCTTTAGCGCTTTGTGGTCAATTCGGCGTCCTGAGCTAGTATATAGCCTGCCTGACCGTGCTTTGAGCGCAGTTTGAGCCAAGGTCCCACCTTCGACTCCACAAGCACCTTATCCCCCGATTCCAGCTCGGCCAGGGCGGCGGTATGGAACGAGGGTCGGGCCATAACATTAGTCTTGGTAAGAACGAGGTAGAGCTTGTCGCTATCAAATTTCTCGACCGGCAATCCCTGCAGACCACCGCTGGACTGCGACGGACCCGAGGTAAGGCCCCTGAACAAATCGTCTCTACGACCATCGCTAGGATCAAGATCTTCTGCTTTCAGGTTCTGAAACTCTGGCCCTTCGAGTGGGCCGCTGGTGTCAACCTGAACTTTGGCCTGAGTCACCACAGAATCTTTAACGGAAGGGACAACCGAAGCATCGGCCGCGACCTGCGGCTCTACGGGAGCAGGTCGCTTACGGCTCTCAGTACGGCTTGAGTTATCAATGTCGTAATAAAGCGCATCAAGACTACTGAGCCCTGAGACTCTTGGAACTTCCGGAATTAGCAAACGAGGCTCGCTCGGAGAAAGAATTGTTTTAGAAGCGCGCGCGAGGCGTTCCCGGCCAAGGTAGCTTGGCGCCTTCGTCCACAGACCTGCAGCAATCGCGAGGGCCAACATCAGGGCGACTGCAAGATAGAGCGGACGACGCGAGCGAGTCGACGCGGAAGAGGCAGGATTTTCTGCGGCCTGCTGCTGGGGCTTCTCGCGGGTTGCCTCAGCAACTTCCACTTTATGCTGCTTAAGCGTCCGCAGTAGATCCTCAAAGCGAGCCACGCGGGCTTTCAATTTAGAGTCACGCTCAAAGCGCGGATTATTGCGAAGCCTAGCAATTTCAGGCTCAAGCGCTGCGCGTAGTTGCGGACCGCAGGTCGAATCGAGCGCATAGGCTCGCTCAAGAAAGTTAAGACCCAGGGCGGCTTCGGCATTCTTGACCAAGCGACCGGCAACTTCTTTGAGTAAATCTGCACAAAAGGAGACTAACGTACGCTCGTCCTCAGACAACGCAGCTGACGAGGAATGAAGCTCGGCGATCGAGGCAGAAACGGATTCGAGAGGAGCGGCGAGAATGCTCATCGGCACTCCCCCATTCACCAAATTACTCTTAATCCACCACAGCCGCGCTTCGATTACTTCGCGAGCATCTTTCCCGCGCGACTCGCCCTGCTTCGAAATATGAGTTTCGCAGAGTTGCGCGAGCTCGGCCCACTGCTCGCCCTCGGCTAAGACTTCGAACTGAGATTTTTGTTTTACGGGCGGCGACGACAGCGTTGACGTCAAAGCGACGCCATTTACACCGACTAATATGAAATTTGGTTGTCCCTCAGCGCTCGCTAAGGAGGTCGAAGCGGGTGTGGACGGAGAGGAAGAATCGGATTCACTGAACGAACTCAGGATGGAACTTAAGCCCAAGTCCAAGCGACTACTCTTGTTACTCTGCTTATTCAGGCGATCCTGCTTCATAGAACCCAAAGACCAAACCTCATTATCGTAAGGGCGCGGCACTGACCGCAAAACCGCCTCCACACCGGGAGGACCAACACACCTGGCGATATTTTACCCCTATATACCTAAATTAGGTAATACTAGGTCGTTACAGGCATGTTATGCCGATCTTTCGGCCTCTTGGCGCATTTCCCAAAAAAGGCTCTGATATGAATTTTAGGCGCCCCGTCTAGGCCAGCGCAATGCGCGGAGAGGACCTAAAATAGTGAATATCTTTAATAGACTAGCATTTTGCGCAGGCTTTTTGGTCTGCCTGAGCGGCTGTCTGCGTACAAGCCTAACCAGCACCGCCGTTGCCCCTAAGGTCTTCAATTTGGCGGCTGCAAACCGCAACCCCCTGCATCTGGAAGTTAGCCTGGCTGAGCCCACCAGCAGCCTGGGGAACCAATATGTTTTAATAGCCATTCCATTTGGGCGCATTGATTCGGATAACGTCATTGTTCTTGTACAACGCGCGCTTTACACAAAATTAGCCCTGCGCGGATACACACCACTTGTCTCCCAGCCGGAATCAAATGCCTTCGGAGCGAACGCGCAGCGGTTGAGCGTTACCATCAAAGATCCGCAAGCCTCCGCTTTCGACTTGCTCGTGACACGACATCTCAGTTGCTCTCTGGATTTGAAAGCGCAATTCTCAAAGCAAGGCTCGTACCGACTCGGTAACGGAGAGGGCTCGTTCGAGCATTTTGGAGCTTTTGCGTTTCAGAAAGAAATGTCACTTTGCTTCACTCGCGCGCTTGATATTGCTCTAGACCAGCTATTGAACGATTTACGAATGTAACCATGAAGCAGTCGCGGTCCATTTCGCTCAATCTTCTGACCCGCTATTTCACGCTTACCCCGATTCCGGAAAGTTTTTCAGCTGTCCTGGGTGCGCCCAGAGATTGCGTTGTCGTGACTCAGAGCCAGTCGCAGATCGTGCTGGGCCTCTTGCGCTCGTTCGCAGAGCGCAGCGGGCGCGCCGGAATTCAGGATGCCCGCGAGTTGTTCAACGCTGAGGCGAAGACGCGAGATTCCGAGCGGATATTGTGGGTCAGCATAAACGATGAGGCGACTCTCGAGGCGCTGGGACTCTCGCCGGCTAACTACCTCTTTAGTACATTCAATATTTTCCATACGCGTGGGCCTACCAGCAGCAATCCGGCTCATCGCATGGGCCTACGCCGGCTTCTGTCGATCCTCTTTCGCTCACGCTATTTGGTAATCGTATTCGGGGCTCGCATCTCGGCGACAGAAAGCGGCGGCAGTCGTCGCATGAAGCTGTCGCGAATGCTTAAGCTGGATTTCTATAAAAACCTGAAGGTCGTACGCGGAACCCCCTTCCAACCTATCGAAGCGCAAGCGCGTGCCGTACTTGGAGGAGCTGAGTTCGAACGTGAGCTGGGCATCGTTGCCCAGCGCGGGCGAGAGGATAAAAATCGTTTGCGCAAACGGGCCAAGGCCGCCTTCTTCGACATGGCCGCCAATCCGCGCGCGATAGTATTCTGGTTCATCGCTCCAATTGCGAACTTTATGGTACGCCGCCTATTTTCGACCGTCATCGTAAGCGGGCTGGATTCGTTCGAAGCCGCAGTGCGCGAGAAAACGGTGGTGGTGGTACCGATGCATCGCAGCCACTTGGACTACATAATTCTAAGCTCGACCCTTTATCAGTCGCGCATTAATCCGCCGATTGTAGCTGCTGGGGTAAATCTTAGTTTTTGGCCGGTCGGCTTCTTCATTCGCAGCCTCGGTGCGTACTTCGTAAAACGCAATGCCCGCCACGACCGGCTCCACGCGCTGCTCCTGCGGCGCTACGTAACCTACCTCGTCAAGCGCGGCCACCTGCAGGAATTCTTCATCGAAGGCGGACGCAGTCGCAGCGGCAAAATGCGTCCGCCAAAGGTCGGCATATTAAGTATCATCGTCGATGCTTTTCTGAAGGGCCTCCGCAAGGACATTCTCTTCGTTCCGGTTTCGCTTTCTTACGAGAATGTAATCGAAGAAAAAGCCTTCGGTGACGAGAACACCGGACAGTCTAAACAGAAAGAAAATGTTTTGGCCCTCCTTAAGGCTGGCTCAATCTTTAAGAAGCAGTACGGCGAGGTCAGCGTGCGCTTCGGAGAACCTCTTTCCTTACAACAATTCTGGAACGATCTGCGCACCCGTCGCGGCGAAGGATGCGACGAGCGCAATTTGGTACTCGAGTTTGCGAACGTGCTAACTCGAACGATTCGCGATCAAACCGCAGTAAGTCTTTCGAGTCTGGCATATACGGCCCTCATGAATGCTCCTCGCTATGCCCTGCGCCGTCGGGAGCTGGCTTCGACGATTCGAGCACTAGCCGAGCTCTCCTCATTGGTGCGAGAGATCAATCCGCAGGTTGGAGAAGAAACTCCCGCGCTAAGCGATTTTCTGCGAGGCAATGAGCAATTGCTCAACGATCTGCCGCGCGGCGGCACCGTTAGAGTTAGTGAATGCCTCGATGAGGATGTCTTCTTTGTTCCCGGCAAGAAGAGATTCACTGCCGACTTCTACCGGAATGCCACGCTTCATATATATTTCGTACCCAGCCTGTTGGCGCTTCTCGAACTGTTAGGGCGACCGATAGGTGCTGCGGAAGCGCTTACGCTGCATCCGCTGTTCGAAGCCGACTTCTTGCTGCCCTGCCCACAGACTTTCGGTGCACAGGTCGAAATGCACATCGCAAAGCTACGCGCCAAAGGCATCCTCACGGAAGGCGAATCTTGTAAGTTTAGCGTGCGATCTCCTGGCATCTTCACTCCCGGGCTGCTCTTAGGATCCGCCCAGTCGCTGCTGTGGGTGATACAAAATTTGCGCAACCAATCCAAAATCGAAGGTGGCGGCACGAGTCCGCTTAGGCAGGATCGTTTCATGGCGCGTCTCGTTGAAACATTCAAAACTGGAGTTTACTGCGGACTAGTCACTCGAACCGAGGCCTCGTCGACCGCTGCCCTCACCGCAGCGCTCGAGACGCTCCAGCAACGCAAGGCAATCTCGATTCAGGATGGGCCGGATCAGGCGAAGGAGATCTGCATATTGAAGGATTTAAGCGAAGAAGAGCGCTTACTGACGAGGATCAATGACGTGATTTTGGAATGGCAGTACCGTGAAGTGGTCCGGGAACTCTAGAGGAGGGTTTGGTTGCAAACAGCTTGTAGCGCACCTTTCCAAAACTTCCTGGCGCAACTTGCAGATTCTTTGCATCTTTACTGTAGTGATTCAGATAACAGGCCGATGAGTACTATAGGAACATGGTTTTGGAATCCCTTTAAGATGCCGCAGGCGTTAGGGAGTTCTGCTGAGTTCCACCATCCAATAGCGAGCTACACCGTGTTGGTTAGACAATTAAGGTCGGGGTTTTTGAGGCTAGTCGGCCCAACCCTCGGCCTCGCTCTGACCACCCTATTCAGTTCACAGGTTCTCGCCCAAACAGCCGCTCCAGCAACAAGCGAATCAAAAGGACTGCGTTCTGCCACGCTGGGACAGACTAATTCCACCTACGATTTCAATTTAGGCTCGACGTTCGATCGCATCTTAACTGAGACAGCCAGCACCGAGCTGTATGACCCCTTCACCATTAATAACCTCAAACGTATGCAAGCTGAGGCACAGCCGGATTGGGATCCGGCTGGAATTGATCCCGATCGAACCCGCACCGTCGCTGAACGAGCCTTTTCGATTCAGGCTGGACGGTCCATGATCAATACTCTTAAGAATTCAGATGTCCGCCAGACCTACTACGATGTGGTTGGCACCTTTAGCAGCGTACAGGAAGCGTTTCGTTTCAGCGTTAGGAACGACGGATCGTCGCTCTCCGTCGGCAAGAAAGGTACGGGGCAAAAGCTGATAGAGTTTAATGTCGAATTCAATTTGCGTCAGGGATTAGACCCGCAACTGCGTATTGGCCGATCAGGAAAACTCCACTACGACACCAACCTGAACGCTCCAATGCTTGAATACGGGTTCGCGTTCTAGTAGCCTCACTCAGCTCATTTTTTTCATTTACTACGAAGGAATCCCTCCATGACGGTTCTACGCACGCTGCGCCCCGCTCTCCTGGTTACTCTCTTGGTTTTGCTTCCCGCTTGCTCAAAAAAGAGCGAAGAAACCGTTGAGATTCCGAGCGGCCCGACTCTCGTCGACATCGACATCGCCAAGAAGATTCCAGGCAGCAGTTCTGGGTTCGCTATTTGGGATACCTCCAGTGACGCCTACAAGCGCTACGCAGCCAGCCCCTGGGGGCAAAATGGCAGCGCGAATCTTATTAAGACCGTCGAGCAACTCGATGCCACGGGAAAGGGCGACGCGCTCAAGCCCTTTATTGACGTTCTCCTAAAGACAGGAATTATTGCTTCGAGCCCAGGTCAGCCTGAAGTCCTCAGATCCGGCGTGGCCTTTATCGACTTAGGCACCACACCAACAGCCAAGCCAGGACTGGGCGTTTACGTGATGGGAAACGCAGGAGTAAATCTGAACGAGAAGCTCGCTCAGATCGAGCAAACCTTCAAAGACCAGGGATTTGCCATCGCCAAGCATGAAGGTCCTCCTGCCAGCTTCTCTATCGAGTTGAAGGATAAGGATCCCGGCGCTCCCAGTTTCGGCACCGCTTACTTCGCCGCCAACGAAAATCTGCTGGGTGTCGTTACCCAGGAAGCTCTTTTGGCGCGTCTCTTTAACCCTGCCAGTGACAATGGGATCGCCACTCTGGTCTCGAATCCCACGTACAAAAAGACGCTCGGCAGCGTAGCTAGCCCCTATCAAATCGTACTCGGGTACATGGATGTAACTAACACATTGACCAGATTGCTTACCGCTGTTCCGACAGAGGATGTGCAGGAGATTCAGGTCGCGTTGAAGTCTCTGCCGCTGGAAGCTATTGGCGTTTCCCAGACCATGGCGCAAAGCCCTGGCAGCACTGTGTTAGCTCAGCTCACTCCGCGCGACGATGAACAGAAGCGTTGGATGAGCGCGGTTAGCAGCTCAACCGTGCATCAGACCTTAGCGGCAGTTCCGAGTGATGCCGTGCTTACCTTGAGCGTTGACGGGTCGGTGCTCGCCAAAATTCGCGATGAGGCCCTACTCGGAATGGATCCCGGCTCAGTTGCACCGCTTAAGCAGCAGCTGGCGGTGCTTGATTCGATAAAGGATCTGACGATCGCCGTTCGCAATGGAGGAACCGCTTCGCCCTTCCCGGAAATCTTCTTTGTAGTTTCCGGTTCTAGCGCATCTGCGTTGCAGAGTTCGTTAAAATCGGCAGTGAACGATGCCCTGGCTTCCTTTGGTTTGCAGCTTGGCAAGTGGCAGAGCCGCGAAATCGAGGGCTCGAACATGGATTACTTGATGAGTCCGCTCGGAGTTGGTGCGTTTCAGGCTCAGGTTGGAGACTCCATTGTGTTGGCAACTTCGGAAAGCGCCGTTGTTGACAGCCTAAGAGCTGCCAAGGATTCCTCGAAGAATCTGCAAGCGACCGCCCCGGCAGCAGCGAAGCAGCTGCTGGCAAAGTCTTCCTTCCTTTCGGTGTATACAAACTTTGAAAGAATCGCAGCGCTTGCGAAATCAGTCCAGGGTAACCTAGCAATGTTCACTGGTGGCCAGGCCGCGCTACCGGACGAAACAATGGATCAGCTCCGTCAGATCGGAATCTTTAGCGCGAACCTCGCTTTGAACGGCGACGTTCTCAAAATCGACTCGCGCTACGACGCCGCTCCCGCAGCTGCTGACGCCAAGTAAGCTAGTAGAACGACATAAAAAAACGGCAGAACGAGGTGCATCAAAACCTTGTTCTGCCGTTTTACGCATCCTCTGCCCCATCACAATCATCAATTTAAGACGGACGTTCCGCTGACGGAACCGTGGTTTTTTGAAAGGATTGTCATGGACACTGTTGCTAAGCTTTTAGACATCTCCAGCCGCCTCGAGCACCTTGAAAGCGCCGCTGAATGGATTACGAAAGAAACGGTCCACACTGATAACTCCATCTCTCAAACCGGCACGTTGATTTGCGTTCTGGCCGATGATTTACGTGAGCGGGTATGCGCTCTCGTCAAAGAGATTGAAACCAAGACCGCGCGCGAAAAGGAACGCGAAAGTTTTCACTAGCACCAACAGTCTACAGTTCCCCAGGCTACCCGCATCTTAGCCCTGGCCTTACGGCCCGGAATCGAGGCCTATAGGGCCCAAATAGCCGCCTCCGACAAACCTTGCCTTGATTTAGGCCCGCGCAGCCTCGCCTTACCAGCGCCGCCTACAGCCCCATCAGAGATATAGCACCTAAATTCAATAGCTTAGCGCTTTTTAGGAGCATATTGCCGAGCCCCGTGGATATGGGTAATGAAAAGCACGTTGTTCTTGTGGGGCAATACTTATGGATCGGGTTATTTTGACGTTATCGAGAGCCGGCACTGAAAGCTTCCAGTCAGCCAAGGCTTCGCTTAGAAATCCCCGCATCGGCGTCATTCCGAAGGAAATCATCACGCTCGGCCTTATCTTGGCCTTACTGCAAATTCTCGACGGAGTCCTGACCGCAGTCGGAGTTGCGCATCTGGGAACCGAAGTCGAAGGTAACACGCTTATCCGCTTCTTAATGGAACATCTTGGGTATATCCCGGCCCTGGTCGTAATCAAGACGGTGGCTTTGGGAGTTATCGCTGGAATCTGCGTACTTTCAAGCAAAGTGCAGTGGTTAGAATTCGCGATGAAGGCCGTAATCTGTATCTATCTCGGTGCCGCGATTATCCCTTGGGGATTTGTTATCGCCAAGCACATCCTCTAATTTCGGGGACTGCGCGTCCCACGCTTTCAGCTTAGTTATTATTTGGAATTCTTAGCAGCGGAGTAACCTGCGCTGCGCTGAACGGCAAACTTATAGTGCTCCCGATTCTCGAGATCCACCACTGCGCCACGGATAGCGCCGCGCTCTTGCGACTCGATCATGAGCTGCAAGCCGCTGCGTTCGCAAAGAATCTTTCCACTCTGCAGATCGACTGGCCCTGAATCACAGCGATCGAGCGCGCTTTCGAAGCCAACGCCCTGGGAGGAAACATTCAAGCGCAGCTTCTTCAGAGTGCCTGCGATGTTCATAGTGCCGTCGTAAATTCCGCCTTCCAGCGTGACCGGAGTGCGTAGCAGCGCTCCGATATAGGGCATTCCGAGGGTGCCGCAAGCTAGAATAAGAAGCATCACCGTGCCCGCTATATAGCGAGGTCGGCGCGACACCGGGGCCGCATAGGACTGAGAAAGCGCACTAATTTCACAGAAGCGCTTCATTTCCAAGCTCTGCGAGGTCGGCTTACCATGTCCGCCGCCGTCTTCCGTTACCGACTGGAAGGCATCGAAGGCTTCCCGCATTTCGACTGCGGATTGAAAGCGCATCTCAGGATCGGGATCCAAGGCCCGGTCGATTATATCCAAATAGCGACGCGGAAGTCCGGTCAGCGTGATGCGCGGGATTTGGAAGCGCGTCTTTATAAGATACTCGAGCGCCTCGTTTCCGTTCTTGTCGCTAAGACGTCGCTTGCAGGTGAGCAACTCATAGAGCATCAGACCAACCGCGTACAAATCTCCACGCTGGTCATACATACTACCGCGCACATACTCAGGCGGCATGTACTGCGCCGTACCGAGCAAAACGCCGGTCTTGGTCATGCCGTCCAACTCGCCGCATTTCATGAGTCCTAGATCGCTCAACTTGACGTGACCGTCAGCCGTAATGAGGATGTTTTCCAGTTTTATGTCGCGATGCACGATACCGTGGCGATGCAGCTCATGCAGAGCCGAAAGTATCTGCCGAAAGATCGGATCGATTTCGTCGTGCTGAATGCGACGCGAGCGAAACAGCTCCCCCAGATCTGAGCCGGGGACATACTCCATAGTGAACGCTATCGTTTCGCCGAGCTCGATCAGATCATACGCCTCGACGATATTGGGGTGCTGAATTTTTTGCAGAATCCGTAATTCAGCGACAAAGCGTTGCAGCGTATTTTCGTCAAAGGCTGCGTTGTTCAAAAGTATTTTGAGGGCAACTTCGCGTCCGCCCTGCATGCGATCTTTGACGCGATACACCGCTCCCGATGCGCCCTCTCCGACGACCTCGACAACCTCAAAGCGATCCGCCAAAGCCGGCTTGCTTTTGAGAATTCTGGTGCTTGATGACTGACTTAGATCCACAACACCTTCATCGACCAGATGAAGGTAAAAACTTTAGGCCTGCGGATAGACCCAAACACCCCTACGATTCGCTCGCCATTTCAATGAGTTAGAGCTATTCACGCAGTACGTATTGAATCTTCACCGGCTCTCCCGCCCGCCGAATTTCGACAAAGCCGTCAGGCAAAGTCACTAGACTGGCTACATAGTTAGGGAAATTGAGCGGATTGTAGACGATGTGATCATGCGCGGCCACCAAGATGTCTCCATTCCGCAACCCCAACAAGGCGTAGGCACTCTCTGGTCGCACATCGAAAAAGCGGTACTCAGGCGGTGGTTGCTCTTGATCGCTCATACCGGGAGCGCCACGAAACACCAAAACCATGCGAATGTCGTTGGCAGGAGGAGGCCGATCGAGGGCCGCATTCAGCTCCTTTCTAGAAACCGGCAGTTCGATGGTCTTCATTCTCACGACTGGCGTGCGCGTCTCGCTTATCAGAGATGGGCGAGTCGGTACCGGCTTCGCGCAGCCAACGATGCCGACACACAGCAACGCAACTATTATTCGTTTCATATTTCCATCCTACTTAAAGCGTACAGATCGAGCGAACTTGGTCCTTTGAAATTCGAATCAAGCGAGAGCGCTCGGCTGTCAAAATAGACTGAAGATTCCGATAGGTTTCTTCAGCCTCGTCGTTAACTACAAAATAATCCACCGCGCCGGGCTGATCCGCAAGCTCAAGCAACGTTTTGTATTCCCGTTCGGCCGTGGCGAGGCGGGTCGCCAACTCTGTCGGCGAAATAGATCCCCGCGCGATCAACCTGGCCTTTAAAATAGACACCGAGGGAGGGACGAGGAACACGACAACCGTATTCAGAGGCAAGACCTTCTTGAAACGCAGGGCACCCCGAATATCAATATCAAGCAAGAGATCGCTATGACCAGCCAACGCTCGATCCACAGTCGTTTTCAAAGTACCGTAGCGATGCCCATGGATTTCCTCCCACTCAAAGAAGTCGCCCTGCTGAATGCGCGCCTCGAACTGCTCAGGGGTGACAAAGAAATAACTGCTACCGTCGCGTTCACTCGGGCGTGCCGTACGCGTGGTAACCGAGACCGACAAATGGGTCGAATCATGCTGCTCGGAAAGCAGACGTTGTGTGAAGGTGGTCTTGCCCCCACCCGCTGGACCAATCATGCAAAACAACATTCCCGTGCGCTGTAACTTCATACTTACTCTACGTTCTGAACCTGTTCTCGGAGCTTTTCAATTTCGGTCTTCGCATCGACGACCGCGCTTTGAATCGCAGCATCCTGAGCTTTGGACGAAATGGTATTAAATTCTCGACCGAACTCCTGTAAAAGGAAATCCAGCTTGCGCCCATTCGGAGTCACCGCGAGGGTGCTTTCAAACTGTGCGAAATGACTGTCTAAGCGCACCAGCTCCTCGCTCACATCAACTTTTTCGGCAAGCAAGGCAGCTTCGGCGCAAATGCGAGATTCATCAATATGGGCGGCGGCCAAAAGTTTATTCATGCGCTCCTGGAGGCGATTTTGCAGCTCTTCCGGAGCGCGCAGCGCTTTACGTGCAATCTCGGAACGGATTCCGCGTAACGTCTCTACACGCTGCAGCATATCAAGCCCCAAACGCTTCCCTTCGCTGCGTCGCATTGAATCCAAGTCCGCCAATGCGGCATCGATGCCCTCCCACAACAAAGTCTTTTCCTGCTCGAGTTGCGCGGGAATCTCCCCAATGTCCAGGACCTCGCGACGCGCCAAGATGTTCTGGACGGTGTTTTCCAAGGAAACCTCTTTTGCTCCGGCAGCATGGTACGCCGAGCGATACACTTTAAGGTATTGCTCGAAGAGAGCTTTATCGAAGCGCAATCCCTGGCGCTGCGCTGCCTGAACGGTTCGTGAAACGGATATCTCCACCCGGCCACGCTGTAGTTTTGCTGCAGCACGCTCGCGCAGCTCCGGCTCGAAGATCGTATACGGTCGCGGAAGCTTGAGCGTACAGTCCAGGTAGCGGCTGTTTACCGTTCTCACTTCAACTTCAACAGAAATTCCGGCGCGCTTTGCAGTCGCGTGACCGTAGCCGGTCATACTAACGACCTGCACGCCTCGCCCAGCCCCACCTTTTTTTGCAACCGCGCGCGCTTTGCCCATTTATGCCTTCTTCTTTGCGACGGCGCTCAAACGCTCAATCTCGTTCTTCAATTTTGGAATTGTGACCGCTACCGTGCCGACCTCCGATACGACTACACCTGCACCGATGTTCGCAAGATCGCCGGCGACTGCCGGACTTGCGCCAGCTGCCAGCGCAGCAGCAAAAATGGCAGTTACCGTATCACCGGCACCGCTGACATCGAACACTTCCTGCGCAACGGTTTCCAAAAATATCGGGCGGTCAGAGTTGGCTGAGATAATCGCCAGCCCGTCCTCTCCGAGCGTAATGACGAGCATGTCGCTTTTCCACTTCTTAAGCAGGATACGCCCAGCTTCCAGAGTAGAATCGCGATCCGTAATGGTGACACCGGAAGCCAATTCGGCTTCGCGACGATTCGGCTTCGCGACGGTGACACTTTGGTAAATGGAATAATTTGCCGGGTGTGGATCGAGTACCAACGGGCGCGCCTGCAAACCAATTCGCTTTGCCTGCTGAGCCTCACTCAACTTCCGGAACAGCGCGTCAGAAATCGCCCCCTTCCCGTAATCTGAGATTATAATACTCTTTGCGCGATCGATGTGCGCATCTACCACGGCGGCGAACCCCTCGCGTAAAGCAGGTGAGAGCGCGGAGCTATTTTCACGGTCGATACGAAGCATCTGCTGCTTTTGAGCAACCACGCGTGTTTTCAAACTCGTCGGTCGCCCGCGATCGATAATCACGCCATCTCGCTCGACCTTGTCCTTTTCCAGGAGTTTCAGGACAGTCTGGCCTTCGAGATCATCCCCAATCACTCCACATAGGCTGACTTGAACGCCGAGATTGCAAAGATTTCTAACGACGTTCGCCGCGCCGCCGAGTCTATCCTCGACTTGCTTAACATCCACCACCGGCACCGGCGCTTCAGGCGATACGCGCGCCACCGAGCCCCAAATGTAGCGATCAAGAATAATATCTCCCACAACGAGCATGGGGAGCCCATTTATTTTCTCGATAGTTTCGAATAGTTCCTGTTTCGAGCAGAGCACCTGAATCTCCCAACGTGAAATCCGACTAAAGGCAAAACGAAGTCTAGTACGACCGCAGCATAACAAAACAGCCGCAAATTTGGCAGCAGCCCCACTTTAGCTTAAACCGCCCGGCTTTTACGTGCGAGCGCCGCCTGAAGCCCGTTCCAAGCCGCCTCGGGGCTTAAAAGGCGCATACAAAGCCGATCAAGGCCGGGGCATTTTTTCCGGTAACACGGGGTGCAACCGAGGCTAGACTGCAAGGACAAATTCTCGCTCCCAAAGGGCGCTACTCGAGCTGGAGAGGTCGGGCCGAAGAGCGTTACGTGCGGAGTGCCTACGGCAGCAGCGATATGAGCGGGGCCCGAATCCGGCCCCACACACGCCGACGCATCCTTAAGAATATACGCGAGATCCACCAGCGAAGTTTTGCCCACGAGGTCGATCACTCGATCGCCGCTTTGTTTGGCCATAATTGCCGCAGCTCGAGTAATCTGCGATTGATCTCCACACAGCGCAATTCGATAGCTAGACTGCGAGAGCACATACTCGACAAGTTTTTGGTAACCCTCCAGAAGCCAATCCTTGGATTGCCAAGACGATCCGAGCACAAAGACCACATAGGCGGGCCCAAGAGTGGATCGAAGCTGCTTGACCGTTTCTGACTGCTCCTTCTCGGCCAAGCCAAATCGCAGTTCGCTTCCCGCCGTTATGCCCAGGGCCGGCAAAAACGAGAGGTAATGAAGGATCTTTGCCAAATCCTGTGGAGCTTGCTCGATATAGTCAGTCTGAAATATCCAGTTTAGCTCCTTAGCATCCTTGCGATGGAAGCCAATGCGCTTGCGCGCGCCGGAGAGCCAGGAGAAAGCTCCACTTTTAAAGTGTCGTTGCAAATCGAGGCACACATCGAAATGCCGCGAACGCAATTCAGAGATCAATTTGAGCAGGCCACGCAGCGGCTGTTTTCGATTAAACACGAGCACTTCATCCAAAAGCGCGTGTTCTCGTACAAGAGAGCTGCACGTTGGCTCAACGAGCCAGGTGATGCGGGCGCTTGGATAGGCTTGCTTGATGGGGGCCACGATGGCCAATCCGCGCACGACATCGCCGATCGAGCCCATCAAAACTATTAAGATCGACCGCACTTCGGATTGCATAGCAGCACTTAGGTGAAATTACGCCGCAACGACGAGCTCAAGATTTCGCACAGAAAATCCGGGAGATTATGTTTAATGACCGCTCGACGCCAGCGTACGAGATAATTGTCCCGCAAATCATTCTTACTACCACAGAAATCGTGTGCCTTATCGAAGTCAATCAGAAACATCTGATTTTGCCGATCGATAAGCACATTTCCAGGATGTAGATCGACATGATAAATTCGGGCCTCAACGAGCAGAGAAATCTGCTCTGCAAGTAGTTCGGTAAAATGACGGGCACGATCCTCATCGCTGAGGCTCATGTGAGCCAGACTTTCGTGCTCGGCCACTTCTTTCATGACTAGCCAAGCGCGGTACAGAAAGAGTCCTCGGTAGGCGTACGCAATAGGCTGCGGAACAACAACTCCCAGCGTATGGGCGCGGTTCAAAACTTCGAACTCGGCTTGCGAGCGCGTTTTTCCCCAGCGCACATACAACGAGCGCACCAAGCGTCCGAATAATCCACCGCGATAGTAGTGCTTCACCACCACACGACCGAATCCCGGTAGCTCACCATACGAAGCTGAGCGCCGCCCATTTAGGGTCGACCGCTTACTGTCACAAGGCTGTTCGATCAACTTCAGGAGCGCAGCCCCTTGGGTCGGCGAGAGCTCTTGGATTAGACCGAGGTGATAGCCCCCGATTTCTTGATGCACCAGTTGTTTCGTCATGCGCTTAGCAGCCTCTCTGCAGCGGCAATTACGGTTGGCGCAGGTACGTCCCGCATGCAGCTTTCGGTTCCCGTCGGACATACAGTTCCCCCGTGACGGCGACAGGGCTTACAGGACAATCCCTCTTTCTCGATGATGGTGGCACGATTTCGCCAAGGCCCAAAGCCAAAGCGTGGCGAGGTGGCACAGAAAATCGGCACCGTCGGAACTTTAAAGGCCGAGGCCACGTGCAGCGCCATGCTGTCGTTACACACCACCAAGGCCGCGTTCTTAATCACGGAAAGTAGTTCTGCAATACTGGCAATGCCTGTCAAATTCTGAACAGGCAGAGACTCACAGACCTTGCGGGCAACAGCGACTTCGTCGGGGCCCCCTACCACAACAACCTTCTTGCTCCGCGCAAGGAAATGTTGCGCGACCTCGCGATACCCTTCCCAGTTCCACATTTTTGTCGGCCACGCACTTCCGGGAACGAGCACTACGTACGGGGAAGACGTCACAACCTGCTGCACAGAGGTTGAAAGCTGCGAAACATCCGGGGCATACAGACGCAATTCGGCATCGGGAGAATCAGCGCTGGGAGTCGTTCCAAGTATGCAGAGATTTCGCAGCACATCATGCAGAGAAGCTTCGCGAGCGACCGTGCGGGTGTACAGGAAAGCCAATTTCGCCGTGGAGAATCCAATTCGGACGGGAATTCTGGCCAATGCCAGCAACAACGCAGTGCGCCAGGACTTATGCAGCGAATAGGCCATATCGAACGATTGCTGCCGGATCTCTTGCGCCTTCTTCCATAAACCGCGAATGCCTGCATCCGCTCCGCGCTTCGCAAATACGATCACCCCGGCCAACAAAGGGTCTCTTTCGACAAGCGCTTTTGCTTGAGGGGTTACCATCATCCACAGCTCAGCGGTCGGGTATAGTTTCTTTATTGCCGCTATCACAGGAGTCGACAAAACGGTGTCGCCCAAAAAGCTGGTTTGTACGAGAAGAATTTTCATTCTTTGAGATCGAGCTGCTGGGCCATCCAGTCAATTTCGAGTTTGATTCCCTGTTCCAGGGAAACCTGCGGTTGGTACTTCAGCACCGAACGCGCCAAGCTCGTATCCGCGCTGGTGTGACGCGCGTCGCCAACCTGTCTTTCGGAACGCTTAATGCGCAGATCTTTCCCGACATGAGAGCGAATAATATCCAAAACATTATTTACAGTGGCCTGGGTTCCCCCGCCGATATTAAAAACTTGGCCGGGATTGCCGTGTTGCGCGGCAAGAATATTGGCCTCAACAATGTCGCTGATGAAGGTAAAATCTCGAGACTGTTCGCCGTCTCCGAAAAGCGACAATTCCTGGCCAGTAAGTGCGGCTTTCGCAAATCGATTGAAGGCCATATCGGGGCGCTGTCGCGGTCCGTACACCGTAAAGTAACGCAGCGAAACAGTCGGCACCGCAAACTCAGTCGCATAGAGACTCATCAGATGCTCAGCTGCCAACTTCGTGACTCCATAGGGGCTCACCGGCTGTGGAGTTACTTTTTCGCTGGTGGGAAAGGTTTCCGCGTTTCCATAAATGGAAGAACTGGAGGCGTACACGATTTTCTTAATGCTCTTTACCTGCTTGGCGGTTTCGAGCAGACGCTGCGTAGATAGGATATTGTTATCGCAATAACTTGAGAAGTAGCTTCCCCAACTTGCGCGCACTCCGGCTTGCGCTGCCTGGTGGAACACCCAGTCGGCGTCTTTGAGCAAAGCCGCGAGGTCGGCCTGCAATAAGTTCTCTTCTAAAAACGTGAAGCGCGCAGAGGAGCGGGCACCTTGTAGGTTCCGTAGCTTGACCTCGCGCGGATAGTAGTCCACGAAACAGTCGATCCCCGTGACGGTATGCCCGTCGGCCAATAAGCGGTCACAAAGCGAAGAGCCGACAAATCCCGCCGCTCCCGTCACAACGCATCGCATAGCTGCCCTATCGAAAAATCAGGTCTCTCTCAACTGACAGGCGAATATAGTACTCCAAATCAGTGTGTTAGGTATATCATCTGGCAATCATTAAAGAAATAGCGCCTGGCGGGGGCCAAAAGTCTTAGCTTTAGCTGCATGCTTTAGCATGCCGAAGAGACAAGCAGAGTGCCGTAAGTGCGCAGATTTCTGAATAGAAGAGGGTTTTCGTGCTCAAGATCCCAAGAGTCGCCGTATTCAAGCCAAACGAGGAGGACGCAGCCGCCATCTCGGCCCTCTTCCAGCGCCATGAATACAGCGTGCGCATGGTTTCAAACGTGGCCGAAATCGCCCTTCTGATCCAAGACGAGGACGCCACCTTCGACTGCGTCATCATCCCGCCGCGCATGGAAGGTGGAGCGGGTGGAGTCAATCTATGCCTGCAGCTTAAGACGCATGAACTGCTGGCTTCCGTGCCGATCCTCGCGCTCGTGCAGTCCAAGGACCGCGCCCTCCTACAGTCGCTCTACGGGGCAGGTGTAGACGTGGTTCTGCTGGCCCCGTTCGATGCCGACATGCTTTTTCATCAGATCGGATCTCTCAGTCGCACCAAGCGCGCCTTCGACGAACTCGTCCAGCAGCACTATGAAGATTCGGGAATGCGCCACTCATCTATCAGCGCTTTCAATTCCATCCGCGAGGGCCTCATTATTTGTGACCGTGATTACGCGGTAACCTTCATTAACAGCCCAGGCGCCACGCTGCTCGGCGTGAAAAAAACTCACGCCATGGAACATATTGAAAATGCCGTGAAGCAGTTCGCCGTACTCATGCAGCGGCACGAGGAACTCATGCGGCAAGCAATTCAGGAAACGGCGGGAGCGGCTGACATCTCAAGCTTCTCGCTCCTCATACATCGACTCGACAATCGCTCCTTCAAGGCGGAAGCCCGCGTCGCCACGCTTCTCGGCAAGCATGGCCAAACCGTAGGCTTCAGCATCGCTTTCTCTGACATGAGCGGGATCTTGCAACTTTCGCAGCTACTAACCCAAGCTCAACGAACACGCGCCCTATCCCTGCTGACCTCGGCTGGCTGTTTGAAACTCCTCAGTGGACGCATGTCAGCGATTGAACCCCCGCTCCACGTGCTTGATCAAATTCTTGGCGAAGAGCGGCCTCACTCATCTTTGGCGACCAGTATCACGTTCCTGTTGGAGATTCTGGACCAGATTATTGCCTCCGGCATCGAAGTAAAAGTGAAAGTGCGCCAGGACTGGATGGTCGCCGTTCGGCCAAGCGATCTTTTTCAGATGCTAGGACATCTGACCATGTTAGCTGCCGAGAACGCGGTCCTCGGAGGAGAGATTGTTCTGGACGCCGAGGAGAATCGCAGTGCCGGGTATGTTGAAGTGGTCGTTACTTCGCGCGCAGAAACGCGCATTCGCTACCTGCACGACGATCTTGTTTCACTCATAATTGAAGGCAGCCTGGCCCACACGAAGGAGCTGGACAGCAAGAATCAGAAAATTAGCGATGGTTTCAACGCGGCGCAAAATATTGCCGCACGCTACGGCAGCAAGGTGGAATTCAGGAGAATCTCAGAGGCTGAAACTCGTAGCAGCATCTTCCTGCCGCTGGCTCGTGTCGCCGATTAGGCGAACACCCACCACACGACCAAACCAAACAGCGAGATCAGCAAAATTAAGCCGATAATGATGATGACTTTGTCTTCTACGGCTTGCAATGAAATCGATGGACCCTCGTCCTCCGTGTAACGAGTCGAGGGATGTCGGTCATATCCGCTGCCCTTGCCGCGCCGCATACTACCGGAAATTGCTATCGTCTCTTCGATGTTAGGATCTTCGTCGCGTTCGCCTTGCCCGAAAGGAAGACGCGGAGAGCTTTTCGGCCCTGTTAACATGCCGTCGCCTGGTGACCCAACCGCAGAAGGTTCCGTATTGGCCCACCCGCGCACACTACTGAGACGCGCGGTCTGATCAACTTGCCCACCGGTAGGAGTGCCCTCCGGTCGATTCCCGAACCCGGCAGGCCCAGCGACAGCTCGCTGCCCCGGACGCACCTCAGCGGTGGCGGGATCTCCATAGATTATAGTGTAGGGTCCGACTTTGATTTCGTCGCTGTCCTTCAACGCGACGACATCGTTCATATCTTGCTCATTGATAGAAACTTTCAAGTCTTTCGAAAGACCAAAGGCACAGATCTTGTCGCCCCGGCGTTCGACGACCAAGGTGGGCAGCTCGGCCATATCTCCGTCGATCACGAGGTCGCCTCGCGATCCGCCAACCACCAACGCTCGTCCATATTCCGGAACGGGATACTCCTCATGGAAGCTTTCACCCGAGAAAACGATCAGCGTACGGCCCGCAATCGAGGAGGAGCCGGGAGCAGCAAAGCCGGGACCACGCTCCTCATTAATATTCAAAACAGAGTCAGCGAGCTGAATGACGTCGCCCGATCTAACGACACGCCACTGCCCAGCCTTCAGGGGTTTACCATTAAGCCAGGAGCCGTTCGTGCTTCCCAGATCTTTAAATAGCCAGTGATTTCGGCCTCGCAAAAATAACCCGTGTTGGCGCGAAATAGCCGTATTATCAACGGTAATTCCGGTCAGCGTGCCGGGTTCACGGCCAATGTAAGCTTCTCCGGATTCAAGTTTCCCAATCTGTTTTGGGCCTTGCTCGGTAACTTGGTCTATGCGCAGGAATTTTGCCATCGAACGATCGAAAAAAGGCTCAGTCAGAGCAAATGCTGTAGACGCTGAAATCATGAATAAATTCCCACACAAACCTGTGAGGGGCAAGAGTGCAACATTCATACCACGGAAGCATCGGGGAAGACCCGAGGGCGGAACCGGCGAAACTCGCTCAAAGTTACGGCAAGCTAGCTGCGCTGGGGACGATCAAGATGCGCCAGCACTATGGCAACTGCTCTAAACAGACTTGGTGGGATTTGGCTGTCAAGATCCAGGGGACTAAGTGAGCGCGCTAGGGATGCGTTTTCGACGACCGGAATGCCGAAACGCCGGGCGATTCGCACCACCTCGTCAGCCTCTGACTTCTCACTTGAAATTGAAATACTCGGAGTCTCTCCGCACTGCTCACCGTATACGATCCCGACTGCTCTCTCATGCCGAGACGGACGCCCTTTCATTGCGGCTCCTTACTAAGACTGCTGACTGCAGGAGTAGATTTACTCGGGGAAGACTTTTCATCATCCTTCTCAACCCGCACGTGAGCCGAGAGCGATGCGGTCGACTTTCCTAGTAACAACTTCTTCAAAGCAGCCTGAACGGCCCAGACGCTGACAGGCTTGGCAAGGATGGCAGCCCCAGAAAGTGCGCTTAACTCAGCCGCAAGCTCTTCGGAACGGGAACTCAAAATGAGAAAGCGCAGGTCAGCCTTGCTCACACGAGCAGACTCTATCGACTCACGAACCTGCGCCCCACCTTTCGCATCGTCCGTTATTACTAACTGTACCGAATCCCCATGCTGATCGAGAGCCTCAGCCAGAGACTCCCCCTCTTCAAGATAAACGAGCTTAGTACCGAATGAATCCAGCGTCGACAAAAGCGCCACATTCGAGCGACTCTCCTGGCTCGCTATCAATACCTTGGGGACAATCTTTTCTTCCGCTTTCTTCTCAGCGATCTGCTCCGGCGTCTTGGCCGGTTCACGAACAGCGACCGGCAAATACAAACTAAAGACAGATCCTTCACCCAGCGTGCTGGTTACCGTGATGGAACCCTCGTGGTTCTTCACAATCGAGTATGCCGAGGAAAGACCCAAGCCGGAACCGTTGAATCCAAGACCGGTACGAGCATCGACATCCTTGGTGGTAAAGAATGGCTCGAAGCAGCGAGACTGACGCTCTGCGTCCATGCCCGCACCATTATCCTCTACGTCAATACGAACATAGGCTCCCGGAGCAAGCTCAGGATCGACCTCGCCTGAACTTAATCGCACTCGTCGGGCCGTCACTCGTACCAGGCCGTTATGTCGCTCACCTATGGCTTCTTTGGCGTTCATCAATAAGTTCGTGATCACCTGCTGGACCTTGCTGTAGTCAGCGAAGATTTCAGCGACCTCTCCGTCCACGCGCATCTCCAGGGCAATTGTCGAACCCAGCACTGAGCGGTACAGATCGGCTGAATCCGTCAGCATTTTTCCAGCAGGGAATGTCGACTTACTGGAAGTTCCTGGCATTGAGAAGCTTAGCAACTGTTTGATAAGCGACGCGCCCTTGCTGGCGGCTTCGATAATCATCTTTGCAGAGCCCGTGAGCGGCGAATCCTTTCCTAGCTGCATTTCAATCAGGGAGGCCTGGCCCATCACCGCTTGCAGCATGTTGTTGAAATTGTGCGCGACACCAGAAGCCAACAGTCCGGCCATACGCATCTTCTCGGCATCCGCCATTTTTGCTTCGAAGCGGCGCGCCAAAATAACCGTGGCGATTTCCGAAGCCATGCTCGTAAGCAGCGAAAGCTTACGCTGAATCATGAAAGAAGACGGCAGCGCCGGTTCGACGATCAACACACCCACGGTCTGACCAAGCGAAACCAGTGGAACGATAATGAACATGCCAAGGTTAAGACGCTGCACGATACGGGCGAGCTGCGAGCATTCCATCGCCTGTCCTGCTCGAACGACCACCGCCTGCTTTTTCTTTATTGCTTCATCAAGGAAGTCATGGCGAGCGTCGAGCTCGATCTGAATATCGATGAGATGGCGCCGTACACCCGGGCCCGTTCCGGCCTGCCCGAGCAAGTGCGAGCCCTGCTCATTTACCACACCAAGCCACATGCGCTTACAGGGCAATTCCGCTTGGATAATCGGGAAGGCATGTTCAGCCACTTCGCGCGGCGTCATCTGCTTAGCGAGCTCGTGACTCAGTCGATAGAGCGCTGCCAACGCACCAACTTGCCGTTTTTCAGCAAGATAAGATTCTGCCTGACGGATCGCCAAGCAGACCTGACTTGCGGCAGCCGAGACAAGATCGAAATCGGCATCTCCATAACGATTGGCCTTGCGGCAGAACAGCACGAGCACGCCCTGCACCTCATCTTTGAGCAGCAGAGGCATAATGATGGTGGAGCGTAGCCCCTCCTTGCGAGCAATATCCACGGCAGCGCGAGTGTCTTTCTGAATATTATTAATCAGCAGCCCTTCCCGCTGCTCAACCGCATATCGCACCAGCGTCGGACCGTTCAGAATCTTCGAGACCTCTTCGACGTATCCCGGCGAGAGCCCTTCTGCCGAAACAAGCTCCAAGGCTTTTTGCTCCGCATCATAGAAGCAAGCAAAGCCGCAATCGGAGTCAGTGGCAGTGATCAAGGCACGCAGGCCTTTCAGAGTTACCACGGCAGGATCAAGATTAACCTGCAATGCGCGCGCAACTTCGTACAGCGCTTCGATGCGCTTGCTTTGCTCGATCAGCTCTTCGCGGGCACGGTGACGCTCGGTAATGTCGAGCCCGAAGCCTTCCCAACCAATAAACTCGCCATGCTCATTGAGCAACGGAACCCCGCGCACCACCAGCCAACGCACTTCAGACGTTAGTTGATTTACGACTCTGATTTCTTCATTCAAATCACCCGGTCGATTCTTCATGCGCCGGACTTTGCGTCCCAGATCGCGCAGGTCGGGAGAATGCAGGAATTTCCCCCATACCGTGCGGTCGTTAAGGAGCTCCTCGGGCGAGACCCCCAGGACATCGTAGGTGTTACCTTGTATTCCAACTAACTCAAGGTCGGCGTTGGTGCGTACGATCAAAAGATTTCCGTACTCGACGATACGCTCGTATTGTGAGCGCAGATCGCTGAGCTCGGCTTGCAGCGCTGGAACTTCCGGCTCATAGAGCGGCATGGTTCCACTTTGTCGCTCCAGGGCCAAAGCACCGAAATCGGCTATCTGCTGGAGAAATCCACTATCGTCGCGAGTCCAATGTCGATACTCGGCACTCGTCCAACACTCAATCCATCCGCGTACCGCCCCGGCATGATAGAGAGCGACTGCCGCATAGGATTTCACTGCTAAAGAATCTAAGTACCGCACTATCTCGTGATCAAGGCGGGTACGACGCGGATCGCTCACAAACACAGGGAAAGGCATCACCGCCTGTCCCAGTTTGACCTGACCGCCCTCGAAGCGCAGCCCTTCACCCGCCGATCTCTCGCCGCGCACCGCTTCGTAGCGCCGTCCGGAGTCTTGTACGACTATGCGGACATGCTCACAGCGAAAAGCATCCCGCACTTCATCCGCCAATACGTCGAGAACTTCCTCAATGGAAGTGACGGACGACAGTGCGCGCCGCAAATCGTCTATGGCTTCTATACTATTTCGAAATGCCATGCGCTGCGCTCAGGGAAGCCTTTTCAACTACGATTACTTTTGATTTACGAGTGCGCGCGACAAGCTCGCCGTACGTCATCGTACGGCGCAGAGCGTGGCGCGCTGCGCGAATGTGCGGGTCGCCCTCATCCTCTTTGTGTTCCTGTCGCAAGTCCGCGATAGACATACTTACTTCTTTCATAAAGAGACGCCGCCGAACGGCATACTCAACGATTCCGAAAAACACCACGAGCAGGCCCGCCCTGCTAAGCAGCTGCCGAAAAAAGCGTCCCGCGTCGGCTGCCTGCCCGTTCCAGGGAGCAGCGATCCAACCGCCGGCCACTTTGACGATGTCAGAGAAAAACCAGGCAAAAACAAAAGAAAGGACGATCAGGCGCAGCAAAGATTGCCATGAATTGCGTAGCCCTGAAACAAGGCGTTTCACCCCGTTAGCCAACTGGAAGTTCGAAGCGCGCGCTGCAAGCAACCCCGCATCAAATCGAAATCCGACTTGCAGGCCTTCAACCAGTATCGAGACAAGCGCCGCAAAGAGCAAACTAGGGAGAACCGTTTCCAACAGCAGATTTCCCATAGTAACCGCGCACTTCCTTGGCTCTAACAAACCGTCCGACCAGCAATATTCTAACAACATTCTATTTGTTACCCAAGTATAGGGGGCTACTATAAAGAGCCCGCCTAGACCCGCAAGTATTGAAATAGATTGAGTTAAAATTGGGCTCTTAGGAACGCGCCCTTCCCGGCGTGCTTTTTCGAGGCGCCGCTTGCTTGGTTTATGGCCCTTATCCTCAGCCATAGCCCTCTCCTCTTCCTAAGGCCTAAGCAGGGATTCGACCGGCAAGACCGCAAAGAGAGCAAGCGATCGTGGCAAATCAGTTTCCGCAACGACAGCTAGCAGCGCAAATCCAAAGCAGAACTTAGCTTGAAAGGACTCCGAGGTGAAGCTTACTCCGGGTAACACCTTCCCTAAAAAGCCGAAACAGAGCTCCAAACCGACAAAGACGATGGCAAACGGCAGACACGCCAACATCATACCCGACAACAGTTTCGCGAGTAGCACGATCAACCGGTTGCCGACCCCTTGCATGGACTGAACGAAGAGCGCTGCGTCGGGACAGATTTCGAAACTGCGCTGCAGCGCTAGCAACAGCTCCACCAAAACACCGCTACAGAGAAGACAGACCCAAATTGCGTATCCACAGAGCTGGGAAGTGGCGCTAACGCTCGAATGGAAAGGATCCATGACGCTACCGATCGTCTGCCCGCGCAGCGTATCGAAGGCTTCGCCGAACCATTGCGCAGCATGAAACAGAAGCGCGCAGGGCAATCCTAGAAAGATTCCGATCATGATATTTCCCACTGCCGCCTCTAGTGAAATGTCGGGAGGCACTCCACTAACGGGAACCAAGACCACAACGGCAAGCAACGCCAGGCAAATACGGCAGCCAATGGAGACCAAATCAAATCCCAGTGGCAGGATCGCAAAGAGCGCGAATGAACGGAAAAAGAACGCTGCCGGCGGAATCGTGGGTTCAATCATTTCTCACCAACGACGCACGGACACAAAAGAGTATAATGCCTGCTGTAGGAATCGAACGAGCTCTTCACTCATCCAGTTCCACAGCAACACGAGCGCCGCACTTACCGCGCAGAACTTCACCACGTAAACTATGCTTTGCTCTTGAATTTGAGTTGCCGCCTGTAGGATGGCAACCACCAAACCGCAACCGGACGCAATCGCCAACGGTGCAACGGAAAGCAGCAATACGAGTAGGCAGGCTTCTCGAAGTAAGGAGTCGAACATAAGTCCTCAGTACGAGTGAATCAGTCCGCGACTAAGTAAAATCCAGCCGTCGGTGACAACAAACAACATCAGCTTGAGCGGCAAGGAGATCATGCTCGGAGTGACCATGAACATTCCCAGCCCGACCAAAACGTTTGCTACGACTAGATCGATAACGAGAAACGGCAGTAGCAAAACGAACCCCATGCAGAAGGCTTGACGCAACTCTGTCAACATAAATGCCAGCATGACAGCTCTCCATCCTGGCTGATCCTTCTGTGGTTGAGGGTTTTCGGGAAACTCGAATGAACTCACCGCCGCAAGTTCTCGTTCTCCGGCGTGGGCCTGCATGAATTCTCGCCAAGGGGCAGCGACCGGCACCAATGCCTTGAGCGTATCGAGGGACGGATTACTCAATATTTGCGAAAGCGGGAGCGCTTGCCCAGCGCGCACACTGGCATCCCAGGTAGGAGCCATCACATACAGACTGATGCCCATGGAAAGCGCCATCACAACCAAAGCACCCGGGATGCTCTGTGTCCCCAGTCCACTTCTTAAAAGAGTGAGAACGATGCTCACTTTGATATAGGAAGTCACCGTGCCAAGCAAAATAGGCGCAAGGGCCAGGGCGAAGCTGGCGAGCACGAGCCAAAGAGGATGGGTGGCGATCATGCGTTCTCCTTTCCGGATGAACTAACTGGCAGAACACACACGCTGTGTTCCGTAACCCCGACGAGACATTCGACGCCGCGATACTCAAAGACACAAATTCTTTGTTTCGGCCCGACCGCAATCACCTGCACGATACGTGCTACGCGCGCGGCTTCATGCGCGGAGAACTTTTGTCTGCACCGAACTCCAACCGCAACACCAACGAGCAGCAACAGCGGATAGACAAGGAGTTCCGCCACCGAGATCATCTACTCCCTCCGATGGAAAATCTTTCGACGCTGTATCCGGCTTTTTTTAGCCTTTGCGTGATCTCTTCTCTTGTTTTCCATAGCAGCCGCCGATCCCCGCCCTGCTGCGCAGTTACCTTAACCTCAAGGGACTGCGCGCTCTTTCTAACGAGCTCCAGCGCTATTCTTTCGCCCGATGCATTCTGAAATTCTAGACTAACCGTAGAGCGCGCCTGCGAGTCAGAAGTCTGCAGAGCACTCACGCCACGCGAGAAATCACTTGGGCGGGCCGATTCTCCGGCACTCGTACTCGGCGCGACCTCCTTTGCCCCGGACAGGGAGACAGGCATCATTACAGGGAGCGGCATGATCACGGGCCCCCTCTGTTCCCCTTCACCCGCGCGCCCCAAATGCGTGAATGACGGCGACAGACCGCCCGGATCCCTACAAGCTTGCCCGAGACGACATTCAAGTTGCGACTCAAACTCTCCCTGTTCGCTCGTTCGCCTGCTGGCCTGTTCGATACTTCGGATTTTCTGCTGAAGGGTGTCATTAAGGTCAATCTTAGCGCGCAGTCCCCTCACACTCTCGGCATGTTGAGTCCCCAGTGAAACGACAGCCTCGCCTGAACTTTGAAGAACTGACTTTTGTCGTCGCAGCGCACGCAACTCCTCTACGGCTTTCGCGAGCCCTTGCTCCGGAAGTTGCGAACGCTGCGGGGCGCGCAACAGTTTTCGCCGAACTGCATCGAACTGCGCCTTCACCTCGGCATAAAAGCTGGTAGCTTTTGCGCGCCCATCCTGCAAAGCTCGAACTTCAGCTCGCGAGCGACTAATGCCGACTTCAACCTGCGTCGCTCGAAGCTCGAATCTCCGTTGGGTATCAACACGCGAAACGGACATGCCCAGACCTACTGATTAGTTTGGAATTTGCGAAGCGAAGCGGAGACACTCTCTGCAACCTTGGATACTAGTTCGATGCCAAGACCGAACTGCGACGCTTTTACCTGATACTCAATCAGCTCACGTGCCGAGATGGACTTGGATTTTGATATTTTGGACTGTAAGGAAAGCAGATCCTGGAAAGCTTGGGGGGAGGCAATGTTTTCCCACGCCGTGCCGGCGCGTGCCTCATGAAGGACTGCGTCGAAGGCCTTCCCTGTCCTGCCTCGAATCCCCGCGTCTTGTTCGATCTTTTGAGAGGAGACGGGAACCGAGGCTGACAATGCTTCAATCTTCATAGCGCTCCTTATGCACGTGATGGCTACACGTACTAATCGGAAAGGGCCGCTGGAAGTTTCTTGGGGGAAGCAAAAAAATTAAAGCGAGGCTCGACTAACGCTTATCGCGCTCTGAGAGTAGTGCACCCATCAAAGAAATAGCCGAAGAATTGAAATCTTTCTGCTGTTTTACCAAGTCTTTTAGAAAAACCTGGATGATTGGGAAAACCAGCTTCTTGGCCGCCACGATAAGGGGGCCAACGAGTGGACGATGCGACGTGATCTTACCGGGCCGCAACTCTATTTCCCAGGCCTGGCAAAGGCGACGTAAGGTGTTAAGTTCTGATTCAGAAACTTTTAGATCACCCTGAATTGGAGAGAAGTTTGCCTGCTTTACGTACTCCACTTCGTCGGCGCGAAACTCTTTCGCAGCCAAGCGCGCCTTGATCCGTTGATCGAGAGCTGCGCAGAGGGCGCCATCGGCTTTCCCGAATGCCTGAACCCAGGTATGCGTTTGTGAAGTTGAAGAACTATCCATGGCGCATGTATAGCAGAGCACGGTAACTCTGTAAAACGCCTCAAATCTTATGGCGCTGCATCTCCATCCAGCGCAGGCGATGAAAACTATCCCGCACTGTTATGTAGCCGCTTTCGAGTCCAGCAATGGCCGACACCATAATCGCCATCGACTCGCGCAATCTCGGACTAGCACGATAGAAGTGATCTCTCCCATCGCAGAAAATAACTTCGCCACGTTTTACAGCCGGCAAATCTTCCCACCCCGGCATCTTTTCCAGCTTGAAGAAATTCTTCATAGACTCCTTAAGAGTCTGCCCAATCGGAGCAACCACGATCACGTCCGGCTTAAAATCAGCGATATCTTTCCACTGCACGACTAAAGAGTCCTCGCCGCCCATGCGCACCTGGCTTGTGGCTGAAGCGAGATGAATCATGTCCGGTATCCAGTAACCTGCCAGCACGAAAGGATCCACACCGGCCAAGAAGGTGACGCGCTTATTCTTCATGCGCTCGTAGAAATTATCCCCCCAGTTCATGAATTCGGCTTTCAGCTTTTGGCTGACATCATGCCCAGGGCCGGGAACTTTCAAGTCTTTTCCGAGCTGCTCGAACGAAGCATAGACTTGCTCGAGGGTCGTCGGTGCGTAGGAGTATAGACGGACCTCGGAACCAATCTGGGCAGCGACCATTTCACGGGCGCGCCGCACATTAGTGTCCGTCCCAAGCGCATCCTCGATGCGGGTGACAATCACATCAGGACGCAGCGCGACAAGCGCTCCCACATCGACTAAATCTTCGGAAAGCGAGCTGCGCAGCGTGCCGTCTGACCCGCTGCGCGCAGAGGTTACCCGGGGAAGCTTCAAAGCGGCTTCGGGATAGTCGCAACGATGTGAAACGCCGACCAAGCTGGCCTCAAGTCCAAAGTAGCAGAGCGTTTCTGTAAGAGCTGGTTCTAGGGAAACAATGCGCATATTCATTAATTATAACCCAGGGCCCGGCTTTCCGTAAGAACTCAAATAAAGCCTTACTTCGCAGCGTTAGTACGCCATGATTCTCAATTGACCCACTAAAGTACGGCCCCTATACTCGCCCTTATGAAGAATTTTTTGAACCTCCTTCGCCGCTCGCTAGGGCCAAGCGTGGCCGCTGTATTGCTTTGTGTTTTCATAAGCGCGTGCGCAAAAGGACGAGTCGAAGAGTACCCCTCCCTCGCCAACCAAGGCATCTTGCCGCTCAGCACCACCAACGCCTTCGTCGGATCGAATTTGTTCATCGCCAACGAAGCAGAGCGCAGTCCATACTTATATAATTTCCTGAAGGCCAAAGGCGGACCGCTCGCAATAGAGATCATCGAACCCAAATTCGGCGCTGCTCGAATTTTGATGTTTTATCCGCATGAGCGCGAAGTTTACGCCGCCGATATTCAGGAACGCGAGTATAGCCGGCAATGGATCATCCGGGGCCCCTATGGGATCGATCGCAAAGACTATCGAAAACTCGGCAGTCTCGATAGCTCGATGAGCGGCGCGCCTCTTTTCTTCATTCGCGGAAAACTGGAGCGTTTCAAGTACGAAGAGCAGCCTGAGCAGCCGGTGCAAGTGCTACAACCAGTCGTCCCGACGCCGGTCCCTGCAAAGCCGACACCAAAGAAAAAGGTCGTCAAGAAGACAGAAGTAAAGAAAGCCGAGAGTCCCGGCGAGTTCAAGCCGCTTAATAGCGATCAACAAGCCATTCAAATGTCTATGGGCTATGCCGAACGCGCATCGAACGGCGATGTCGTGCACACGGTAAAGTCCGATACCGAAACGCTCGAAAGCATCGCCAAGTGGTACACCGGATCGACGACGAATGCTGAACAATTGGCTAAGGCGAACGCACTTGGAGCGAAGGATCCTCTAGCTATCGGCACACGCATCAGCATTCCAGTTACGTTGGTTCGTAACTTCAAGATTATGGGAAGCAGCAAGTAGCTCCTAAGGGCGGAACCGCTCTTCAAGCTGCTTGAGCCCCTCGATCCGCTTCATATTTACCTCGAAGCCGATACCGGGTGATGAAGGAAGCTGCAGCGTTCCACCGGGACGAAGTGTGATGTCAGGTTCGACGATATCCTCGTGGTAATAGCGGCTGCTTTCCGAAATGTCGCCAGGGTAGCGGAAGTTCGGCAGCGTGGCTAAGGCCATATTGGTGGCCCGGCCGATTCCACTTTCTAACATTCCTCCGCACCAGACAGGAATATCATGACGCTGGCAGTAGTCGTGGATTGCCACACTCTCAGTCAAGCCAGCCACTCGGCCGGGCTTAATATTGATTATCTTACAACTGCGAAGGGCAATCGCAGCCTCGGCTTCACGAAGGCTCTCTATACTTTCATCGAGACAAATCGGGTTGCTCAGTTCTTTCTGCAAAAGTGAATGCTCATAGATGTCAGTCTCATGCAGGGGCTGCTCGATCATGAGCAGCGGATACTGATTCATCTCGCGAAAAATCGCCGCGCTCTTGAGCGTGTAGGCAGAATTCGCGTCAACCATAAGAGGCAATCCAGGAAACTCGGTCAGCAAGGCTTTGACTGGCTCCAGATCCTTCCCCGGTGCAATCTTTATCTTTATTCGTTGGTAGCCTTGTTCGCGAAATTCACCAACCTTCTTGAGGAGCGTTGCCGTATCCTTCTGTATACCGACACTGACCCCGACCGGAATTTCCTGACGAGCACCACCAAGCAATTGATAGAGCGGCTTGCCTTGCGCCTTTGCCGTCCAATCCCAATAGGCCATTTCGAGCGCGGCCCTCGCAAACCCATTGCGCTGAATTCGCTTAAGCAGTTGCGCCAACTCAGGCGGTGTCTTTGGTTTCTCTTTAAAGAAGAGCGGTAGCGCGAAATCGCGCAGGATATGCAAAACCGTTTGCGGAGTTTCGTGATTGTAAAAGGGGAAAAGTGGAACCGCGCCCTCGCCCCATCCGGAGATCCCCTGCCCGCGCATCTCGACGAGAATCGGTGTCTTATGTGGAGTAGTCCAAAGACTCGTCGTAAAGGGTTCCTTGAGAGGAAGCTTCACTACGCGCAATACAACTTCTTCTATCTGAAACGAATCGCTCACAGCAAACCCTCATGACTATATGTTTTTCGAACCAACTGCGGATCATATTGCTGAACGGCTCCCGTAGCGCGATCAAAATCGCGCAGCGCGCAATATTTAACGGTAGTAATACCTTCAATAATCGCGGCGAGTCCGTCACCCTTGGAGACGTGCCAGTCTTCACCTGGATATGGATTCAAACCCGCCATTTGCGACACCTCCGCAAACAGGGAGCGCGTGCGATATTGCGCCCAGGTGACATACGGAAAATCCAATATGGTCGCTGCCCCTCCTGTGGGATAGGGATTCCCTAGATCGAGAGGCTGACCATCAGCTTCCCGTAACGTGAAGTCGATTGCGGCTCCCGCCATGTGCGCTGCGCGCAACGGAGAAGTCGCTGTCTTTGCCGCAACCTCGCGCAGAACATCGACTACTCCCAGCTGCGGATTTTCGTCTCTAACCATTTTCACCCGACGACGAAATAGACCTTCTTGTACAGCGGGCGGACGATAGCCATCCTCCACCTGCGGCGTAAAACCAATAGCGTTAAACGCGGCGCAGGCTCTCCAAAAAAGCTCAGCCACCGACTGGCGGGACCAAAAAATGCGTGGCTTTCCCGCAAACTCCC
>JAFLCA010000120.1 GCA_017302875.1 Deltaproteobacteria bacterium
CCGCCGCCTGCGCAGGCTTTCAATAAGATCGGAAAGCCGGCCTTTTGTGCGACTTCAAAAGCCTCTTTTCCATCGACGAATCCGCGACTATCTCCGGGAATGGTCGGCACGCCGGCCTTATCAGCAGCACGACGGGCACGAGCTTTATCACCCATGACACGCATGTTGCGCACGGTCGGACCAATGAAGGTGATGCCGCAACTTCCGCAAATTTCCGCAAACGCAGCGTTTTCGCTCAAAAACCCATAGCCCGGATGTATTGCATCTGCACCTGTGGCCACGGCAGCGGCCATTACGGAGGCTATATTGAGATAACTGTCTTTGGCCAAGGCAGGACCAATGCAAACACTTTCGGAAGCAAGCTTCACGTGCAATGCGTCCTTATCCGCTACCGAGTGAACGGCCACGGTCTTGATTCCGAGTTCGTGACAAGCGCGAATAACGCGTAAAGCGATTTCGCCGCGGTTTGCGATGAGTACTTTGTTAAAGAGGGGTTTATTCACGCGTATTAATTCCTACCGACCCTAGAGATGCCTCGTTATGCGTTCGGATTAATGAGGAAGAGCACTTCCCCGTACTCGACGACCTGACCATCCGTGAGAAGAACCTTCTCGACTCTTCCAGACGTTGTGGCTTCGATTTCATTCATCAATTTCATGGCTTCAATGATGCAAAGGGTATCGCCCTTCTTCACCATCTGGCCTTCTTTGACAAAAGGCTCAGAATCAGGGGACGGCCGACGATAAAACGTGCCGACAATTGGTGATTCAACTTTGGTTAAATGACTTGGGGTCTCCGCCACCGCAGGAGTGCTGGCAGGAATCGCGATCGGCTGACCATTAACACTGCCGGTGATCGCGGGCTCTAAGTTGGCGTGTACTAAGGTAGGACCGACGACATGCGAACCAGCAATTGGCGCGCGCGGCCCACGGCTCAGACGTATATGAGTTCCATCCTGCTCAATCTCGAACTCGGTTACATCGGTTTGCTTAAGGATGGCTATTATTTCTGCGATTTCTTCAATTTTCATGCTATTCCATCGTTCCCAACATTGCTCCCCTTAAGGGGGCCCACAGTGCGCAACATACTGCCACAAGCTTAATCCTAACTCCAGCCCTCAGAAATCATTAGGGAAATAGCCGGAATTGCGCCCTCTCCGCGCCTTAGTGCTC
The DNA here is from genome assembly GCA_017302875.1 of Deltaproteobacteria bacterium. Taxonomy (GTDB): domain Bacteria; phylum Bdellovibrionota_C; class UBA2361; order UBA2361; family JAFLCA01; genus JAFLCA01. The sequence goes on from JAFLCA010000120.1 coordinate 1,173, forward strand.
CTTCTTGTCCTGCCCTATTAGGTCGAGTTCCTCAAAGTCGAAGTCTGTTTCTGCGAAAGTTTCAGCCTCCGAGGGAGCTGCTGGAGCCACAGAGACAGGATTCTGTGACGCGCCAGGGGAAAGCTTCTCTAGCAACTTGGCTATGGTCTTGCTCTGCGGAAGCGCTGCCCTAAGCGCTTCCAGCTCTCGAACGGCAAATGGAAACATCTGCCGGTCAAAAAATACGCGCGCCAGAACTAAGCGCCCAACATGACAGGAGGGATTCTTGGAGAGACCGGACAGGCAAATATCCAAGGCTTCTGCATGCTGTCCGCTCTTTCTAAGCTGCTCCGCGAGCTCGGCGAAAAGTGGATTACCAGGATCCTCTTTTACTATCTGTCGCAGCTCTAATTCGGCGGTCATACAAGCTCTCCCAAAAACAAAGGCCCGCTTTCGCGGGCCTTTGTCGTTTACGATAACTTACGTTCCGTAAGTCTAGTTGGCGTTAGCGCAACGATCGAACGGAGCAAAGTCTAGGGTCATCGAAGCAGACACCTGAATGTCGTCTCCGATATCGTTTGTTCCGAACAAGGTTACCTGCATCGTCATGAAGCCGGCGCCTGTGTCGATATTCTCAGAAGCACCTACGAAGCGCTTCTCAAGAACCGTAACAGGACCGATGGTCGCGCCAGGAACAGCCTGGATAGCCAACATCGAAAGGTCGCCTTCACCGCCGCCACCTTCAACTGCCGTGGCCTGACCAACGAAGGTTACCGAGCTCGAGCTGAAGTTACCAGGATCCGTTCCATTACCCGTGCCGGAACCACCATCGAGGACGGTGTAGCGCATCTGAGTAAACTGGATGGCCTGGTTGGTGTTGTTAATAACGTGGGCTCTCAACACAGTATCAAAGAAGGACTCGAGAGTAATAACCGGGGTCGGAGGAGGCGTCTGAGTTCCGTCTCCGTCGTCACGAGTACAAATCTTCTGTTGCGTATCGATTGAGAAGTTCGTTCCAGTTGCTTCGAAACCCGTATTGAAGTCGTCGAAGTAGAGATTTGCGATACGGATACCGTCGGTGTCAGTTCCACCTACGCCACCGCTGTCTGAGTCATCAGATCCACCGCCCAATCCGCCGCCGGCTGCATCAGGAAAACCCGTGAAGCCCGTGGGAATCGGTCCGCGGCACTTGATGTCAACAAGCTGGCGCTTATTCGCTCCAACCGGGAGTCGGCAAGCAAGCTGGTAACTTCCAGGGGCTGCGCATCCGATTACGCCGCTGATATCACCGCTGCTGCTGGTGATCTCACCGCCCGTTGTCGGCTCGAGAATCGCGACACCCTTTTCAGAGTCACAAGAAACCTTGATTCCAGCGACTGGCCCGCCCTGAGCGTTCTTGACTGATACGCCGAAACCCGAAGTCTCAGAGACTCCAAGGTCGGAATCAAGAACGTTGATAGTAATGGACCCTGTCGCGCTGCCGCTACCGACAAACTGGCCACCGGAGAAATCGGTGTCGTTGTTCCCTGTTCCACCGGAGCAGCATGCAAGCGCAACTCCAAGCGTTCCAAGTGCCGAGGCGAAAGCAATCGAGCTAAGCCTTCTTGTGTTCATAATTCAAATTCCCTAGTCGTTGTCTTATCTGTTTATTGCAAACCTACTTCGAACCCTTTTCAAGGCCCATGCGGGCGCCTTAGAACGCAGACTCCTCAGACGAGCTTCCGCTCGGCGTAGTCGGAGCAATGATCGTATCGGAGTTCACCTGCACGAAAATGTCAGCATCGTTCGTGTAAAGGCGATCTCCCGCTGACGTCACGCCAGACAAAACGGTCTTCACCGTCATGATGAAAGGCATTTCAGGGAGTAAGCCACGATTCAGATTCAACCAAGCACGAATGTCCGATGAAATAATCGGAATCTGTGCGTAGCCGATGTTCGGATACCCATCAAACGAGCCAGGCAATGAAGACGTTGGCGGGGTCAAGCTTGAGCTCTGCCCAGGTCCCAAGGTCAACGCCAAAGCGTAGTTGGTACTAGGCGGCTGAGCCGAAGCACCAGGAACGATGTACTGAATGAAGCTTTGATCGACCCGGATAAATTCCGTAACGATATTATTCTGGGTTCCTACGTAGGCAAGGATTGTTCCTCCGCCAAAGTTAGTAGGACTCGGAGGGGCTTCATTGTCGGTATCGCTGATCGTTATCGAAAGGCCAGTCAAACCCGGCGGCAACGTGGTTGTCTCCCCCGTGCTGTCGGTCTCACCGGCTGAGGCGAAGTACCCTAGCAGGGTGAAGCTCACACCTTGGTTATTGTTTGAGGAACTCCCGCAACTAACGAGGGTTCCGGCAATCACCACTCCTGCTAGTAAACGTCGAATGTTCGCGTAGCTAAAGCGCATAATCTGACTCCTTAAAAATTTTACGAGGCAACCTTCATAGCAGCGTCATCGAAGCTTCCCTCGACAATGCGTGGAGTGATGAAGAAGATGAGTTCTTCATCAGACTTGTCGATCTTCTGATGACGGAACAAGTGTCCGATGAACGGAATGTCCTTGAAGAAAGGCACGCCGTCGACATTGTCCTTGTCAGAGATCTTGTAGATACCACCCATGGCGAACGTTTGACCGCTCGACACAAGGATAGTTGAAGTAGCGCTTCGCTCACGCTCAGACGGAATTCCGTCAACCGTGCGATCTCCGAAGGTACTGGACTTCGCATTGATATCTAGAAGTACGTAGTAGTCAGGTGAGGCCTGCGGTGTAACTTCGAGCGTGATACCAATCTCGATAGTTTCCGTTGCGATACCGCCGGAACCACCTTGAGACTGAGCACCTTGACCGACAGATACCGAGTTGCCACCACTTGGCGTCTTCACACGAATCTTCTCAACGCTCTTGATTTGAGCTTGTTTATTATTCGTGGTTGCGACGGCCGGACGGCTGATAACGCGAACCTTTCCTTCAGACTCAAGAGCAGTAATGCGCGTGCTCAAGCTCTTCGTTCCATCAGCGCTGTCAAACAAGAAGCTGACGGCAGAACCTGCTGCGGCACTAACTTGGGCCGGGAAGCTCGAGGCATTACCACCAGCCACAGATCCGCCAACGGCGACGCTGTTCGGGAAGTTATAGCCAGTCGGGTTTCCGGTCTCCGGAGACTGCACGTATCTGAATCCGAGCTCAGAACCCAGGTCGCGCAACAAGCTACGGCTTGCTTCGACGATTTGGGTCTCGAGAAGAACTTGCGGTGTACGGAGGTCAAGCTTCGCGACAAGCTCAGCAACGTTACGAACACCCTTATGAATGTCCTTCACGATGAGCTGATTTGTACGCTCGTCGTAGGTTACTCCACCGCGCTCACTCAAGACTGCCTCAACAAGCGGCTTCAAGTCAGCAGCCTTGGCGTAGCTAATGCGGATGTACTTAACCGTTAGCGGCTCAAGGTCATCAGCTGCTTGGATTGCTTGCTTCAAGGCTTCGCGCTCTTGTCTTAACTTCTCAACAGGAGCGATACGGATAACGTTACCTTCCTGCACCTTATCGAGACCGTTGGTCTTCAAGATAACATCGAGAGCTTGATCCCATGGCACATCGATCAATCGAAGCGTTACCTTACCCGTCACATCTTCGCTGGCGATGATGTTGAGGTTGGATACTTCAGCAATGATGCGCAGAGCATTGTCGATGTCAGTGTCTTGCAGATCGAGAGAGATCAAACGTCCGGTATACTTCGGAGTCTCATCGAGCAAAGAACCGATATCAGAATCAACAGCTGGGTTTGAAGCAGCAACAACTCCATCCGACTTAACGTCAGCAGGGGAAGTAACTACAGGAACCTTTGAATCAGAAGCCGGGGCTTCGATTTTCGCTTGAGCGCGCATATCACCGGCCAACTCATTACGAGGTGCCACGATGATGCGATTGCTTTGGGACTTGGCTACGAGCTCAGAGCCAGGAGCGGAGAAGATACGAAGGAGAACGTTGCGGCCTTGCGTAATCGGACGAACCGAGCGGATTTCACCCGTGCCAGGCGAAGCGACAAGCGCTCCGGCAGCTGAAGGATCCAAGCTGGCTCCCTCGAGGGTCAAAACGTACTCAGACGTTGCCGTCTTCTTAAGAGTATAAAATCCAGCAGACTCCATGTCCGCCACAATCATGTTGCCGTTTTCGGCCGGCTCAATGCTCAGGCCACGCAACAGAGGCTTCAAAGTTGCCACTTCAGTAGCATCAGCGGCGGCATTCAAAGCCGTCGTTGATTCGCTAGCGACGGTTTCCGTCGAGGGCGAAGTAGCTTGATTATCCGCAACAGTCTCAGTCCCAGCCCCGCTGGCCATGTTGGAATCTGTCGAAGAGTCGGAGGGAAGCGACGAGCTCCTTCCAGCGCAAGCAGACAACAGGGCCACCGAAGTGAGAAGAAACACTACGCGAGGCACCCGCACATTCTTCGCGGCGACGTTCATGAGATTTCTCCCTTACTAACTAAATTAAACATTACACTGCCAACTAAAACCACTACTTCAACCAACAAGCCGTTCCCAAAGAAAAGGCAGCGAGGAATCCGCGAGGCTCACTGTATGGAAGTTGCTTCAAGGCCTCGATAGGATTCATCGATGATACCTACTGCCAAACTTTCCAAGCAAGGAGCAAAAACCTCTTCGTTCGAAGTTCCGCACACAATTGAAACTTCAAGGACAATCTGTCTGGTGAAAGATTTCAAAATCACTAACTGGAATAAGAAGATTCAGCTGTACTGTCAATATCATATTTACCCAAGAGCGAGAGAGACCGCGCAGTTAAGCTACTCCGGAGCCACCATCCCATACGTATGCAGCGGCGGCGAAAGAGTGCGATCCAGAAACGGTAGAGAACCTTGAGTTTTGACGATAACGATGTTCTAGGCCTTGCGACCCGCCAGCCTGTCGCGAGAGCCACCTACTTCTTGCGGCGCTTCTTCTTGTCTGCTTCGTCTGGAGCTTGGATGCGCTGGCTCTCATCGAGGTAGCGGAAGGTCGTCGCCACGCAATCCGATTTGATGCGCATCTGTTCTTCGCCTTCGGGCAGTTTCGGATCGCGCATATTAATTTGATTAATATTAACGATGCGAGGCAATCGGCCTACTTCGTCGAAGAAAGTCGCGACCTGATGGAAGGTTCCTTCAACCGACATAGTAACCGGCACCTCGGCGTAGAATTCACGGAACACCTCGGGATTCGGCTTAAATAAGTTTACCTCCAGCCCGGCGTCACGCGCCAAATTGGACATATTACTTAGCAAATCCGGGATTTCCTTCTCATCGGGAAGTTCCTGCAACGCCATCTTTAGCTTAACCTCGAGATCCTTCACCTCTTTGCGGAATTTCACCAGATTGCGAGCCAAGCGCTGCTCATGTCCAATTTGACTATTGAGCGTTTCGACCTTGGTCTCGAGTTTGTCCAGCTCCTTAACCTGCGGTCCGTAAAAATATTGCCAGAATACAAACGCAATAAACACAATACTGCCCGCCCAGATACCAATACGGTGGCTGCGCGGCCGATCCAGAATATTCTGTATGAATGGGTTCATGCGTTCCGTCGTTACGATGTTTTCGCTTCTTCCGTCGTTGCGTCAGTGCTTACCGGCTTTTGTTCTTTTCCGGCAGACGCTTCCGCGGCCTGCTTAAGTTTAATTTTTCCGGCGTAGCTGATCTTGGCGTCCAACGTGAATTCGCGCACCTTTACGCCCTTTTTGTCGACCATCTTGGTTTCAACCAACTCGACGTCTTTGAAGTACTCGGAAGTTCCAAGATCCTTCATGAAAGTCGCAATGGTTTGGTTGTCGAGCGCAATTCCGGAAATATGAAGAGCGCCGCCGCCCTCTCGCACCTCAGTCACCCAGGCTCGTTCAGGCAAGGCCATGTTGAGATCATCGAGCACGCGAACGGGGCCGACCTTATTGCGCTTTAGAGTAGCAATGACGACTAATTTATCATTCAGCTCAGCGCGCTTCTTATCGAGATCCTTAACCTCTTTGGTCGTTTCCTGCAGGTGCGCAAGCTGCGCTTCAAGTTTAAGCGACTCGTTCTTTACGCTTAAAACTTTTGAATCAAGCGAGCTTTGGAGCCAAAAGAAGATACCGATACACAGCACGAGCGAGGCGCAGTACGCAGCCACGATAAAGGTGCCTGAGTTATCCTGAACAGTGTCGTCGCCGAGAAGATTAATTTTAATCACGAGTGCTAATCCTCATCGTATTCAGGGGTAATTTTGTCGCCCGGCTGCCGAATTCCCATCCCGACCGCAACGGACATGAGTGGAGCAATTTCCTGCAAGTACGCGGCATCGAAACCGTCGCCTTTTTCTATTCCGCGCAGGGGATCCAAGATCGAGCAACTGATGCCTGTTTTCTCGCTTAATTCATCTGCCAGTCCCGCCATCAATGAGCCGCCGCCAGTAAGCATAATCGAATCAATCTGCTCTTCAGCGCCGGAAGCGTTCCAAAAGAAACTTAGTTGGCGATTCAATTCGGACGCCACGTACTCGATGTTTCGATCAAGAATGTCTTGCACAGCGCCCGCTATGGCATCGTTTTGAGCCGTGCTGCTACCGGCGGTTTTTTTCTTGCGCTTGAGCGCTTCAGCCTGATCGGCAGGCACGCCCATTACTTCGATAATCGCGTCGGTAAACAGCTTGCCGCCCACTGGCACGTCGCCCGTGAACAAGGATTGCCCATTTTTGCAAATATTGATGCTTGCATAGCGCGCACCGATGTTTACCAGCGCCACCGTCTTTGAAGTTAGTTCGGGGTAGCCAAGCTCAAACATGTTCTGCACAGCGAAACAGTCGACATCCGCCACTGCTACTTCCAGACCTGCGTACGAGAAACACTCTAGGAAACTGTCCAAAATCTCGTTCTTTACCGCTACGACCAGCACATCGAGCTGATTTTTCCCAGCTTCTCCAATCACATGATAATCGAGATGGACCGCTTCGATATTGTGCGGAATAAAGTTCCCGGCCTCGAACTGCACATTGGAAGCCAGCTCGGCGGGATCCATTTTGGCCATTTTTATTTTCTTGGTGAAAACGGAAGGACCCGGAATCGCAGTGCAAACGCGTTTATCGCCGACAGAATTAGCCTCCAGCAACGCAGTAATTTGCTCGGCTATCTTTTCACCCTTGGTTATCGTGTTGTTTGAGAAGATTTCGCCTACAATTGGCGCGATTCCGATGTTGAGCAGTTTTGGACGATCGCCGGACGTGTCGAGCTCCAGCATCTTTACGGCGGAAGACCCTATATCGATGCTGATAAGAGATTCACTTCGTCGAAGCAGGGCCTTAAAATCCATTACGGTCCTCGTGGATTAGATCGTTTGCAGAGGCGCTAAGACCTCGGTCGCTTGCTATATGATGCATGCTAACGCCGGGCGGTATTGCTGACAATGCAACGAAATCTAGCTATAAACCAAATAGATGCTGAAATTGTGTTTTAACTTCTTCCTCAAGGCCGGAAAGTGAACAAGCGGGCCGGCTCAGCAGCCGAAAAGACCTCGACGGCACCAGTTCTGGTAAACGTTGTTATTCCCCCACTTGAATCCCCGCTTACCTACGAGCTCCCCGAGGCTCTCAGAGGTTCCATTGAGATTGGCTATCGAGTCGAAGTTCCACTGGGGCGGCGCCGCGCCTTTGGCTATGTGGTTTCTACGCAGTCTGCTGACGAAAGGCCTGCCGACACCAACTCCGACTTCAAGATCAAAAGTGTGCTTGAAGACGGCGAGCATTTACGCTGCTTCGATCCCCTTCAATTGGAGTTTTTCACCTGGATAGCTGACTACTACGGAGACAGCCTTTCCAATGTAATCGATGTCGCCATTCCTCCGGCAGTACCGCCTAAATTCGAACGCTTCGTCAAACTAAGCGGCACAGCAGCGCCGAAGCTAACAGGCAAGGCACAAGCCGAAGTTCTTAAGATTTTGTCGGAACAAAAAGAGCCGCTCGATTTGGCAACACTTTCACGCCGCGTAAAGGGTTGCGCGCGAGTGCTCAAAGGACTCGAAGAAAAGGGTCTCGTGCAAATTCTGAGCGAGGAACTAGTTGATCATCACGTAAGCAGTGAAGCCATTCCGCAGTGGGCAAAGAGTGCAGTAGATCTCAACGCGGAACAGCAGCGCGCCCTCCATGACATTGATGCGGCAACCCGAGACAAAGAGTTCAAAGCTTTTATTTTGCACGGCGTTACCGGCAGCGGTAAGACCGAAGTGTACATCGAAGCAATTCGCCAGGCCTTAGAACGTGGACAGGGCGCTCTAATTATCGTGCCGGAGATTGCTCTCACGCCTCAGTTAATCGACCGCTTTCGCGCGCGCTTAGGCAATAATTTAGCTGTTTTGCACAGCGCGCTTCACAAACGCTCGCGCTGGGATTCTTGGCGCGCCCTGCTTGAGGGGCGCTGTCAGGTGGCGATTGGCGCGCGATCGGGAATTTTTGCGCCAGTTCCGAATCTCGGATTGATCGTCGTCGACGAGGAACATGAAAGCTCCTACAAGCAAGCCGAAGGCCTGCGCTACAACGCGCGCGACCTGGCCCTGGTGAGAGCTAAACTACAGAACTGCTCGGTGGTACTGGGCTCGGCAACTCCGTCGCTCGAAAGTTACCTCAATGCGGTCAAAAATAAGTACACGCTGATTTCCTTACCGGCGCGGCACTCTTCTGGATCCGGTTTGGAAATAAGCGTGGTAGATTTGAATCGCGTGAAGCCATGGGAGATGGCGTCCCGCAACATCTCGCCGCAACTCGCCGCAGCCCTCAAGGACACCCTCGATCGAAAAGAACAATCCTTCTTGCTGTACAATCGCCGTGGGTTTGCCAGTTATCTGCAGTGCGAATCTTGTCAGGCTACGATGGACTGTCCAAATTGCAGCGTCACGCTGACCTTCCACAAAAACCAGAATTCGCTGCAATGCCACTACTGTAGCTTAAGCCTCGTGGTGCCCGAATTTTGCCCGAGTTGCCGTGGCTCTGACGGAAAGTCGTCTGCCCCATTGGTGCAACGAGGCGCTGGAACTGAAAAGATCTTCGAAGAGCTCGAAACCCTTTTTCCCACGGCGCGTATCAGTCGCCTCGATCGCGACTCGGTGGCAGACAATGATGCGTATCGACGGATTTTAAACAGCGTCCGCGATGGCTCGACCGATATTTTGGTGGGCACCCAGATGATCGCGAAGGGACACGATCTGCCGGGCGTAACCCTGGTGGGCATTGTGGATTGCGACGTGGGGCTGCACATGCCGGATTTTCGCGCTGGGGAGAGAGTGTTTCAATTGCTCACGCAAGCTTCAGGACGCGCGGGACGCGGAGACAAAGCCGGCCTCGTCCTATTGCAAACGCGCGTGCCGAACCATCCCAGTATCGCGAAAACGTGCGACAAAGATTTCCGGGGCTTTGCGGAGATCGAATTGGAAAATCGAAAAAGTCTCGGCTATCCGCCCTTTAGTCGCATCTTGAGAATTGTGATCAGCTCGCCCAATCAGGAGTTTGGATCGCAGTACGCGCGACATTTGCGCGCACTTCTCGATAGCTCCGTGCAACAACGTGAATTACCGCTCAGTGTATTGGGGCCGACCGTTGCGCCGATCGCCAGAATTCGCGCACTCTGGCGCTGGCACTTTCTAGTAAAAGGAACGAGTCCGTCTCACCTGAATCAGGTCATGCGAGATGTTTCCACGCATGCGCCCAAGTCGACGCAGGTGCGCCTGGTATTCGATATGGATCCGCAAGATTTGATGTAGCTGGCTGTCCTGACTTAGGACTTCAATTTCTGAATCAGCAAATCGATAAGCCCGCCGAAAGATCCGTTCGACATGACGAGCACGACATCGCCGCGAGTGACGTCTTTAGCCAGTTGCTCCGCAATTTGCTGCGCGGTAGCCAGTACCAGGCAGGGTGTCCCTTGCGCCATGATACTTTTTCCCAGGTCCCCCACATCGATTAGATCGGAACTGGTATCGTTGGAACGCGCTGAAACCTGACAGAGAACGACCATATCAGCGCCTTGAAAGGCGTCTACGTAGGGTACCTGAAACACTTTTTTCCGGCTCGTATTGGAACGTGGCTCAAACACCGCCCACAGTCGTCGACCGGCATAACGTTGGCGCATCGCGGCAAGGGTTTCTCGCACCGCAGTCGGATGATGCGCGAAATCTTCGACCACGGTGATGCCCCGCTCGTCAAATCGCACCTCTTGCCGGCGTTTTACACCGAGGAACCCAGCCAGCGCTGTCTTTACCTTGGGTACGTCGAGCTTCAAAAGATCGGCGACTGCAAGCACCGCCAAACTGTTCAGAGCATTATGTGCCCCAGGCACTCCTAACTTCCAGGAAAGCACACGTCCATCCAGCGTAGTCGCACGCATCTCCTGCGCTTCGCCGACTGACTTCACCTCTTCAAGGTGGTACTCGCTAGCGGGGCTTCGGCCATAGGTGACGATTCGGCAGCGCGCCTGCGCGCGCCACTGTGCAATTAAAGTTTGAAGGTTTTCCTGGTCCGAACAACACAGCACGCAGGATTGCGCAGGCAGAGCCAGGACTTCCTTGGTAAAGACGGCATTAATACTCTCAAGCGACGGGTAGATATCCGCATGATCGTACTCAATCGAGGTGATCACCAAGGTGGTAGCTGCGTAAAAGCTAAACTTGGGAACCTTGGCAAAGAAGGCGCTATCATATTCATCGCCCTCCACGACGCTCACCGAGCCGGCACCGCGCCAGAGACTGGCAGGCAGGTCTCTCACCACGCCACCGATAAAATAGCTGGGATCGTCGCCCAGCTTGGCCAGCACGGTCGCCATCATCGCAGCCGTGGTCGACTTGCCGTGCGTACCGGCCACCACAACCGAGTGGCGATCACGAATGATCAGCTCGCGTAGCAGCTTCGGGAAAAAACTGTAGGGCAGCTGTTGCTGCTCGACTTGCTCGACTTCGGGATGCCCATAGCTAACGGCATTTCCTATGACCACTAGAGCTACGCCAGGGGGAATATTGGCGGCGGCATAGCCTCTTCAGCGGCGCACCTT
>JAFLCA010000121.1 GCA_017302875.1 Deltaproteobacteria bacterium
GAAGCGCGTGTGCAGTCGACCGCTGACACTAGACACCTGCTCGCGCAGCGTATCGATATAGGTGCTCTTCAATTTGTAAATCATTCGATACTCGAGGATCAGCTGCGGCAAGGGATGGACGGAACTGAGCTTTTCGAGAACGCTGGAGTCTGTAGATAGTCCGGTTTTCGTTTTCTTAATCCCCTTCGTCGGCAAACCGAGCTTATTGAAGAGCACGTCAGCCAGTTGCTTCGGGGAGTTCAGATTAAACTCGCAGCCCGCAAGTTCGTACAGATTCCCCTCCATTTTCTTGAGGCGAACTGCAAAATCTTCCGACATCTCGCTCAATAGCTTCACATCCAGCTTAATGCCCCTGCGTTCCATTCTTGAAAGGACCGGGATAAGTGGAATTTCGATACTATCAAAAACACCCAGCAAGCCGTTTTTTTCGAGCAAGGGGCGCAAGGTGTTTTTCAAAAGCCAAGCAAAATGCGCGTCCTGGCATCCATACTGCGTCGCGGCGTCGACTGGTACTTCGCTGAAGTCCTTCTTCCCCTCAACCAGATCCGTATATTCGACGACCGAACGCCCCAGATAATCCTGAGCCAGAACAGTCAAATTGTGGGCATTTTTGTCCGGGTTGAGAAGATACGACGCAATCATGCTGTCGAAAGAAATTCCTTCGACCTGCACCTCATGCTGGGCGAGAATGCTAATGTCGAACTTAACATTCTGCCCGCACTTTTTGATTTTGGGGTCGGCGAATACCGCGCGCACCTCCGACAAAAACTCCCGATCACTTAACTGCTTCTTCCCAGCGGGGATGTCGGTATGTGCGAGCGGGACATAGAAAGCTTCTTTATCTCCCCAGCAAAATGAAACTCCGACAATGCGCGCTTGGAACATATCAAGCGAGGTTGTCTCCAGATCGAAGGCGAACTCAGGCTGCGCACGAAGCGTTTTGAGCCATTCTGGAAAGTCATCTGCCCACACACATTGATAGGCAAGATCTTGAGGGGCGCCAACCGCAGCAGCGCGGGGCGTAAACTTTATATCTTTCAATAGTGAGGCAAACTCGAAGCGCTCGACGAGCTTGCGGATTTCCTCTTCATCAGGGGCCTGACGCACCAATCGATCCAGCAAGGCTTCTCCCTGCAATGCGTCGAGGGCCTCGGAGGTCCCATTGCGCGGAATATCGATGACGACGTTCCGGTCAATCTCGACAAGTTTGCGACTCAGCCGGACAAGGTCAATATCTGCCCTCAGCTGCTCTGCGATCTTTTTTCTATTTCGAATGCCGGCATCGGCTGCGATTGCGTCGATACTTGCGATCACCGTTTCAACGTCGCCAAATTTTTCGATCAACTGCGCGGCAGTCTTAGGGCCGCAGCCTTTAAGTCCAGGAATATTATCCGAGCTGTCGCCCATCAGCCCCAGCAGTTCGACTACTTTCTCCGGGGGCACTCCAAATTTCTCGATCACTTCGGCGCGGTTGTAACGGCGATCGTACATCGTGTCCCAGATTGAAACCTTAGGCCCGACCAGTTGCATCAGATCTTTATCGCCGCTGACGACGACTACCTCGGCATCATTTTGCGTCAAACGATCCGTGAGCGTTCCAATGATATCATCCGCTTCAAAACCCGGCTTCTCTAGGATAAGCAGCCCGAGCGCAGTGCAGATTTCTCGAAAAAAGGGCATCTGCTTTCGCAGATCGTCAGGCAGTTCAATGCGGTTAGCTTTGTACTCTTTATAGAGATCGCTGCGGAATGTTTTCTTTCCGGCATCGAAAACAACAACCACATGGTCGGAGTCTGAAGCCGCGAGCAGCTTCAGAAGCATGCGCGTAAAGCCAAATAGCGCATTGGTTGGGAAACCTTCCTTGGTGCTAAGCGGTGCAACCGCGTAGAAGGCTCGAAATATGTATCCGGATCCGTCGACGAGATAGGCCTTGTGACTCATAGGAGCCAAGTTCTATCACAGCAAGGAGATGAAGTCCCGCCGCTTTGAATCTAGCAATAGCTACGACTGGCCTTAGGCCAAGGGAAGAGAGAGTCCCAACTTTTCGTTAAGCGCCTTGCGGAGACGCGTTTGAACACCACGAGGAAGCGGGTTGTTCGTATTGAGTTGTCCGGCAAGCTCGACCGTCAATCGGTAGCTTCGCTCCAATTCTTGGCAGTGTTCACATTGGTGAATATGGGAATCGATACGCGCGCGCAAGGTCGGCGGAAGTTCTTTGTCCGTATAATCGCCGAGAAGCTCAGCTACGTCGGAACATTGGATGGTTTCTTTTTCGAGCACAAGAAGTTGGAAATCGTTAAGCTGAGTCATTGTCGCAAGCCTTTCTAAGTTGTTCGCCTCAGTCATCGGCGCGTTAACGGGGTAGCTTGAATAACCTCAGAAACCAGAACCTCGGGACAACCGACTGAAATCACTGCCGCCAGACCTCGGCAGCATTACCTTCCCCTATTTGATTCAGCGTAGACAAAAACGATGCATTTTTGTGACAAATTTTTTACAACTCGATCTACAGCACAACTGGCTGAAATTACACAGCATTAATCGCGTCGCCGCGAATTGGACGCAAAAATCAGGGTATTTTTAGAGGAAAACTGCGATGCCTAGGCGACAAATTTGTAGCCAACCCCATGGACCGTCAGAATGTGCTTAGGGTCATCCACGTTGCTTTCTATCTTCTGCCGTAAACGGGCAATATGGTTATCCACCGTGCGGGTTGAAGGATAGGAGTTATAGCCCCAAACCTCATCGAGCAACTCGTCTCGGGTTACCACCGAACCACTCTTTGCAACCAGGTACTGCAAGAGTCGATATTCACGAGCCGAAAGTTCGAGCGGCTGTTGATTTCGTTCCGCACGGTAAGCTTTAAAATCGATAGTAACGTCGTCGAAGTTAACTTTGTCAATTTCGCGAACGTGCTGAACGCGCCGTAAGAGAGCCTTCAAACGGGCAATTAATTCAAGCATTCCAAACGGTTTTGCTAGATAATCGTCCGCCCCGAGTTCCAAGCCGAGAACCTTGTCGACCTCTGCACTACGCGCAGTTAGCAAAATTAGCGGAGTAGAGATGCCGGCGTTACGCAGTTCTTTGCAGGTCTGGAGGCCGTCTTTCTTCGGCATCATAACGTCCAGAATAATAAGATCTGGGTGATGCTCGTTAACGACGCTGATTCCTTCTTCGCCGTCCTGTGCAGTAACAACTTTAAAGCCTTCTAATTCAAGATTTAGAACTAGGCTCCTTCGTACACTCTCATCATCTTCAATGACGGCGATTGTGTGGCTATTACTCTGCTCTTTCATGTAGAAATCTGTTCCCCGCACGGGTCGCGTTCAAAACGCTCTTTGAAAAATCCCGCTGCGGCCATGTTAGCAAATTTAAAAATCTTACACATCTTAAATAATGAATAACCTTAAGTACCTGCAAATAGGAGTGGTCACAGCTATACAAGGCCGTACACTTGCTTTTTAACAAGATTAACAGTATTTTCGCGTGTCTAAATTACCGAGCTTGGAATCCTGGTTTTTCGAACCAGTTGGATTTGTTTACTTTCTCAAGCCCTTACTTGGATTTTCGTTATGGCCGAGGCTAAAGCATACGCAGTTATTAAGAGTGGCGGACAACAATTTCGCGTGTCCCCTGGTTCGAGGATCTCAATCCAGAAGTTCGAAGGCGAGCCTGGCAGTGAAATTGTTTTCTCCGAAGTCATGATGCATAGCGCAGGCGGCGAGCAAGCTCCCAAGATTGGAACTCCTCTGCTGTCCGGCGTGAAAGTGACTGGAAAAGTTGTTGCCCAGGAAAAGGGCCCGAAAGTTTTGATTTACAAAAAGACCCGCCGCACTGGTTACACCAAGAAGCAGGGTCATCGTCAGAACCTGACTCGCGTACTGATCGAGAGCATCTCGGCATAAGGCGGGCCTCGTTTAGCAATAATATTTTAGGGGATTCACAATGGCACATAAGAAAGCTGGCGGTAGTTCGAGAAACGGACGTGACAGTCGTGGCAAGCGCCTCGGCGTTAAGAAATGGGGCGGCCAAACTGTAAAGGCCGGCAATATCCTTATTCGTCAACGCGGCAGCACCGTATATGCCGGATTGAACGTTGGAACTGGCCGTGACTACACCCTCTTTGCTCTCGTTGACGGAATCGTGACTTACAAGCAAGGCAAGCGCCAGATTGTAAGCATCGTTCCTGCGCAGCAAGCAGCGTAGCACTGCTTCCTCGTTTCTAAAACTTTACTTCGATTCGCCAGCATGCAGCTCGCCCAAACAAGCGAAGCTCCTGCTGGCAAATTTTTATTTGTAGCGTCGACATGAAATTCATAGATGAAGCGGACATACAGGTGCGTGCCGGGAAAGGCGGGCCTGGGGCGCGTCATTTTAGGCGCGAAAAATACATTCCTGCCGGTGGCCCTGATGGGGGCGACGGCGGAGCGGGTGGCTCAGTAATCATGGTGGCCGACCGCAATCGTCACACCCTGCTCGACTTCCAGTATCACCCAAATTCCAGCGCCGAAGACGGCGAGAAAGGCGGCGCCAATGGACGCAGTGGAAAGTCAGGCGAAGATTTGATTGTGAAAGTTCCGATCGGAACGCAGGTCTTGCAGCACGAAACTCGCGAGCTCGTCGCCGACCTCACCTTCGACGGACAGGAATTCGTGATAGCCAAAGGCGGTCGCGGCGGCAAAGGCAACGCGTTCTTTAAGTCGGCCACGAACCAAGCCCCCGATCATTTTCAGCCGGGCGAGGCAGGAGAGGAAGGTCGCTATATCTTGACGCTAAAGCTGGTAGCTGATGTAGGGCTGGTTGGGTTTCCCAATGCCGGAAAGTCGACCCTCATTTCCAGAATTTCCGCGGCGCGCCCGAAGATTGCCGACTACCCCTTCACCACCCTAACTCCCAACTTAGGAGTGGTAAAAGGCAAAGGCGATCGAACTTTTGTGGTAGCCGACATCCCGGGGCTCATTCCCGGCGCACACGAAGGACGCGGGCTTGGAATTAAGTTTCTAAAGCATGTTGAGCGTACGCGTATTATTGCGCATCTGATCGATCCACATCAGATTACGGAAGATGGCGAAGCGATGTCGCCGCTGGTGTCATTCAAGGCCATCAACAAGGAGCTGGCATCTTATTCAGAAATTCTTGCTGAGAAACCCCAACTCGTTGTCATCACCAAGGTAGATACGATTTCGGATCCGAAGGTTGTCACGAAGCTCTTGTCGACCTTCAAGAAGAAGGGCCTGCCCTGCCTCGCCATTTCGAGCGTCAGTGGTGCTGGAATCGAAGAGCTGATCGACACTCTCAGTAAGGCAGTGCTAAATCCCGAGTTGCTGCATCCTAAGAGTAAGAAAGAATGATGGCAGTGCTGCAAGGCTGATTGCCGAGTTCTTTTAGCTCTGATATAATTGGTATTAAGGAAAACTACTGACGTACCGACTATATATAAAGAAGGTAATGCCCAAAGATCAGAGACTTACAACGACTAGGAGCTTCTAAACAGGAGATACCCTACGCGAGTCTTGAAATTCATACTCCCCTCTCAACGCATTACCCCACGTCACCCTGCGCTTTGTCATTTTTCCAATATCCTAAAGTTTGTCACTCTATCTGCGAATAACCTTCGCGGTGCACTGTGCAATATTTTTGAAGTGCTCTTCGAGGACATGCGTCGCTTCGGAGAGGATCTTTTGCTGAGCAACAGATCCCTCGTTCCGGTTCGACACAGGTCAGCGAGGGGAAGTGGAGACTGCATTTACTTTAGGAGGAACGGAAAAACAGCATGAAGCAAAATCTTGCCAAGCTCATTGAACAAACCAATCAGTCCTTCGAAATCACCAAAGACATTATTAACGCGTGCATGGATGCCAAAGGAAAAGACATCAGCGTGCTCGACGTGTCCAAAGTGTTCGGGATGTCTGACTACTTCATCGTCGTCAGCGGTCGTTCGGATAGGCAAGTCCAGGGTATCAGCAATCGCATCCTCGAAGCGCTCCAGAAGAACGGGCACAATCCAGTCTCCGTAGAAGGCTTTGAAGACGGTCAATGGGTGCTCATCGACTGCGGCGATATCGTCGCCCATGTCTTCTACGAGCCGATGCGTTCACACTATGACATCGAAAGTTTGTGGTTTAAGGCACAGCGCCTCGACGTCAAGAAACACTTCAAACTCGGCCCCAAGGCTCTTGAAGCTGCGTAAGCGCTCGGCGACGCTGCGTAACTGCTGTTGAAAATTCCCGCCTGCTCTGCAAGAATGACGCGGGCGGGAATTTCATGATCAATAGAATCAATAAATTTATATTCGTCTTCTGCGTCGTCGCCCTGGCGCTGTATCTCGTTGTCCTTAACACCGCCCCTACTACGGTGGCCCTGAGCCCCGGCACGAACGGCTGGAAAATCACCGGCAATACCGGAGTAATCTTAATCGCCACGTTTGCCATTGGCATTGTCGTGGCAGGACTGGTCGGATTGTTTTTTGGAGTTCGCAGTTATTTTCGCGAACGCCGCTTGCACAATCTCGAAGCTCAACGCCGCGCCTTCTATGACGGGATGCTTCGTGCACGAGGGTTCGCAGCATCCGGCGAGTGGAACAAAGCGCGCGTGCAGTGGGAACAGCTTATAAAGAAGGATCCTACGGACATAATTGCTCGAACCGAGCTCTCACGCTCCCTCCAAGCTGCGGGAGAACCGATTGAAGCTCTGCGAATACTTGATGACGCCCGCGCGAAAGACCCCAAGAATGTGGAAGTCCTCTTCCGTGCCGCTGAGCTGAACATCGCCCTCGGAAACAAGACGGCGGCAATTGATAACCTAGCCCTGATTCTTCATAACCACCCGAACCGCCGGGCGGCGCAGCTTGCGCGAGACCTGTCGGAAGAGCTGGGACGCATCGAAGATGCCGTCGAGTATCAGGCCCAGATCGAAAGCTTCGGAGTTCCAGGGGCAGAAGAAGAGTCAATTGCAGCGCGTTTGGAATTCAAGAGGATTTTGAAAGATCGCGCCAGCGATAAGGCCGCACTGCGCACGGACTTGAAGGCACTCTGCAAACGGCGCTCGGAGTTTGTTCCGGCCCTGCACCGCTTAGCGCTACTTGAAGCGGAACAGGGCAACATAGAAGAGGCCGCGCACTATTATGTGAAAGCGGCCAAGGCCAGTCACTCGTCTGCCTACTGGAATGAGATCTCGAAGCTTTGGATGAGCACGCAAAACCCGGAACGCGCTCTTGCCGCCGCTCGCACCGCAACCAAAGAAACAGAAGGCGAAGCAAAGCTGATAGCCGAGCTTGAGCTCATTCGCGTCCAGATTTCACTCAACCAACTTGACGATGCGCGCCGCTCACTGGATCAGTTTCAGAATGTCATCAACTCTGGCGGCCCGCGTATGCCAAGCGAGATTTTGCAGCAGTATCTAATCTTGCGCGGGCTATATCTCAGTCAAACCGGAGACCAAGCACAAGCTGCCGAGCTCTGGAAGAAGCTCAGTCAAAACGATCTAGAAATTAACTCTACTCCGTATGTCCCGGGAGGAGCGCGTAACGGCTCGGCTCCTGCTCCGAGACTCTCAACACCGTGAAGACGCCAACGCTGCTTTGCATCCTCGATGGATTCGGCCTGAATCCCAACACAAACCACAACGCGGTGGCACAAGCTCGAAAACCCAACTTCGATGCGTGCTGGAACAGCAATCCGCATAGCACTCTGACTACCTTCGGCGAGCGAGTCGGACTGCCGGAAGGTCAAATGGGGAACTCCGAGGTCGGGCACCTTAATATCGGAGCGGGCCGTGTCGTTGAACAGTGGTTGTTGCGCATCAGCCGAGCCCTAGCCGGCAGCTATCTTAAAGACTCCCCCGCTTACGGCTCGTTCCGCGCTCATTTTTCACAGTTTCCAGCACTTCACGTGTGCGGACTGTACAGCGACGGCGGCGTACACTCGCACCGCGATCATCTAAAGCTTCTGATATCCCGCCTCAGCGAAGACTATTCCGGCCCCATCTACCTGCACCTTTTCACTGACGGGAGAGACACTGCGCCGTGCATAGCCGCCGAACAGATCGAGGATCTCACTGAGTTTCTAAAGAAATTCCCGCGCTGCAAAATCGCATCCATCTGCGGCCGCTTCTACGCCATGGATCGCGATAAACGCTGGGAACGCGTGAAACGCGCCTATGATGCAATAGTCTCCTCGATAGGAACTCCAGCCCCCGACCCCGTGCAAGCACTGCGCACCTCCTACACGAACGGCGTGAACGATGAATTCATCGAGCCGCTGATCGTCACTCCGACCAAAGCCTCTCCGCAGGATGGGTATGTTTTCTGGAATTTCAGAGAAGATCGCATGCGGGAGATCGTTGCCGCTTTGTGCACGGAGCGCTTCGATGGCTTCGTGCGGACACAGGCTCACGCAGCGCCCTCACATGTCCTCTGTTTCACCGAATACGATCATTCCTATCATTTGCCGTTCTTGTTCTCGAATCTTGAGATCAAGAATCATCTCGGGGAATTTATCGCCGGGCTTCAGAAAACGCAGCTACGTGTAGCAGAAACCGAGAAGTATCCACACGTAACCTATTTTCTCAACGGCGGCATTGAGACGCCCTACGCCGGAGAGGACCGTAAACTGGTCCCCTCACCGCGCGATGTAAAGACCTACGACGAGAAACCCGAAATGAGCGCGCGTGGCGTAACAGAAATCGTCGTCGAAGCCCTCAAGTCACGAAAATACGACTTAGTCGTGGTCAATCTAGCCAACTGCGACATGGTGGGCCATACCGGGAGCCTGGATGCCGCAACGAAAGCGGTCGAATGCGTGGATGAATGTCTCGGCGTGATGCTTTCAGCCCTGCAAAACGTACAGGGAAAAGCTATCATCCTCGCCGATCACGGAAACGCCGAACAAATGATCGATTACGAAACTGGGGCACCTTTCACGTCTCACACCATGTATCCCGTTCCGGTTATCGTGGTGGGGCAAGCCGGCGTCCGGGAACTGCGTGGCGATGGCGCATTATGCGACGTAGCCCCAACGGTACTGAAACTCATGGATCTCCCAACTCCTCCGCAGATGTCGGGTCGCGCCCTCTTTTAGTTTCTGTCTGAGTCGCAAGCACATTCTGAAAGCAGCTTTCGATATGTAGTAATGCATATCACCACTGTATTCCGTGACGCATTTGAAATCCTTCTGCCGCGCTGCTGTCTCGTCTGCGAGCGCCCGCTCGTACGTCAATCCCTGTGTGGAGGTTGTATTCCGCAAGCCCGGCTACACTCCAGCGACCTGACCGCTTGGTCTCAGCTACCCTTTCGCGCAGTACATAGCATCTGGGAATACCGAGGCAGAGAGCGTCGTTACATTACCGCAATGAAGTACAAGCCCAGCATTAGCTTGGCCCGTCGTGCGGGCAAGGAGCTGGCGCGCGCGCTGGAATCTATCAATCTGCCGAAACACTTTGACGCACTGGTAGCCATTCCATCCTCGCGAAAAAGCTTTCGAAGTCGGCTCTTTAACCAAGCGGAAGTACTCGCTCAGGAAATAGCAAAGCAGCAGCAGCTCCCGTGCGCGCCTCATGCCCTGCGCCACCTCGGATATGCCGCCGCGCAAGCATCCCTCACTCCGCGCAAAAGACTCTCCAACGTGAAACAGGCCTTTGCGGCGAATCCAAAGGCCGTTCAAGGAAGTCGAATTCTGCTCATTGATGATGTCCTTACGACCGGGGCCACGGTAGCCTCCGCCGCCCACAGCCTACTTGCGGCGGGAGCCTTGAGCATTGAGGTCGCCGTAGTAGCGCGCAGTGAAGCCTGGCAAACCAGACTTGCGCTGCTCGAGAAGGATTTTAGCGCGCCACAAGCTGGCTAGTCCGCGGTTAAATCGGTTTACAGCGCGGTTGCTTTCGGAGAATATGCCCTAGATATGAAGGCCCAGCGCACCATTGTTCAATTTGTTCATCTGGATGAAACCGGCGACAGTTACTACCGCATGCGCTGGCCGGCCGCCCAACTCGCTACGTTGGAACCAAGCTGGCGCGTCATCAACCTTAACGTGCTGGCCAAGGAACGATTTGAGTACGGAGAAAAGGCCGATCTTTTGGTCGTTTATCAGTCTGCCGACCCGCAGGTATGCGCTCTCATAAAACGACGCCGTGAACGTGGACGAAAAACGCTCGTCGAATACAACGACAACTTCTACGCACCGCAAGCATGGTCACCGGTAGCCGCCGAATGGCAGTCCCCGCTGCTGTGGCAGAAGTACGAACAGCTGATGACTGAGGCCGATGGTGTGATCGTGACCGGGCCGGGGCTCGCGGAGCTATTCTCGTCGCGAGTGGCTCGCGAAAAGATCCACATCATCGAAAATCTTTTCCCTCACGAACCAGAACCGTTCGCGCGCGCCTTCCCGTCCAGCACCGGCGAAGTCACTATCGGTTGGGGTGGTTCACTCGGACACATGGCGGATTTTCTTTCCGTTGCCCCCATTCTCAAAGAGGTGCTGGATGAAGCACCCGGGACCCGCCTGCGAATTATGGGCAATCGAGCCATTCCAGAGTTGGTTGCTTTCCCCGCCGACAGGTTTGAGTTCGTGCATTGGGGATCCGTTCAGGAGTATTTCCAGTTTTGGAAGCCGGTACACATTGGAATCGCCCCGCTGCTCGACACTGAGTACAATCGCTGTCGCAGTGATATCAAGGCAGTTGAAATGAGCGCTTGCGGCGTGTTGCCGTTGCTTCCGGACGCCCTGCCGTACCGAGATTTCCTGCAAAAGACCGGCTTACAGCCCTTCCGCAATTTTCATGATCTAAAAGAGCGTCTTGGACAATACGTCATGCGGCCTGAACGCATACGAGAAGAAGCCGAGCGCTGTTACAACTACGTGAAGAATTTCCGGCTCGGGGAACATAACCGCGCGCGCTTGCAGCTTTATTCGCAGCATCTAAGCGGAAGGAGCGACACTTTCGAATGGCCTGTCGGAGCCGGTTATCACGAGCTCACCGGCACGGCGCAAGACAAGACGGCGGTGCAAGAAGCACTTGCTGTCGCCGATAGCTTCATGAAATTGCGCCAACCGGGCGACGCCTTGCGCACCCTGGAAAGACTGATCGACAGCAATCCTGACATCCCCGAATTGATCCTGGCCCGTTTGAAAATTCTTAAGAACACCGCCGACGGAGCTCTCATGGCGCAGCTCGAACGTGCTGAAGCGGCCTTCCCAGGCGATTTGCGTTTCACCCTTTTGCACGCGCAGTGGGCCGACGACATCATCGGCGTTGTCGACGGCAATATGAAATATATCTACCGCGTCGACGACGGCGCCGAAGAGCTCTTTAACCTCGCGCATGACCCGCAGGAAAAACTGAACACGGCAAAAGCAAACCCTGCGATCGCCGAAAAATACCGCAAGATTGTGCTCGAAGGCCGGCAACATGCGCGCAGTTTTTACAGCGCCGTGAATAAGTTGAAACAATAATCTTGACGCAAGCGTCAATTTTTGGCGGATGCCCCATGCGAAGAATGCTGCTCCCCGTTTTGTGTGCCTTGTCGCTGCCGCTTGCGGCTGTAGCTCCGAATCAGCAAGGCATGAATGCCAACGACGGTTTTCAGGCGAATAACCTGAAACTCGGCCTTGGCTGGTCGCAGGAAAATCAATCCGCCGCACGCGCGCAGCTGTTACAGGGCTCATTCGAGTTTTTTCTGAGCGACCGTTTCGGCATTCGCGGTAACGCGGGTATTCCGCTGTCGACTGCGGTCAGCGATATGAAATATTATCCCTTTATGATGGGCGGGGCTTTTCATCTGTTTCCGCGCTTTTGGTTCGATCTGTATCTCGGCGCCGACGCAGGTTTTGTTCATATTGCGGCGCCGAACTTGCCAGCGAGCTGGTCGACGCGCGTAACGCCGGTCGTTGGTGTTACCCTCTATTATTGGGGTGTATTCTTTCTCGAGGGCGAGGCGGGGTACAGTGTTCTGCAATACGCGAAAGATTCTGCGCTCGATCTTTCGGCGCCGACTTTTCGTGTGCGCATGGGGTTTTATTTATGAAGCCGGCTCGGCTGGCCACGGGTTATGGCCCGTGGTTGGTTGCAGCATGTTATTTATTTTTAAACTGCACGACACTTCCGGTTCAGGGTGAAAAGCACGCCGTTGTCACGCGCGACGACTGGACGCTGACGATCGAAGATTTACCTT
>JAFLCA010000122.1 GCA_017302875.1 Deltaproteobacteria bacterium
GCTCGCAATGACAAGACTGGGCTGCCTTGAGGTTGCGATGTGTTCCTCGCTCCACGGAGGAATCGTAACGTAGTTCAGTGGAGCAAGTGTTATCAGTGGATCCTGATCGGGGGATTGCCGCGCTGTAGTCGTGGCTGGGTCAACAGTGGTGCAGATTTTCCGCTCGCAATGACAAGGCTGGGCTGCCTTGAAGTTGCGTCCCTGTCATTGCGAGGGCTCATGCCCGAAGCAATCCCCCGATAAGGATCCTTAGCTGCTTCTATCGCCACTGTTGTTCGTTGCGATGTGTTCCGCAATCCTAAGAGAGAGCAACGACTTAGGTGGATAGTTTCCGATCGCGATGACAGCAGAGTACTGAGCTTGCTCTCGTAAGTATTTGAATCGTCGTTCTTTCTACTGCGATACTCGCGCTTTCGGGATATCCGCGAAATTCACATATCTTAGATTTGAAGAAGTATTTAGACTCTACCTCCATGTCGACCATACACTTACTTTCGGGGTTACCTTGTTCCGGCAAAACCACCTATTCGAGGAAGCTCGTTGCAGAGCGCGGTGGTGTGCACTTCTGTCTCGATTACTGGCTGATTAATCTATTCGGTAAGTACTCTATCGATGGGGTTGGTCGGCCCGAGCACACACGCCGGGTATTGGCGTGTCGCTCGTTGATTTGGGATGTCGCCGAGGAGCTTCTCAAGAAAGGCAGCGACGTTATTCTCGATGACGGGTTCTTCTTCCGTGAGCATCGCATGGCTTGTATCGACCGGGCCAAGCGCGCGGGGAGCGAGGCTACGATTCATTTCCTGGATGTTCCCAAAGATGTGTTGCGACAGCGAATTGTGACTCGCAATTCAGATTTGCCGGAGTTTAACTTCATTATTAATCCGGACCTGCTGGATTCTTTTGATCAACTATTCGAAAGGCCCGGGCACGACGAGGGCGCCGGAATCATTATATCTAGGTAATGCTTGGCAAGCCCTGTGGTAGGAGGCTTTTGCATTACAGTCCTTTGCCGGAAGCGCGCTTTATGCTGAAATCAGATGCGCGGTTCAGGCAGGCACCTAGCTTTCCATAAACGAATGCGCGTTTTTTCATCGGATTAGTATGCGAGTAGCTCTCTGTCTTTCAGGCATGCCGCGCAGTTTTAAGAAGTGCGCGGATGGTCTTTTTCGTAATTTCATCGACATTTATAAGCCTGACATTTTCATCAGCACGTGGCTGAGCGAGATGGTCGATGACGCATTTCCCGAAACCGATTCTCCACATGAGCTGATAGATCTATACAAGCCGCTGAAGTTCGATATCGAGATCTATAATGAGAAGCGCAAAGCTTCCTTTGAAACCAACCCCTTCAAAAATTTCTCCGATCGTGGTGGCCGCAGTGTCTCTCGCATGATTCCGATGTTTTATAAAATTCATCTGGCCGACATGCATCGCTTCTACTACGAGCAGGAAAACAAATTCGCCTATGATGTAGTCGTTCGTTGTCGCACGGATATTTTGCTGCACAAACCGGTGCAGCTTGAGGCGCCAGCGCCAAACACGCTTTACTTCCCTGTAAAGAACTCGACCAGCAACGTCAACGATCAGTTCTGGTACTCGGATTCTGCAACAGCGTCACAGATCTGCGGTCTGTATTACGCCATTCCTGAGCTTTGGTACCGTGGAATACTCATTCACGGCGAGGCGTTGCTCTATTCCTATGCCTTAGCTAAACAATTTCTAGTTAAGCCCATAGACGTCGATTACGATCTGCAACGCTAACTCACCGCGTTCCCGCCGATAATTCGTCTACGAAATTTTCCTATTTCTCCACGTTTACGGAACTCTTCGTTCTGCGAATCGCATATTACTTATGTCCCTTCGTCGAGGATGTCTTTTGGAGATTCTGCCTATGTCACGTCGAGTTCTGACTCTTTCCTATGCTTTAGTCGCTGGCCTTTCCCTTTCGACTGCCACTGACGCACACGCTTTAAGGCTTTGCCAAGAAAAGAACCGCAAACCGGTCGCACTACATGTCAGCACGCGTGTACAAGCATTGCGCATGATTCCTGATGAAGAGAGCTGCTCAAAGAAAGAGCGAGATCTCGGCTTAGTTGCCGACTACAAGAAGGTGCAGGAACTCGCCCAACTGATTTTCGAAACAAATAGTGCCAGCATTCAAGGTCAAGCAGGAGCGCAGGGACCACAAGGTCCTCAAGGGGAACAGGGACCGCAAGGTGAAGTGGGACCACAGGGTCCGCAAGGCGTGCAAGGAATTCAGGGAGAGACTGGACCACAAGGTCCACAGGGCCCACAAGGTGAGACAGGAGCGACTGGAGCTCAAGGCGCACAAGGTCCACAAGGCGAAATGGGAACCCAGGGGCCACAAGGTGCACAAGGAATTCAAGGTGAGACAGGTCCACAAGGACCACAAGGAGAGCAGGGCCCGCAAGGTGAGCAGGGTGCGACTGGAGCACAAGGTGCCCAAGGTCCCCAGGGCGAAACAGGAGCTCAGGGTCCGCAGGGAGCCCAAGGAATTCAGGGTGAAACTGGCCCGCAAGGACCACAAGGTGAACAAGGACTCCAAGGTGTCGCTGGCGCACAAGGCGCACAGGGTGAGCAAGGCCCAGCTGGCCCACAGGGAATTCAGGGTATCGCAGGCATTGTGAACATCGACGCTTGTTATACGTTACAGGCCGAGCCGAAGAGCGGAGTACTTGATGAAACGAATTCGATTAGCTGCGCAAATCCTGCTAATGAGTTCATGCTTAACTCCGAGTACGATTTGAGCGACGATGCTGCGCATGTCGCAAAATCGACTTTGATTTACAATACCGACAGCTCGAACATGCAATACCCAGTTGGTATTTCGATTCGCGCGTATCGTTCGGGTGGGTTCTTGCCTCCGTATACGGTGAACTTGAAGATTGTTTGCTGCCCGAAGTCGAACGACTAGGGAGCTGAGCTTAGAGAACGGCGGTGGATCTCCAGGAGATTCCCGCCGTTTTTTATTAGCACTGTTTGGCTAGCATAGCATCAATGTGCTCTTGGTAGCGTTTCGCCGGCCAAGCTTCAATCAAATTGCCACTACCGATCAGAACCAGGCTGGCTCGTCCACTTTCATCTCGAGTTAAAAAGCCGGGGCGTAGCTCTGGCGGAAACCGCAAGCGACCGGCGCTATCAAGGGTTGTTCGATATGAAGAGTTTAAGAAGTAGGCCTTCATGAGTTGGCCCGAATTGCTCAGCAGCGACGCCCCCTGTAGCTCATGCAGGATGCGCAGAAATTCTCCATGCGGAAAGATCCACAAGCAGGCGTCGGGGCTGCGAGTAATATAGGCCCCGCCCTGGCTAAAATCGCTGCGCAAAGGACTGGGCAGACAGAAGCGTTCCTTTCGATCGAGAGCTACTTCAAAACGCCCCGTAAAAATCTGCGAGCGCAAAGCGGGCGGTTCTTCGTTCCGTTCCACGGGTAGCGAGGGATGATTAGGTGGAACCATAGGTTTGGTTCCTAACGGTGGTTCTGGGAAAGTTGCGCCAATTAGGAAATTTCGCAGGTCTGCCACGAGCGGAGCCGAGAGGGGAACGATCTGTGATGAGGGTAATGAGGAGGACTTGTGCGACAGACGAGACATGCTTGATCCGATGCTTACAACAAATCTCAAATAAGCCTATTCCTTAACTTAATCAAGCTCTTGACGGCTTACTGCCGAGGAGGTTTTCAGCGCTCTTTAAAAAACTTAAGTGTTACGGGAAACTACGGAGTCGCCATAACGCTACCGGAAGTATTGCTGTATGCCGCTCGAACCTAAAACTGCGCCTCTTGATTTGCCCTCATCGCAGGCTCTGCCGTCCCCGGTCGGTGACGCACGCCTCGTGGTGTGTTTGGAGGCACTGGCGAGCCCCCAGGCGCAGCGGTCGATGTTCAGCGAACAGGTCGCCCGTGATTTAGCTGAGCATCGTCCTGTTCCTCCGTCGGGTTCGGCCCGAGTGGAGGTACGCGAACTGCGGCGCGCTCTCTTTGAGCAGCACCCGGAACTTGCTGCGGCCGATCAGCCCGACCTGGCCTGCTACGCCAAAAATATGTGCACGATTCTTGCGTTGCTTAAGTATCGCGCTTCGATGCTGCGTGAGGCACCGGAGTTGGGAAATGCAATCGCTGAACATATTTCCAGTGAGTTTAAAAATATTCGAGAACTGGGCTACCCCTCTACAAAAGTTGCAAGGTCGGGGCATCGTTGGACCTACCCAGAACTGAAACAGTTGCTTACACGTGCTGAGGAACTGTTTGTTCCCACACCTGGAAAGCGGTCGAATGCGCGCATGATGGCAGTAGTAGTTATGACTGGTGAGTACCCGAGCTTGGAAGCTTTACACGCTTTGCACGGCGGACTGCGAGGCGAAGCTCAGATGATCTTCGGGGCACGGCCAGACACAGCAACCTTGGCTGGAACTGCGGTTTCATTGGTGGTGAGCGGCTCACGAAAAAGCATCCAAGAGTGTTTCGATATTTACACCAAGGCATTAGAGGACGGAGCTAAGATCGCAGCGGATCATCGTTTCTTTGCGCCGGTAGTTCGCACCATGGCTGGCTTTGTGATGTCGGGTAGGTTTAACAGCTCAATGCAAGACGCATATCGCGCATATCGCGGCTTGTACCGAGAAGCGCTTAAATTGTTTGCGCGTAGCGCGGACACTGCGGATCTAATTCGCACCACCGTCGCACTGCGCTTGAAGGGAGTGTACAAGACTACCGAAGAAGCGCACGCCGCTTTTAAGACGGCTCAAGCTGATATGGCGGTGGAAGTTGCTGCTGACGAGAGTCTGGGTAAAGTGAGTCGTTCTCTGACCATCTATGTGTACTCTAAACTCTATAAAGATGCCGCTGAGATAGTTGCGATGTATCGGAAGACTTTGGCTCGTGCCCATGAGCTTTTCGATAAAGACGACTTTGGACGTTCATTGGCGCGCACGGTAACAGACTGGGTAATTCATAAACGGTTTAAATCAGTGGATGCTGTGTGGAAGAAGCATCAGGCCTTGCTTGCTGAAGCAGTTCCGGGAGGGACGGCAGATCAAGATACTGCGAATTTGGGGCGAGCCTTGGTGTTTGCGGTGCTTAAGGGGGAATATGAAAGCATTGGCGCCGCTAGAGCGATCTTTCCTGCTATTCGCAGCTCCTGTGAAGAAGTGTTTGGAGCAAACCCAGATACAAAAGACGTGGCGCGCACAGCCGCGATTCTCGTCTTCAATGGCACTTATAGTGATGCTCCTTCGGCACTACGTTCTTATCTCCAGCACCTTTCTGACGTGCGGGCTGAATTCTTAGCGCGAGGCTTGCAGGGGGAGCTGCGGCTACGCCCTGAAGTAATGCGGCGATTCCAATCGGGGCCGCCTGCAACAAAGCCCGGCGCTTAGTCTCTTTCCATATTTTTCTTGCTCGGGAGCCTTACTTGGTGATTCCATGAGGCATCCTTATGCCCATTCTCGTTACTATTATCGCTTGGATTGTAGCTGGCGCCTTTACTTCAGGAGAGCCGATCTCTCTTGTCATCGCCGTGATGTGCGGTGTCATTTATAGTCAAGGCCGTCGCCTGAAAGCCTTAGAAGTAAAATTGGGGCTACGGGCTGGAGCGGCTTCGCAGAAATCTGCGCCTGGGCCGGCAGAGGCCGCGCCTCCTCAAACCGTCCCCGCAACAGCGCAAGCTGATACTGTAGCAGCTTCCCCCGCAACGAAGGTTCCTGACCAGACGGTACTGCCGCCACCTGCCGAGATTCCGCTAAGGGCAGCGGATAAAAAAGCAGCGAGCAGTGCGCCGCGATCCACTTCGGAAGCTATCGAGCGTCTGTTTGGCCCGACTATCGCTGGATTTATACTGCGCGGAAATCCGATCGCACGTATCGGAGTGGTTATTCTTTTCTTTGGCGTAGTCTTTGCCCTTAAATTCGCATCTGACGAAGGCTTTATCCCGATTGAAGTGCGTCTATTCGGTGCAGCGCTTGGCGCATTTGTGTTAATGGGCATCGGGTGGAAGCTGCGCGAGCGACGTCCACAGTTCTCCGTGACTTTGCAGGGAGCGGGCGCTGGAGTCTTCTATATCACGGCCTTTATTGCATTTCGTCTGTATCATTTGATTCCCGCGCCATTTGCCTTTGCGCTTCTACTAGGCATTACGATTTTGTCAGCGCTCTTAGCGGTACTGCAGAACGCGCGCTCACTGGCGGTTGTGGCGATGATTGGCGGCTTTCTGGCTCCAGCGCTCACGTCCGAGGGTGGGGGAAGTCATATTCTGCTCTTTAGTTATTTGGCGCTGCTTAATCTTGGCATCTTTGGAATATGTTGGTTCAAGTCGTGGCGAGAACTCAACCTGACCGGATTTTTCTTCTCCTTCGTGATGGCGAGCTTGTGGGGGCAGCGCTATTACCGACCGGAATTTCTTGTCTCCTCTGAATTCTTTTTGATCTTCTTCTTGTTGCTTTACTCTGCCATCACTGTGCTGTTCGCGGCTCGCAGCACCGCAACAAAGCCCGGAACCATCGACACCTTGATGACATTCGGTACCCCCGTGTGGGCGTTCTGGCTTCAGTACGGTCTTGTAAAAGATATCGAGTACGGCTTGGCGTGGAGCGCTGCGGGATTTGGCGCGTTCTATGTTTTACTGGCGCAGGGTGTATTTCGTTCTATCGGCGTGAAGGCCAAGCTGCTGACGCAGTCTTTCCTTTTTGTTGGCCTGTGTTTCCTTTCGTTGGCAGTACCGTTTGCCTTTAGCGGCAGACTCACTTCTGCCATCTGGGCGGTTGAAGGTGTGGCTCTCATATGGAGCGGCATCAAGCAGAAGCATTGGCTGACTCGTTTTGCAGGTCAGTTGCTGATAGTGCTGTCCTCATTCTTCTTCCTCAATGACCTGCGCTTCTCAAACGGAGAGATGGCCTTCTTCAACTCATTCTTTGAAGGAGTGGCGCTGCTAAGTCTCTCTAGCTTGTTTGCAGCGCGGCTTTTGACCAAAGCTGACGCAGATACGATAGGCGAGGGAGAAAGACGATTTGCCTGGTTCTTCTCAGCGATTGGCCTCCTGTGGTGGTTCTGTGGGGGGTATGTCGAGGTGTGGTGTCACCTCGCTGACTGGCATGACGTGCTGTGGCGGAGCTTTCCGCAGCTTGCCTGGGGCTGGATTCCCTGGGGTCTCAATGTGTACTCAGTTTTTGCAAGCCTTAGTGTGCTGCTCTTTTGGGCTCTGGCTCGTTACTGTTCAATTCATGAGTTCAAGTTTCTGCGTGAGCTCTTCATGCCCGTGCATGCTGCTGCGCTGGCGGTGTATTACTTTGAAGCTAGTTGGTCGGTTGCGCAGTATCGAGTGCACCCCTTTATGAGCCTCGGCTTCATTAGCTGGACTTTAGCTTTTGTTGTGCACTACGGAATGCTGCGGGTCGAAGACTCCGCTGGTCAGCGAAAATCTCCAGGGCTTCATCAATGGGGCCTCCTGGTTTTGATAACAGTTCTGGCCTGGGAGAGTTTCAGTCTGATCGGACGACTTGGTGTTGGAAGTCCAAGT
Organism: Deltaproteobacteria bacterium; assembly: GCA_017302875.1. GTDB lineage: Bacteria > Bdellovibrionota_C > UBA2361 > UBA2361 > JAFLCA01 > JAFLCA01. The sequence continues at coordinate 7,530 of JAFLCA010000122.1, forward strand.
TGGGCGCTTACCATGTGGCTCTTGGTGCCGGCATTCTGCATGCTGTTTATCAGCGCTCAAGTGCGAAGTGCGCTGCGACAGCCTTTTGTCGCATACGCAGAGGCCTACCTAAAGGCGCTGCGTTTTGTTGCGGTTTGGTTGTTGTTTTGCATGTTGTCGTTGGATGTTTCGCAGCCTGGAAGCGCGGACCCACTCCCGTATATTCCATTGTTAAATCCGCTTGATATTGGACAAGCCGTCGCCTTTTTAGCCCTGATACGCTGGTGGATGCTTAGTAAGCAGCTCGGCATCAAGCACTTCTTGGGCACTTCCGCGGCAATACGAATTCCGGCTCTGTGCGCATTCTTGTGGGCCACCATTCTATTGCTGCGTTGCTACTATCATTATAGCGACGTGCCCTGGAATATTGAGTTGATGCTGGAGACCACCAAAGTGCAGGCGGCACTGTCCATTTTCTGGAGCTCTTTAGCGCTGATTCTGATGGTCTCCGCGCACCTCAAGGGGTGGCGGCCGGTTTGGAAGGCTGGCGCGTGTCTAATTGCAGTTGTGGTCGCGAAATTATTTTTAGTCGACCTCTCAAATCAGGGTACTATCTCGCGCATCGCAGCTTTCCTTGGGGTCGGCCTTCTCATGCTTTGCATCGGATACTTTGCCCCGATTCCTCCGCAAGAGTCTTCATCTAAAGAATAGAGAGTTAGCCATGTTTGCGCGCATTTTTTGCATCTCTTTGCTATCGATAGCTTCCATCCTCCCTTGCGGCAGTATGCACTTGGCGTCGGCAGAGCCAGCCAATGTGAGTGTGTCGAGAAAGGACTTCGCGTTTGGACGGACGATTGAAGTTGCGGGACAATCTCCGCTCAACGTGTTTGAAGTCCCCGAAGATGTGTATCGAGTAGTGACACGATCGAATTTGGGAGATGTGCGAGTATTCGGGTCGGGCGGAACGGTGGTTCCGCATGAGATCGTGCGTATCGATCCATTGGTCGAAAATACTATCTCGAATGCAGCGATTCCGCTTTTCCCTATCGAGGGTGATTCGATGAGCCTGAGCGGAAATCAGGCAGTGGAGGTATCCCAGGATGCTTCTGGCCGTATGCTTAGGGTATGGGTGCCGGGGAATACAGCCAAGACACAGACGCGCACTTCGTATCTTCTCGATTTACGGGAATTCAAGCAGCCGCTCATAGGATTCTCGTTGAATACGGAAAATTTGCCCGCCAACAGAATCATCAATGTACAGGTCGAAGGGAGTGATGATCTTGAGAGCTGGCGGCCCATGTCGGCGACTGGAGTTTTGGCCCGCCTGACCTACGTCGGGCAGAATATCGAACAGAATAGTTTCGAGTTTTCATCTGCCGCGCCGAAGTATCTGCGCATATCTTTCCCCGATGGTGATGCGGTGACCCTGTCGGGCGTACAGGGGCGCTTTCTGCGAACTGAGAGTAGGCCGATGCCGGAGCGTTGGCTTAACCTCTCGACGAGCGCGGATCCGGAAAAGCCGACAACCTTTCTGTTCGATAGCGGTGGATTCTTCCCCGTTCAGATGTTTCGAGCCGGGTTACCGCAAGTGAACACTCTGGTGCGCGTGCGCTTGAGCTCTCGCGCAAATGCGCAGATGGCTTGGGTGCCACGTTTTTCCGGAACGCTCTATCGCTTGGCGACAAAAGATGGCGAACTGACCACGCCTGCACAGACCCTGAGCTCTGTGACGACAGATAGGGTGTGGCGGCTCGAGATCGAGGGGCGAGACTCCCAACTCGGAGCCGGTCTGCCGACCTTGCAGTTAGGGTGGATCCCCAATGAGCTTTACTTTATGGCGCAAGGGCAAGCACCGTTCGAGTTTGTGTACGGCAGCGCTCGTGCCGCGCGCGCTGATTTCGGCCTGCCGAACTTAGCAGCACTCTCGAAGGGGCGAGGTGGATCTCCGGAGCGCGCAGTGCTGGGCGAGGCCCATGAAATTGGTGGCGCTGCCAGCACCGTTGCTCCCAAGATTGAAGAGCCCTTGCCCTGGAAGAAGTGGACGCTGTGGGCGGTGCTGATTGGATTCCTCGCGGTAGTGGCGCTTATGGCAAAGCGTTTGGCGCAGGAACTGAAGAATTCTTAGCTGCACGATTACCATTACATCAGCAGTGCTTTTTGCTTGAGTCAGATCGCTTTCTCGTGATCTAATTCCTCTTCCTTTGCGTGGAGCAGCGTATGCGTGAAAAAGTGGTGAAACACCTCAATCTAGAATCTCCGGCCTTGCGCCAAGTAGGCTTCAAGCTTGCCAAGGTGAATGGCATTAACCTCGCCCAAGGGCTTTGTCTGATGCCCGCTCCGAGCGCCGTCATCGAAGGCGCCGAGATGGCAATGAAGAAGGGCTACAACATCTATAGTGCCGCACAGGGTGTCATCGAGCTGCGCGAAGCAATTGCAAAAAGACTCGTTTCGTTCAATCGCTTGCCGGTGCAGCAAGAGAATGTGGTTGTCACGGCAGGTTCGACAGGCGCGTTCGAGGCAGTTTGTCAGAGTTTTTTGGATAAGGGCGACGAGGTGATCTGTTTCTCTCCGTTTTATCCTTACCATCAAAACGCACTCTCTCGGTACCAGGTGACAGTCAAGGAAGTCGAGTTGCATCGGCCGGATTGGCATATCGACTTTGCTGAATTGGAGAAGGCGTTCTCCCCGCGCACGAAGTTTTTGCTATTGATTACTCCCAATAATCCGACTGGCAAAGTGTTCTCGCGTCAGGAGCTCGAAAAGATTGGCGCGCTCTGTAAAAAGCACGGTGTCTTCTGTGTGACTGATGAGGTGTACGAGTACATCACGTATGACGGACACGAGCATATTTCGATGGCGTCTTTGCCGGGAATGTTCGAACACACCATCACGATGAGTTCGTACTCAAAAACGTTTGCGATCACCGGCTGGCGGATTGGTTTCGTCGCTGCGCCGGCCGAAGTCGCGGATGTGTTGCGAGTAGCCTTTGATCAGTTATACGTCTGTGCACCTACCCCCTTACAGCATGGTGTGGCAACTGCGATCGAGAACGTCGGCGAGCAATACTACGTTTCGCTTAAGAAGGAGTATCGCCATAAACGTGAGATGTTGCTTGCGGCACTTAGCGCGGCAGGCTTTGCGCCGAATGTTCCACAAGGTGCTTACTATATTCTGGCTGACACCAGTAAGCGTTACCCGGGGATGTGCTCTCAAGATGTGGTGGAGATCCTGATTAACTCCATTCAGGTCGGTGCAGTGCCAGCTACGGATTTCATCGGCAGCAAGTATCGCAATGATGCGACTCGCAACAACTTCTTGCGGTTCTCGTATGCGGTGGGGGATGACATGCTTGAGCGCGCGGCACAGCAGCTTGCCAAGCTGTAGAAGCGCTTACTCGTAGCGCAAGGCGTCAAGAGTCTCGATATTGGCAGCTTTTCTAGCAGGCCAAACTCCGAATACAACGCCGATAAAGACTGAGAGGAAGAACGCGGGGCCCAGAATCCAGTACGGCGGTCGCATATCAAAGGCGGGGTAAAAATAGTGTGCGCCGTACGTAAGAAACAGGGCAATTGAGATACCGATCGATCCGCCAATCAATGAAAGCACGACGGCTTCAACCAGAAATTGTTTGAGAATATCGCGCTTGCGAGCGCCGACCGCGCGCCGAATGCCGATCTCCTGTGTGCGCTCTGAAACTGTCACGAGCATGATGTTCATGATCCCGATCCCGCCGACCAACATCGAGATCGCTGCGATGCCTCCCAGCACGTAGCTCAGCATGTTCAGAATGGTGGACATGCTATCCATCATGGCGACTTGAGTTATGATCGTGAAATCCTCTTCCCCATTGCGGCGTTCGCGCAGAATGGTCGAGATTTCCTCGACGGCATCGTTGATGCCTACTTTGGAGGAGCCCTTAGCGCGGATGCCGAATAATTTATCCTCGTTAAATAGGCGTAGCGCAGCGGTGGTGGGAATAAAAGCAACGTCGTCCAAATTGAAGCCGAGTTTGTTGCCCATGGCGGCGACGAGACCTATTACTCGGAATTCGCTCTCATTGAGCTTGACGGTCTTTCCGATCGGGCTATCGTCACCGAAGAGGGACTCGCGCACATTGTAGCCCAGCACGATCACTCGTCGGCCCGCTTCATCTTCCTCGCGCGAGAAGAACGATCCCTCCTGGACTACAATATTCAATATGCGTTGGAACTGATCGTTGACGCCGAATACGTTGATGTTGCTCAAGGCTTCTTCGTGGCGTGCTTGCGCTGTGCCGAGCACTACTCCAGAAATTGCTTCTAAGTTAAAGGAGCGTTTTTCCAGCGCCATTACATCCTGCATGGTCATCTTGCGAGTGGCGGAACCGATAGGCGCGGCAAAGGCGCTCTTCTTATCAGTTTTGCCCGGCTGGA
>JAFLCA010000123.1 GCA_017302875.1 Deltaproteobacteria bacterium
TCCTTACCCGCTCGGTCACAATTTTGTGGACTCCTTTTTTGCTTGCTTCACTTTGGTTTAATCGCGGTGCAGCGTTTAGATTTCGGCAGTGCCTCTATTTCGCTGTCGCGCTGGCAGTGCCTCTACTTCTATGGGGCGCACGAAACGCAATTACGCTTGGCTCGTTCAAAGTTCTTGGCACGCAGGGCGGTTACAATCTGCCCGCCGATTATTCAAAATTTATGGAACAAACAGGCGGGGTGTGGACCAGTGAAATGAATAAGCTAGTGCTTGCTCGCGGGATTGAAAATCTTCCGCCGGATTTGTCGCCATCGGAGAAAGAAGTCAGGATATCGGAATGGGGAACACGGAAAGCATTGGCATGGATACGGTTGAATCCAGAGAAATTGCCACAACTTTTTTTTCTTAAGTTGAAATCGCTCTTTTTTGATCAGGCACTGCCTTTTCAGCGGATCGTGACCTTCCTAGTTCTGCCGGCTTTGCTAGCTCTTTTCTGGTGTCCCGCTTTGGCGCCTGCAGCATTGATTCTAGTCGCTGGCTCGGTCGGAGTGATGCTTACTCATAATGTACAAGCTGGCAGGTTCTTAGTGCCAATGTATCCTGCATTGCTGTTACTGATTTCCGTTTCGCTTTCTCAGATGTTGAAGTGGGGGATCGGGCGGTTCGGCGTTCTACCAAGGAGAATCACTGAGGACTGAGTCCCGCTCGGGAGATGAGAGGTGGCGTGTCCCCCAGCCACTTTGGAGTTGTCAGCAGAAGCGTGATTAAAAGCGTGCCTAGACTTTGATCCCGCCATTCTTCGCTGCAAACCCTTAACCGGCTTACAGTGCAGGAGAAACTTGGAGCGCACGGCATGCTTACCCTTGTATTCCGTGCCAATGATGGATACATCAGAGGTACATTTAGGGAGACTCTTATGCGACATCTATTACAGTTTGTTCTTGCCGCCTTGCTGATTACCTCGCTTACGGGTTGTGGGTACAATCGCCTGCAAAGCACCGATGAGCAGACCAAATCCGCTTGGTCTGAAGTGCTCAATCAGTATCAACGTCGCGCCGATCTTGTTCCCAATTTGGTTAGTACCGTGAAGGGCTATGCGGAGCACGAGAAAACTGTTCTGGAAGAAGTTACGAATGCTCGTGCAAAGGTTGGCGAGCTCAACATCACGCCTGAACTGGTAAATGATCCGGCTGCCTTCGAGAAGTTCCAAGCAGCACAGGGGGAACTAAAGTCCTCTCTATCTCGATTGCTGGCAGTTTCCGAGAACTATCCACAGTTGCAGGCAAATCAAAATTTCCGTGACCTCCAGTCGCAACTCGAGGGAACAGAGAATCGCATCACTGTTGCTCGTAAGCGCTATATCGATGCGGTTCAAGAATACAACGTAACCGTTCGTTCCTTTCCATCAAATTTAACCGCCAAACTATTCGGCTATTCGACGAAGGCTAATTTTACCGTTGAAAACGAAAAGGCCCTGGCTGTTCCTCCGCAGGTGGATTTCAGCAAATAGGTCGGGGACTCCGGTGAAGTTTCGACTGCTCATTACTTTGTGCTGCTTGTTAGCCGTGGCCTGCGGCGCGGAGTTGCGCGCCGATCAGGCCATTCCGGCCTATTCATCCCCAGTGGTGGATCTGACCGGATCGCTTTCCGGGGCGCAGAAGGCCGCGCTGGTTAGTCGATTACTGGAATTTCAAAAAACGAAGGGCAGTCAGATTGCGGTCCTCATAGTTCCCAGCGTTGAACCGGAAAGTATCGAACAGTATGGGATTCGCGTTGCCGATGCCTGGAAGAGTGGCAGGAAGGGAATTGATGACGGCGCCATTCTCCTGATCGCAAAGAATGATCGGCAGTTGCGCATTGAAGTGGGGCGGGGGCTTGAGGGTGCGCTCACCGACGCTGCTTCGAAGCGGATTATTGATGATATTGTCGTTCCCTCGTTTCGTCGAAATGACTTTGACGGAGGAGTGCAAGCGGGTGTCGACGCTATTCTGAAAGTTGTTTCGGGAGAGCCGCTGCCGTCTCCGCAGGCGAGAAACTCTCCCGCGTTTGATGGTAGTATTTTGCCGTTTGTTTTGTTTTTTGGAATTTTTCTGGGCAATTTCTTTGTTGCCACTTTCGGGCGCTTCGGCGGCGCGACGCTTCTCGGAATTGCTACCTTTTTGCTTGGCTTGTTGATCGTTTCGACGTTAGTCGCTTTTTTGGCAGGACTGGCAGCCTTCTTGCTCTCTATGCTCGGCTTCTTTTCGCTTCAGCGAGGAGGCGGGCGTTGGAATAGCGGAGGGTATTCATCGCGCGGAGGATTCGGCGGTGGCGGTTTCGGTGGCGGCGGCGGGGGTGGCTTTAGCGGTGGAGGAGCCTCGGGGCGATGGTAGATTTACCTCGATTCATTCGTCATGCTTTTTGCGGGCCCTGGACAGTGCGACGCCACTTTAGTCAGAGCGATCTCGACGCAATTGAGGCGCACATCAAAGCGACCGAAGCTACACATGGCGGAGAAATCCGAGTTTGTATTGAGGCCGATTTGGACGTTAGTGAGCTCGTAGCTGGACTCAGCCCAGCGGAGCGTTCTCGTAACGTTTTCTCCCATTTGCGTGTCTGGGATACCGCTCAAAATAACGGGGTGCTTCTGTACGTTTTATTGGCCGACCGCGCCTTTGAAATTGTGGCCGACCGTGCGATTTCTCAGCATATTTCTGCCCCGGAGTGGGCCGAGGTGAGTCGAGAGATTGAGGCGGAATTTAAGGCCGGTCGCTTTCTTTCAGGGGTCAAACGTGGCATTGATCTAATAGCGCATCGTATAAGTCGTCATTTTCCTTCCGGTCAAAGGCACTCCGCCGAATTGTCCGATAAGCCTGTAATTTTGTAGAAGTTTACGGCTTCCTAGAAAGTCCGACACCTGATACAAATCATACCATCTTAAGAAGTGTGCATGCATTCGCGAACGAATCTTAACGTAGCTCTCTCGGAAGAAGTGTCCTCCGACGAATCTGAAATTTCGCTCAGTAAGGAAGATCTACGCCTCGCGGCAGCGTATGAGGCCCCGAGCCTTGCGCGTAGTTTGTGGCAATTCGTAAGTACCTTTGCGCTCTTCGGTCTAGCCGTTGCGGCTATGGCCTGGTCACTCTCCGGTCCCTACCTCTACACGGTGCTGTTAGGCGTATTGGCTGGCGGCCTGCTGCTTAGAATATTCATCATTCAACATGATTGCGGCCACGGATCGTTCTTTGAATCGCGTGAGCTGAATGATTATGTGGGGAGCTTCTGCAGCCTCTTCACGCTGATACCGTATTTTTACTGGCGCCGTCAGCATGCCATTCATCACGCCAGTAATGGCAACCTTGATCATCGTGGTCATGGTGACATGGATATATCGACGGTTGCGGAATATCAGGCCTTATCGAAATTCGGAAAGTTGCGCTATCGCGTTTACCGAAATCCGATCATGTTCTTGTTGTTCGGCCCGATCTTCTTCGTTCTTTTCATTAATCGATTCGCGTTCGACCACGAGAAGACTTCGCCGAAAGAGCGACGCAACGTACATCTAACTAATGCGACCATGATATTGGCGTATTTGGCGCTTAGTTTGGCGTTTGGCTGGATGACGGTGTTGAAGATTGCCTTTCCCCTAATTTACACGGCGGCTGCCGGTGGAATTTGGTTGTTCTATATTCAACATCAGTTCGAGCATACCTATTGGCGCTGGGACGATGAGTGGGATTACGTCACTGCTGCTATGCAGGGAAGTTCGTTTTATAAGCTTCCAAAGATTTTGCAGTGGTTGACGGGCAGCATCGGATATCACCATATCCATCACTTGAAGCCAAATATCCCGAATTACTTGTTGCAGCGCTGCCACGAAGAGAATCCTGAATTCCAGCGTGTAGTGACTATCACCTTGTGGTCAAGTCTGCAGACCATGTTCTTAAGTCTATGGGACGAAGAACGAAAGCGTCTCATTAGCTTCCGCGAGTACGCCCGTCACTACGGAAATCGCCAAGCACTTCAGTAGTTAAATTCTCTCCGTGCGATGACTGACTGGGTAGCATTTGGGCTGCCGGTGAGTTCTCTGATGCGAAGAGCGGACTCAGGTAGCCGATTCTGATTTCGGTAGAGCTTAGCCGTCGGCCGTTCGCTGATTCCGTTTTCTGCCCTCGACCTATTCCCCCTCTACCTTCGCACCTGCAGCAGTTCCGCGGCTGTTGCCTCGTCAAGGATTCCCGTGCCAGCCAAGCCTACTTCAGCCTGGAAGTTTTGAATGCCCTCAGGGATCGAAATTCCCACTGGTTCACGAGTGGAGGGGGACATCGCCACCATGGGAGGCAGTGAGGTAGGCGCGAGGCCACAAGCAAGGCTGACCTGCTCAAGTCTGTGCAGCCAGCCTGTTAGATATTTTTTGTTTGAATCAACAGAGGCAATCGCTTGATACTTCCGTGCGACCAGATTCTGATATCGTTCCGCTGCTGAATATGAGTCCACTTGCAGCGCGGCCTGTATCGTTCTTCTTCCAATGACTTTATCGATACGCACATCCAAGGCTTCTTGCAAAATACCAGCAGCCCCGCTGCGGCCAAGGTTCACGCTTGCGTTGAAGTGAGCGACTGCGACGGGTATTGGAAGACGATTGCAGCGACCGCCAAGCCAGTACATTTCATAATAAAGCTGCTTCACCTCTTGAGGTGTAATGTGAGCGACAGAGCGCAGCGGAGTCTTGTGGAGTGCGCGAAATTCGTCATACACACGTTGCGTCACACCCTGCATCGTGACATTTCCACCGCGATTGCCGCGATCCTGCGGATCGCTCGAGAGACCGCCTTCGGCTTTAAGTACTATAGCCAGCGCCGTTTCGAAGGTTCTGTCGCTTGCGAGTGCTGCCATTCCCCGCGGCTTAGATTTAAGAAGGGTCCGCCCGGCTGAGATTTCCCGATTAAAGAGCGGGGATTCTGAGGCTGCGAGTAAAGCCTGAGCGGTTTTGCGCTTTACGAGGCCATCGATGGGAATATTAATTTGTTCACTGAAGGCCGAGCGAGAATTCCATGCCGACTGAAATCTGACTACCGCGTGGACGGTGGCGCGATCAAACACAGCAGTTTCAAGCAAGCGTGGACTTGCGCCTGCTTTATTCAGCAGACGTTTCAGTTCAAGTACGGCGGGGCCCGAGTCTCCTTCCTTGTAAAGGCGAGTTTGATTGAGGACTTCGGCTAGTGGTCCACTGAAGCGATGAGGAGAAGCTTCAGAGGGTGAGTGCTCAAGTGCCCACAGAGTTTCCGTTCCGACAATGCCATCTCGGGCGAGAGGTCGGCCGGTGGGACCGCAGTTCGTAGATTGAAAATTTCTTAGGGCGAGATCCGTCCCCTGATCGAAAATGCCACTGACCTTCAGGGGCGGATTGACTCCATGCTGATTAAGCATAGTTTGAATCAAGCTGACCTGCTCGCCTTGGCATTCGAGGAGTACGGTTTCCTGACCACGCCGAACAGGTGCAAGGCGATCTGGCGGAAGCTGTGCCGAGACTAAAGCTGAGCTGGTGTCTGTGAGTTGCGCGCGGGAAGATTCGGAGAAGCCAAAGCTAGCCCAAGCCGTTAGTGCGATTGCGGTGACGGACGTACTATGGCGACTCATAGCTTCAGAATAAGGACTCCAAGAGCGCTGATTCCGGCGATTCTGAGCGCTTACCCTTATACTTGCAATCCCAGTTTGGGAAAGTCCTGAGAGTGTGCGCTGTAACCATTTGAAATGCCTATGTAAATTGACGCCTGGGGAGGTGCCACGGCATGGCTGGACAAGGACGCGCGGTCTGGTAAGTTAGCGAACTATGAAACAAATCGTGCAGTTCTCCCATCTCGCCGCCTTCGCGCTTATTGCGATGGTTGTTCTTCCTCAGCCCGCTCATGCCTATCTCGATCCAGGTACCGGCAGTGTCATTCTCCAAGTCGTCATGGCCGGAATTCTTGGGGCGCTCTTCACCGCGAAGACCTGGTGGCGCAATGTAAAAGCATTCTTCAGCCGCAAGAGCGGAGCTGTGCAGACCGATCAGAATCATGAGGGCTGAGGCAAAGGCGCTTGGCGCCTCGTTCCGCGATCCTAGTGGGTTCATGTTCCGTGCGAACGGGAACCTGTACCGTCAGGTCAACGAGAGTTACGCCGATCAGTATCGCGCGTTAATGGAGTCGGGCTTGTATGAAGCGCTCGTCGCGAAGGGCGTATTAGTTTCTCATGAGGAAGCCTCGATCGATGGCGCCCGTGATAGTGCGGCACATAAGATACTAAAGCCGGCGTTGATTCCGTTCATCTCCTATCCCTATGAGTGGAGCTTCTCTGAGCTTAAGCAAGCTGCGCTGCTTACTTTGGAAATTCAGGAAATGGCGCTCGCACGAGGCATGGTTCTTAAGGATGCCAGTGCCTACAATGTGCAGTTTCTAGGTTCGAAACCGATTTTCATCGATACGCTTTCATTCGAGAAGTACGTTGAGGGCACGCCGTGGGTTGCCTACCAGCAATTCTGTCAGCACTTTCTTGCGCCACTTGCGTTGATGAGCTTTTGCGATGTGCGTCTTGCAAAACTTTTAAAGGAATTCATCAACGGAGTTCCTCTCGATTTAACGAGTTCCTTGTTGCCCATGTCGACTTGGCTCAAGCCCGGTATCGTCATGCATGTGCACCTGCATGCGCGCAGCCAGAACCGTCATGCGGATGACGCGCGGAAGGGCTCGACTACCGCGCGGCGCATGAGTCTGACGGGGCTGCGCGGATTGATCGACCATTTAAAATCAGTCGTTAGCGCACTTACCTGGAAACCCGGCGGAACTGAGTGGGCGGACTATTACGAAGGTACCAACTACAACGACACTGCCCGCAGCGAGAAGGCCAACAAAGTGGCTGAGTATATCGCAGCAGTCGCTCCGCATATGGTTTGGGACTTCGGCGCAAACAATGGTGAGTTTAGCAAACTCGCTGCCGAACGCGGTGCGTATACGGTTGCGTTTGATATTGATGCGAGCGCTGTCGAGAAGAATTATCTGCGTGAACAGTCGCAGCACTCAACGCGAATGTTGCCGCTTATTTTGGATCTGACCAATCCGTCTCCCAATATGGGATGGGCGCACGAAGAGAGACTTTCAACCGCTGGAAGAGGTCCCGCAGATCTGGCGCTCGCGCTTGCCTTGGTACATCATCTTGCCATCTCTAATAACGTCCCACTCGATCGTGTGTCGCGGTACTTCGCGTCATGCTGTAAAGCGCTCGTGATTGAATTCGTTCCGAAAGAGGATTCTCAGGTGATCCGACTGCTCGCCTCCCGCAAGGATGTGTTCCCGCACTACACGCAGGCGGATTTCGAGGCCGCGTTTAGCGAAGATTTTGTCATCGAGCGTTCGCACCGCATCACGGACTCGCATCGCACGCTCTACTTGATGAGGAAAAAGTGACTTCACCGGCCGACCGCTCCGAGAGCGTCAGCCGCTCCGGTCGAACTTCCACGCACTGCTTGATCGAGCTGTTTGCCCTCAGTGCCTTGGCATTCAGCGCACCGCTTTTCGGTGTGCTCGCGGAGGGGCCGGAATTCTTCGTGAATTTGCGCGCAACTCGCGGTGATATCATTCTACTTGCAGTTGTCGTGGCAACGCTCGTGCCGGTCACGCTTTGGATGCTTGAGATGTTCGTTCGACTCCTGAGTCGGCCTCTCGGGGGACTACTCCATCAGCTTTTTCTCTTCCTGCTGCTTGTGGGCTGCGTTGCTCCTGCGCTCTCGCGACATGCGGCGCTGCCAGGTTCGATCGCACTTGTTTCAGCGGTTGTGGCGGCGCTGGGTTTTGTTGCGGCCTATCGTCTTCAGACGTGGCCGCGTCGCCTTCTTTCTTTTCTCTCTCCCTTGGCTCTCGTGGCCCCGTTGTTTTTCTTGCTTAGCCCGGGAGTGTTTTCGCTGCTCTTTCCGAAAGCGCGGGACTCCTATGTACGGGACGCTGGAGATAAAAGCGCTACGCCGGTGGTGCTGGTGATATTTGATGAGTTCCCGGTTAACGTGTTGCTGGATAAGAATTTGAAAGTGGATGCAGCGCGCTTCCCAAATTTTGCCTCTTTCGCTGAGCAGTCCTACTGGTTCAAGAACGCAACCTCGATAAATCAATTTACCCCGCTGGCGGTCCCCGCAATTCTCTCCGGAAAATTCCCGGCAAGCTCTCGGCAGCTCCCGACGGTCGAAGCCTATCCAATAAATATATTCACGAGACTTGCGGGCACGCATGCCATGTCGGTTTACGAGCCATTTACGCGACTCTGTCCGAATGAACTTTGCCAGCGAGCGCCGGAGGAAGCACAGCCACGCTCAGTCCGTCTTAAGACGATGGCTTCTGATATCTCCGCTATTCTGATGAACTTGCTGGTCCCGCGTGATATCGGCATTAAGGTTCCGGACATTGACGGAAAGTGGGGGGACTTTTGGGGAGAAGACGAACAGGAATGGGAACCGCCCAATTTTTCACGCGATGGGCGCGTTCGTGAGTTTCAGAATTACATCAATTCACTCCGTGAATCTCGTGATCCCACCCTCTACTTTGCGCATGTTGTGCTCCCGCACATGCCGTATCAGTTTATGCCCTCCGGGCGAAGTTACAAAAAGTCAGGGCCGCGCGCATATCTCGATAATCGTTGGATGGACGAACCTGAGCTAATCGAACTCTCGTATCAGCAATTTTTGTTGCAGGTTGGCACCGCTGACACTCTCTTTGGAAATCTGGTGCGAAAGTTAAAAGAGATTGGTGTATATGATCGCGCATTGATTGTGCTTGCCGCTGATCACGGAGTGTCTTTTCAGGTTGGAACGTACCGGCGTGGGCACCCGCACCATCCAAGTTTCTATGAAGACATCCTTAAAATTCCGCTGTTCGTGAAGCTGCCGTTTCAAACCTCTCCGGTGGTTGCCGAGCAGAACGTTGAAACGATCGACATATTGCCCACTATTCTCGATGTCCTGAAGTTGCGTCCTCTGGAAGAGACAGAAGGTGTGTCAGCATTTAGTGCTGCCGCTGCGAAGCGGACTGAAAAGAAGTTTTTAGTTGGAAGAATCCCAGAGGGCAAGACGCGCACCAGCGATCATGTGGCGGACTGGGGCAAGGACATGGCTGGAACTGCGGTAGAGGTGGATATTCCGGGAGAGTTCCCACGGTCGACGTTGGATTGGAAGCTAAGTTTACCTGGCTACCAGTCCCCGAATCCCGTGAACCCATTCTTTATTGGCCCCCATAGTGATTTGCTGGGCAAGGCGGTCTCTCAGTTCTCGATAGGCGAGAGTGTGGCCGGTAGCTTGAAATTTTTTGATAAGCGCGGGCCTACCGACAGGAACGGAAACGTGAATTTCAAAAAGAATTCCTCTCAATGTCCTTGTTCATTTTCCGGAAGCCTCAATGGAAGCCAGTTCAGAGTTGGAGACGAACTGGCGCTCGCGGTGAATGGAACATTGCAATCGTTCGCCAAGGTGATGCAAGATCGTGAAAAAGGTGAGCGTCATTTCTCTATGTTTGTGAGTGATGCTGCCTACCGGGATGGAGAAAACAAGGTCGAATTCTTCCTGCTGCGATCGCAAGGGAGTGAGCTGCAATTCTTGCCGCTCCGAATTGAGTAGACTGCCGCGCCGCCCAGGCGGTTAACCACCTGATATTATTATTATATTACTTCTAGTAGATGAGCCTTCCGCGCGGCGCTATACTGCCGGGCCATGGATTCTTGCGCGCGCGAACTCATAACCCTCTCACCCGGAGCTATCGTTGATAGTCGCTATCGAATCGAGCGCTGCCTCGGAATCGGAAGTATGTCGGTGGTGTACGCCGCGCGCGGAGTGGCGGATGGAGCGCCCTGCGCAATAAAGATTTTTGGCGGCGACGATAGTCTTTCTACGCCGACTTTCCATACTCGCTTTCGTATCGGAGCGCGAATAGCGCAGCTCGTCATACACCCGCATGTAGTTCGCGTTCTTGATTTTATCGATCAGCCGGAAATTCTGGCGGTGGTAATGGAGCTGATTGATGGTGGCGACTTAGCTTCCCGTGTGCGACACAAGGGGCCGTACTCCGTGCCGGAGATGCTACGAGTGTTCCGTCAGATTGCGGAAGGGGTGCAGGCGATTCATGAGGCGGGCATAGTGCACCGCGACATAAAGCCGGCTAACATTCTCCTTGATCGCAGCGGTGACGCCAAAATCAGTGATTTTGGAATTGCTCTCAATGGCGAGACTCCTCGATTAACCGCTCCGGGAGGCGTAGTTGGAACATTGCAGTACCTAAGTCCTGAGCAGCTGCAAGGCGAGCAGGCGACGGTTCAGTCAGATATTTACGCGTTGGGGGCAGTTGCCTATGAAATGCTTACAGGCAGTGTTCCTGGTTCCGATGACAGCGTCTTCAAATTGGTCGATCTTCGTGTTAGCAGTGATGCTCGCCCGGTTGCTGAATTAAATCCTCTTTGTCCGAAACCCCTCGGCGATATAATCGCGCGGGCCTTGCAGCGCGACCCCAAAGATCGTTACCGCAGTGTGAAAGACCTGCTTGATGAACTTGATCGGCTCCGGATCGAAGGGCCAGCTAAATTGAATTCGTTTCAGGATTCGCGCAAATCGGGAATTCTGGATCAACTGTTCGCCAAGCGTTCCTTTGCTCGGCTCAAAGGCATAGGAGCGCAGGCTATGATCGCGGTGATACTGAGCGCGCTCTTGCTTCTGCTTTTGCGCCCGTACTCGCGACCCTCCTCGGTAGAGCTCCCTTCCGATATGCGGACTGCTGCGGCGCCACAGGTACCGGTAGATTCAGCAGTATCTCAGACTCGGCTGTCATCAGCAGTACCCTTACCGGCGACGGTTGTCGGAACCGATAGTCTTCGACTGGATCCTGCCAACCTGGCAGCACGGCAAACTTTGTTGTACCGCATAGCAGACTTCGTGCGTTGGCCTGCGCAGACCTTCAAGGATAAGGCAGTCCCGCTGCGGCTATGTATTTGGGGCAAAGATCCCTTCGGTGTGAACTTTGATCGTGCCCTTTCGAAAGCGAGAACCCACCAGGGCAGGGCGTTTTGGTTGCAGCGTTTCGAGGCTTCCGCAGGTCCAGAACTATTGGCAAGCTGTCAGATTCTGTACGTCCCCGACATGTCAGCATCCCAGGCTGAGATTTTGCTGGCCCCATTCCGCAAACTTCCTGTTCTTACGGTGACGGAGTCGAGCGGACAGGGTATTGTTGATTTTGTGAAAAGTCAGGACAGAGTTACATTTCTGGTCGATCAGGCGGGGGCCCGTCGAGCCGGGCTAGAACTTAGTCCGATATTACTTGACGTTGCGGCGCAGGTGGAGCGCACTCCATGACCTCTGATAGATTGTTAACCGTTGCCTCGAAGACCTTGGAATTCGTTTCCGGGGAAGGCCAGACACACCGCGGGATAAAGCGCTCAGAGAATCAGGATGCGGTCCTCGTTATTCAGTCGGAAGACCTCAGGTTGTATGCCGTGGCTGATGGCATGGGTGGTACCCATGGTGGTGGCCGCGCATCGCAGTTAGCGATTGCCACGCTTGAGGAATGCGTTCGAAAGGTCACTCGCTGGGATGAGAATACTCTGATCGCAGCCTTTCAAACGGTGCACGATCGTATTCGAGAAGACGCCGCGAGAAATCCCGAATATGCGAATATGGGCACAACGCTCGTGTGCTTGGCTTTGCACGGGGATTCGGTGTATCTGGCCAATATCGGAGATTCGCGCGCATACCTTTTGCGGGACGGGAAGCTTCAGCGCTTGACCATGGATCATACCTTAGTTGCCGATCTCGTTCGTTCAGGCACTTTGAGCGCGGAGCAGGCCAAGTCGACACCGATTTCTCACATGCTTTCACAGAGCCTCGGTTCAGACGCGCCTCTTGAGACTGACGCTTGGATCGGAAGT
>JAFLCA010000124.1 GCA_017302875.1 Deltaproteobacteria bacterium
AGACTCGACCGTTGCAACTGCAGTCGGAGTAAGCGTCGGAGCGGACGTCGGAGCAACTGTTCGTTGCAGGATTGCGGTTTCTTTAGGCGCCGGCGTCGCTGTCGGGGTCGTCGTTGACGTGGCAGTGGCAGTCGGAGTCGCCGTGGCGGTAGCAGTTACGGTTGCAATCGGAGTTGCTGTCCGAGTTTGAGTCGCCGTCGCAGTTGGAGTGCGTGTCGGCGTAGTTGTTACAGTCCGAGTTGGAGTGCTAGTCGCTGTCGCAGTAGCGGTTGCCGTTCGGGTTGGCGTAGGAGTCGCGGTCCGCGTTGGAGTGCTGGTCGCAGTCGCCGTTCTGGTTGGGGTCGCAGTAATTGTAAAGGTTGGAGTCGGAGTAGCCGTGCGGGTCGCCGTGGGCGTAACGGTCGGGGAAGGCACAGCACTACCACCGATAATTGAGCTGATCCATGTGCGCCAGGTGTTCAATGCGTAGGCACCGCTCGAACCATTGTACGGAGTGCAGTCTGCAGTCGAACCGCAATAAATCGCTGCGGTAAAGATGATACCAGTCAGTACCAAGCCACCGCCCGCTTGCTGCACGAATACGCCGCCGCCGGAATCGTTCATGGCAGCGTTTGCCTCGTACGGAATGAAATCTCCCATGGCCGGTCGATCGAAGCGCCAAGAGATTGTACTGCCGTAACTTGCGAGCGCTTTGTTTTTCCCCCAACGTAGTCCCCATCCGGGTCCCCATTGCACACCGCTCTGGTCAGGTAAAACCGATCCGCCGATCCGCCCCCACCCGCCGATGACTAGTTCTTGACCTGCTGCGGGAAGCGTCGAGGCAATTTCATGCCATCCGGGAAACTGTTCGAGGGTGACAGCCTGCCCTGTCAAACGATTGTTACAACTGCTCCCAATCCGCGCGAGGGCTAAGTCGAACCCGCCAGGTGCCGCGTAATACTCAGTCGCATAGCAAACGATATCGCCAACCCAAAACTGCGATCCGACTCCGCCCCCCGTGTGCGCCGCCGTGAGAACCCAATTCGGCCCCACCATGACTCCGGAGGATCCATTCCAGCGGCCAACGAATCCATTGGCCGGCGCAGGCATAAGTCCAGAAGCCGGATCGAGCACGAGAGCAGAGCAAAGCGAGGAGGCGAAAAGCACCCCAAAGCTCAGCAAGACTCGTAAAGAGAGAAGAAATCGGCCCATGTCGGTATGAGCCGATTAAATGCAAGGTCAGGGCCAGCATACGCCGCCTCAGCGCGCGATAATGGAACCTCTCTAAGGGGTTGAAAGCACGAAAGAACCGGTCGATGCCGTCACTGTCGGGAAACGCTCGATCAAAGCAGGTTTCTTAGCGAACTGGCTTTAGAATGTCTTTACCTACCCAAGCCCGCAAAACCTCCGGCACCACGACACTTCCATCGGCCTGCTGATACTGCTCCATAATGGCGGGGAAAAGTCGGCTGGTCGCCAAACCTGAAGCATTTAGCGTGTGCAACAAAATATTTTTGCCACTCTTGGAATCTTTGTAGCGCATGTTTTCGCGGCGCGCCTGGAAATCTCGCGCATTCGAAGCTGAGCTGACTTCTTTGTAGACATTCATGCTCGGAATCCAAACCTCGATGTCATAAGTCTTGGCCATGGAGGCGCTGCAGTCAGCCGCCGCAAGCTTGGACACCTGATAGTGCAAACCCAGGCCCTGCATCAACTTCTCGCCGCGCTGTATCATTTCTTCGAGCAACTTGTCCGAATCCTCGGGTTTGGCGTACATGAACAATTCAATCTTGTTGAACTGGTGGCCGCGCACCATGCCGCGCTCGGTCGATCCATAGCCGCCTGCTTCCTTACGATAGCAAGGCGTATAGCTAAAATAGCGTCGCGGCAAATCAGCGTCAGTCAGAATCTCATCGCGATGCAAATTAACGAGCGCAGTCTCAGCAGTCGGAACGAGGAATTGCAGCTTCTCCTTTTCGGCCCCTTCCTCTCCGCGCAAAACAAACACATCATTCTCAAACTTGGGAAATTGCCCTGCGGTGTAACCAGCCTGATAGCCCAATAAATGCGGCGGCAGAATGAAGGTATAGCCGGCCTCGCGATGCTGCTGGATAAAGTAATTAAGCAGCCCCCACTCAAGGAGCGCGCCGTCTCCCGTATATACCCAGAAGCCATTTCCACCCAGCTTCGCGCCTCGCTCATAGTCTATTAGTCCAAGGCCTGTGGCCAAATCGACATGGTCCTTGGTCTTGAATGTGAAGTTCGGCTTCGTTCCGGACGTTCGAACGACGGCATTATGCTCCTTACCACCGGCGACGACATCCTCCGCAGGCGTGTTCGGCAAGGACACCAAAAAATCAAAGATACGCTTATCGAGAACTGCCTTTTCATCCTCGAAATTTTTAATGCGAGTCCCGATTTCCTTCATCTCCTCAAGCAGCGCCGTCACATCCTCGCCCTTCTTCTTGAGCTGCGGAATGTCTGCTGACACCTTGTTGCGACGCGCGCGTAAAGTTTCTGCTTCGGTCGTGACACGGCGGCAATTTTCGTCCCAGGACAAAAATTCCTTGAAATCTATGTCGAATAGTTTCTTCTTCAAGGCTGCCGAAACAGCATCAGGGTTTGAGCGAATAAGTTGAATGTCGAGCATGGGAAAATACTAATTAAATAATCAGCCTAGTCGGCACAGCTCCCCTTTGGACCTTGTGGAGCGAACCCTCGGCATGCGTATCAGTCAATCATATCAGTCGGTTGCGCTCAAGGTCTTGTTGGCTTTTACTCGCGGAAAGCAGGCACGATTGGGGGTTTCGCCCCTCCCCGTGCTTCTGTCTGCGCATAGAACCGCCCATTGAAACTGACCGTAGGAAGCAGGCTCTCGGTCGAATCATGAAAGGATCTCCCTTTTCTTACCCGCAGCGGGAAGCGGCCGCGCAAGGAGGCCTCGCCCGTGTGACCGCGTTGCCCACCGATGCACCCTCGCCTCCTCTTTGGGTTCGAGCATGCGAGAGCGGCCCGAAGACCGGCTGCGCTTTTTGCTTTCAAAGATTGAAGAAAGAGCTCTAAAGGTATAGTAGTGAGTTTATGAAGAACTCTACACTAAAAAAACTCTCTCCCGGACTGCGCAGTCTAATCTCTCACGACAACAACCGAACTACGGATCGTGGGCCGCTTTCAGCTTACGTGACTCGCAGCAAGTCTCCCGTTTCCGCTTTTGCAGAAAAGACACTCAATCACTGCAACGGTGGCTCAACCATGGAAGCCGCGCTGTGGCTTAAGCGTCATTTGAAATCAGGCGGCAAACTCGTCGTCACAATCGCCGGAGCATTGAGCTCTTTCCAGGTCGGCGTCATGTTGGCTGAATTAATCCGCAAGAACAAAGTGCACCTTATTTCAGCGACCGGGGCAAACCATGAGGAGTCCTACTACCGCTATGTGGCGCACTCACACTACGCATACATTCCGCGCTATACCGAATTAACCCCGAAGCAAGAGGCTGAACTGCGAGATGCTGGCTTACGTCGCATTACTGATACGTTTTTGCCGGAAGACGAAAGCGTTCGCATCATGGAGCCGCACCTTTTGAAGATGTGGCGCGCAGCCGAAAAGAGCGGCAGCAGTTACTATCCCCACGAATATTTCCGCCGTCTGTTTGCCGAAAAGCTTATTTCAGCCGATGCGCAGGCGAATCCGCACGATTGCTGGGCCTACGCTGCTTATCAGAAAGACATTCCAATCGTAATCCCTGGCTTCGAAGACTCCACCATGGGAAACATCTTCGCCAGCTATACCTACAGCGGACCTCATAAGAAGAAAGGCGACACTAAGGTGAGCCCTTCCGTCATGAAGAGCGGTCTAGACTATTTCCACCTCATGTACGATTGGTACCTCAAGGAATCCAAGAAGCATCCCATTGCATTCTTGCAGCTCGGCGGAGGCATCGCCGCCGACTTCCCGATCTGCGTCGTACCCTCGATCAAGCACGACTTGCGATTGCACAAAGTGCGAGACTGGGCCGGCTTCATCGAAATCGGCTCCTCTCCCATGTCATATGGTTCGTATTCAGGGGCAGGCGGCAAGGAAAAGATAACGTGGGACAAGCTTTCTACGGACAGCTATTACCAAATTATTCAAAGCGACGTAACGGTGGCCTTCCCCTGGATTGCCGCAGTTTTGCTCGACCTATAAGCCGAGAAGTCTGCTCAGCAAGATAATCCCCCTGTGCCGAAAGCTTAGCTGCCGCTATGCTTTGTGCATGAAGGCAGGCCTTATCAAGCAGTTCCTTGCTGCAATTGCAGCACACCCGTTTCTAACGCTCGTCGCCGCGCTGCTCATCCCGGCTGCCATTCAACATTTCGGGGTATTACTGGAGAATGTGGACTACCCAGGAGTGTGCGAGAAAGACTATACGCAAGATTTTGTTATGGTGGCGGCGCTAAGGGCTGGAGACTCTCCCTATGCCCCAATTCCAGAACTTATTGCCCGTTATCTGCCGGCCTGTCAGCATGTTCCGCTCAATGCCCACCCCAGCCCGCATCCGATTAGCATGGCGGTGCTGGTCAGCCCCCTCGCGGGTGTTCTCTCCTACACCCAAAGTTACGCGTTGTGGATGGCTATTGAGTCCCTCGCTTTGCTTTGCGCGCTGCTGCTTTGCGCTCGTATCCCGGAGCAACGACCCAGCGCTCCGACGCTCGCTTTCGTTGCCATCGCGGTTCTATCCGCCTTCACAAGCTATGATGACATTTTTCTGGGGCAAGCAAACTTTACAATCCTAGCCTTGCTATGTGTAGCGCTGCTTCTTCTCAAACAGAATCGGGATGCGGGAGCGGGCGTAGTCTTTGGCATCGCGATTGGAATTAAATTTTTCGGCTGGCCGATTGCAGTACTTCTTCTTGCCCGCAAACGCTGGAAGGCGGCAGCCGGACTCGGCGTGGGATTCGTTCTCGTCCAAATAGTAAGTTGGAGCGTCTCGGGACTGGCTACCCTGCGCCACTATTATCAAGAAGTCGTGCCGACTATGACCGCATTTTATGCTTCATGCGGATTGAATCAGTCTCTGAGCACACTTCCACTGCATCTTTTTCGCGGCTACAGCGAGCATTGCTATAATTGGCCAGACGATGGTGCGCTCGCGGTCCCCTTGTTCGAGTCAGAGCGGCTGCTCCAAATCACGATGCCATTCCTGCCATTGCTGTTGGCTGTGGCGATCTTCGCTTGGGCATACCGAACACCGAAGCTTCGCGATGCCATAGTTGGATTGACCTGCTTCAGTGTGGTGTTAACCCCTGTGGTGTGGGGACACGCGGCCGTACTTAGTTACATTCTCTTGATTAGTCTGTACGAATACCGGGCATCTGTAATCAAGTCTCCACTCGCCATTCTGCTTCTAGCATTGTGGATCGGGGCAGTTTTTATTATTCCAACGTTTGTTCCCGGCAGCCCGCATCGAGATTTCTTGGCTGCATTACATAATATTTCGGTGTTGCTGGCAGCGCTCAGCTCAGCAAGCCTCGCTCTGTGGCTGCCTCGAATATCGATAGCGCGCGACGAGGTAGGAAAATGAAGACCGATACCTCAAATAAGCAATCTACAAACGGCTATGGTATTTGGCTCTGGGTATCCCTCACCCTTGTAGTAGCGCTGGCCTTTCTGGGGCGTTACCCGATAGCAGACGATGCCTATATCACCTTTCGCTACGCGGAGAATGTGAGCCGCGGCCACGGATTACTCTACAATATGGGCCAGTGGGTTTTAGGGACCACCAGTCCCCTGTGGGCATTCTGCCTCTCACTTGCGACGTTAGCGCACATACCGCTTGAGACTTTTTCTTGCCTGGCAGGATTGCTGGCTTGCGCCTTTAGCATTCTCGTCGTTCTACGGCAGGCAGCGTTGATTAATCTCTCCTCGCTGGAGTACCTCGCGGTTTTCGCTTCCCTTATGCTTTTTCCGATCATTCACATGGGCGCTACCTCTGGAATGGAAGCGGCGCTGTATGTGCTGCTTATTCTGTTGGCCTTCGAGGCAGCATTGGAACAGCGTCAGGTCCGCGCGGGAATTCTGGCAGCGCTGTGCCTTGGGCTTAGACCCGATGGCATATTAGTTCCGGTTGCGATCCTCGTTCAGCAGGGAATTAGCTCTCGAAGAATTCCGCTGCAATTTGCGCTGACCTATCTGGCTCTAGTCATCCCGGCCTTGTGCATTGAGTATTACTTCTACGGCGCGCTCATTCCGCACTCAGTCTTGGCAAAACGCGTCATACACTCCGGAAGCATCAGCGACAATTTATACGCACTGTTCCATCGCACGATGCGCAATGATCTGGATATTCTAGCTTGGCTCGTCGGACTGAGCGGCCTGTATTGCGTGTGGCGCTTTCCGAGTCCGCAGCGCTCTTTCTGCCTGCTGATAGCGGGCTGGCTGGTGTTGTATATTCTCGGATTGGTTTTTTCCGGCGTCGATCCGATCTTCTACTGGTATTACTATCCGATTCTTCTGTTTCTTCTCCTGCTTGGAGTTTCGGGTTTAAGCGCCGCAGCAACTCACTACCGGTCCGCTTTTCCCCGCGTCGCAACCTGGGAGAAAGCCTTTCGTGTGGTGTTTGCTTTAGCCGTACTCTCCTATGCGTATAGCTTTCATTTGCGAATCAGCGAAAGATTCGCGAACGTACTGACCTACGCGCAATACGCGCCAGCTCTCGCAACAGCAGCCAAAAACACCGATACCTTCTACCTCTGTGAAACCGGCCTGCTTGGGTACGAGCTGAAGAATAATTATATTTTTGATTCTTCAGGCATTAATAGTCCGGAAGTCCTCGCTATCATCGAGGCGGAAAAGCAACGTGACCCGCAGCTCGCTCTGGACTGGCACGCGGAAGCAGTGCGCCGACTTAAGCCCTCGTGGGTAGTTGCCTTGGCAGGCAAATGCTCCATAGAGAAGCTGGCAGCAGCGCCCGGCATTCAGGAAAACTACCGCCCGTGGCAACCGCAATCCAACCACAGCGCGGATCTCGTTATTCTACAACGCTTATAGCGACTTCCTTCATTAAGAGTTCAGAGCGGCGCGGCGCGCTTCGGAAGCAAAACCGTGGAAGGTCCAGCGCACAATCTGATTGGCTCTCAGTAATCCCTCCGCCATTCGATCCATAGTGACTGCAACTTCTTGCATCTCTGCATCGTCGCTGAGGGTCAGTCGATTTTCACCGCGAATCTTAAGACGCTGGATAAGTCCGCTTTCATTTAGAAATATTGAAATCTCATTACGAAGATCGCTGACGTGAAGCTGACGGCAGGCCTGATCCGACTCAATCTTCAGGTCACCGTGCGGGGTTCCGATAAAGAACATAACTTTACCACTTTCGGAACTGCGACAGTTCAAAGTGTAGCCAAGCATCGGCTGCTTCGGTTCACGCAAAGAAGCGTAGGTGCTGGAACGAAGCTCCGGGGAAGCGTCCCCACTACAGTTACTTCCGGGGAGACAGCGCTGAAAAGTAAGTCCGAGCTGTGCTTTTTCGTGCGCCAATCTGAGTAAGGCTCGATCAACGCAGGCTTCAGGCGCAAAGGCTGCGCCATGCAGATCGACTCCTGAGGCCAAAGAAAATCCCGTATCAGCGCCGGTTACAGCAGTAGAAGCACCAACCATATCAACTCCAAACAACAATACGCGGGCGGCAAACGCTCCCTTCCGCTGGCACTATAAGGTAGTTTCTATTCCTTATTCCAGACCCGAGATAAGCCCTCTAAAAACTTGAGAATACTAGACGCAGGTCTTTCAAGAGGCGACCTGAAACAGAGCGATATCGTCCTTGGCGTGCAAGAGCCGCCAATTTTGCAAGGCAGCAAGCTTGTGGAGGGTATCAGCCGAATAAAAGCACATATGCGTCGGATCTTTTAGGTACCACCAATCCGGACCGCGCCGATCCGGAGTTCTGAAATTCGTCATCAAAGCGATCCAGCTTCCCGCTTTACTGAGCGAACGCATCAGCGAGAACTCTTCGGAGGGACATTGAAAATGTTCTGCCACCTCGCAGCAGGTGATGAAGTCGAACGGCGCAGCCGACAAAGGGACTACAGGCGAATAGACTCGGTCGTAGTTTTGCATTTCAAAACCTTGCGCCGTGAACAGCTGAGCGAGCACCGGCGCGGGGCCACATCCAAAATCAAGGCCCCGTGCTTCCGGCAGTAGGTATGGTAACAGCGCGTCTTTGAGACGGCTCAAGTGCGCCACGTATCCGCTATCCGATGCATCGTTTTGATGCAGATCGTAGCGTTGTTTTTCTTGCTCAAGCGAAAGGAAGGATCCCTCGTCCACAAAAAGCAGATCGCACTCAGGACACTCAATGAACGTTCGCTTATCGACCGTGAAGACAGCGTTGGTGTGGGCTTGTGCACAGAGAGGACAGCGTCGCGCTTTGATTGCCATAGGCTTGATCTAGGTCGGCACATCTCGATTCGTACCAGAACTGATTGCCGAGCATAGCAGATGCGAGAGCTCCGCCCGAATCACTCAAGCACTAACAACAAGTTGCTACTAAGACTCACTCGCCGGAGGTGGCGGTCCAAAAATCGGAACTTCGTATGCTAAGGCTTCAAGCCCCGCGTACTCAGGTATATCTTTCACGATTTGACCCTGCCCAGGCCCCACTCCTGCGAATAGCGCTCGCGGAGACGGAGGAGTATGCAACATGCCACGAAATCCAATCTTGGTAGGAGCGACTATCAGCGTTGCGAAATATCGCTGCGCTGCCAGAGGCCACTGAGCAAAGCTATTGGTACCGCTGATGTCCTCGGCCCAGCCGGGCATTTCTATGTAGATGGGCTTCAAGCCCTTACGATCGCGTTCCTCGCGCGGCACGAACTGAATCTGTTCCCCGTCTGGTCGCTGGTATCCGATACAAACCTTAAGATTGCCCTGCCATGCACCCTCGTGAGTCAGGCGATCGATCGAGTTAATTCCAAGCCAATCAACGCCGTGCGTACGCAATACCTGCCCGTTTTGTACGGCATCATAGTGCCCAACATCGCGCTGTCTCCCAGTGGTGACGCCGCGCTCCGTGCTGCGCAGCTTCGCGGCCAGCGCAACATCTGGCCCCTGATCCGGATCCATCTTCGTAATAAAGTCGTGGGAGCCGACGGCACTTTCGTAAGCCTTGCCAATTCCGATCACATTGATGCGTCGCGTAACGGGATAACGAATCGAGGTGTGAATCTCGGACGTACCTGTGTGAGATCCGGTACGACTCTTCGACGTCCCATTGCGCTTATCGAGGCCCTGCCCCTGCCCATGCTCACAAATGACATGCTCAGACCCGTGACTCACAATACGTAATGCAGCCTCACCGACGTCGGTAACCAAACTTGCTCGGCGCACACCCTCCTTCCAGTATTCCTCGATCACTCGATCCACGTTGAACGTGAACGGCTCAGCGCCGCGAAAGCGTGTCATATCTAAAGAATCCGCAGTGACCGTGCCGCGCTTAAGGGCCGGTTCATGCGCCTTGATTTCTTTCTGAGTGATGTCCTCGAATACCGCGTTCCACTGCTGTTCAGTCCAGCCACACTCGTAGCGCGCGCGATTTGCACAACGCTCGAGGCGATCTTGCATCAAGACCTTGAAAGCTTCGAAGTCACCCGTGCGAAACAGGCTCCAGCGAATCGCGGATAAATTGCTCTCATCTTCGTAGCCCGGCGAAATGCCACGACCAGTCGATCCACGCGGGAATGGGCGGTGGCTTTCATCAGCGATATCACGAATACGATGGGAGATATCTGCAACCATGCAGTTCTCATCAATCAGCAAGCGGTTCCAATAATCTAATCCGTAAGAATCTAAGAAATTCCCCTCATTGGTGAGCTTAAATGGATCGGCGAGCACGCCGCCCCCAAGTGCGACGTGACGCACCCCCTTGTCTGCAATACCGGTAGGAGTGAGGTTGAGGCCCAGTTTCACCGTCTCGCCCTCATGCTCGATAATCACGGTGTGCCCCGAATTTGCGCCGCCATTCACCTTGATTACTAAGGCAACAGGATTCTCGATGCCGGTTAAGCAACGCAGTTCGTCGATAACTTCCGTAATACTTCTGCCCTTACCTTCGTCACCGAGACGCATCCCAATAATAGAATGCATACGATGATCGAGCAGCGGGTGCAGCTTGTTTGACCCAACAAGGCGCAGCCCGCCTTGCGGATCATTCTCGATCCTGAATAGCCCACTAACGCTGGAAACCGTCGATTCCGCTGGAAGTGCGCCAGGAACAACCGCTGGACTAGAAAGGCTTTGTGAGGATTGAGAACTTACTGGTGGCATACAACATCTCTGAACTACAGGATAAGGTGCAGTAGAGATACTGTGCCGCCCAGGCTCAGTCAAACTTTTTCAGAACCCAACTTACGTCAGCGGGCTAATTACTCGAATTGACTATGAAGATGGCGGCTCCTCGCTAGTGCTCGTGGAACCCCCAATATCTGAGGATTGCCGCATAGTTTGAGGTGAAAAACAGTCACTCACATCCCAAGAGTCGCTTTTCTTGGCAAAACGATCGAGGCCTGAGTCCTCCGTAACCCCTTTTAGAACCTCAGCTAGCTCCGCAAACTCGTTCCCCTCGAGGCGGTCACCAAGCTCTCCATGATCATCAAAACGTAAAATCTCCCCATAGATATCTAGGATTTAAAGCTTCTTGTCGCACACCCGCAGCAACGCTCCGGGCTGTGGGTATTTTCTTAGTCGACCTCGATGCTTAGGAATGCAATTCGATGCGCCTGCCCGAACACACGTTCTCAGCCGCGTGGTTAGCATTCCGGCATGGGCTATTCTACGAAGGACTGATACGAGTGGAGTTCAAAGCCATGTCCTTAGCCGAGCAGTCCTTAAACCGCCCCAGCACCGCCGCGAATGTCGACCAAGTAGAACCCTCAACTCACTCAAAGCCTATCGATGCAGACGCCCCACTCGATCTGGCCCAGCTGAATTTCTCTGAGTCATTAGCCACTCCTGCTAGCGAACGGCCCGCGCGCGTTCGTCTTACCTACGCGGAGCTGACGAGTGTCGATAGCACAGCAGATCTCTTGCAGGTGTACAAAGATAAGGGTGTGACCTTCCCTTCTGAAACTCGTTTTCTGCGTCATGTAGAGCGCGATTGGTTAGCAGCCTGTAAGGAAATGGGTCCGCGCTATGGAAGTGAAGCGCTGAGCGCTCCTGTGCCTCTGCTTAAAGTTGAGGTCGCTGGGCAAACTTACGGCATCTTGGGCGTTGTACATTCCTTCCTTCTTGGAAGTCGTTCGGTTGATGCAATAAGCAAAACAGTTCAAGACGGAACGAACTGGATGCATGAACAGAACCTAGGCTCAGTTTTTAGCATTCCAGACTCTATCGAGCTGAAAGACCATCGCGTGGTAACTGAGATGGTGAAATCCCGCTCCGCATTCGAGCAGATTTCCGCAGCAGCGCAGATGCAGCTGGGGGTTCTCGCTCATCTAATCCCTGGGCCGAACTCACCCTTCGAAATGATTGCAGAAAATTCACGGGTCGATGCCGAGAGAGACGGTCAACTCGCCCTTGGAGATGTCGGGCTTTTTCCCTCGTTGAAGAAAATATCTGCAATTCCCGAACAAATAATCGCTTCGGGTGGATTTCCGCCGTACGTGGCAATTGAATATAAGCTCCGGCACGGCCTAGAACTTAACCATTGCCAGTTGCGTTCGGCTTATATGGCCGAGATGCTGCGGAATTGGGAAGTTCCGGGACAAAAAAAACGTTCTTGTGGGGCGAGCCCATGCGGCTGAAGTCGCTTACTTTCTGAAGCACCCATTACCAAACAGCACCATTCAAAAGTTAGCGCAGGAACAC
>JAFLCA010000125.1 GCA_017302875.1 Deltaproteobacteria bacterium
TTTTCTGACTGGGCCTGATGAAGTGGTCTCGCAAATTCTTGCTTCTGTTAAACTTGGTTCGACCGAGGATCCTACGCAGCACACGAGCCGTCTGGTCTTGCTGGATGGTCAGGGCCAAGTTCGGGGGTACTACCAAGGTACCGATGACCAAGCTTTTGAGTTCTTAGAGCGTGACCTCAAGACTTTGCAGCCTGCCAGCTGAATGCGGCGCTGACAGCATTTCTAAAACTTCGAAAGCTCTTCGTTGATTCGCTTTTCCATTTCAGGATCAACGCCTTTCGCCTCTGGTGCTGGGGCGGACTCTTTGATGTGACGAAAGCGCAGGGCGAGAATTATCATCCCCAAGATCGCGAACGCGATGGGGGTTAACCAACCCAAAAGACCGAAGCCGCTCTTCTCGGGAGTGGCTCTGATCTTCTGGCCGAACTTCGCCAGTAGATCCTGCATTATGGATTGGCTGGTTTGACCGGTCGCAAGTTTCCCGCGTATCTCATCCTGTAAGTCATGCGCGGCCGAGCTTGGACAATCGCGTAGCGATCGTGCAACGCAATACGGACTCATTATGTCGGCAAACAAAGCCTGTGCCTCAGCTTCCTTGGCGGGGTCTAGCGCAACGTCGGCAGTTGCTCGCATGGGTAGTGACAAGAGTGCGAAGCTGCCGATTAAAGTAAAAACCAACTTTCTAAGCGCCATAGGTTTCAAGATATGCAGCAATGCGTTGCTGTAAATTCTGATCCAAGGTCAGGGAGCTGCCATTCGGAGCAGACAGATATTGAACGATATGATGGATCGTTACGATTGGAAACACTTTCACGCCCATGCTTTCTTGAGCCTCTTGTACCGCGGAAAGCGTGCCGCTGCCTTTCTCGCAGCGGTCCACTGCTATGACCACGCCATTGAGTTGCACTTTGGCGATAGAATTTAAAAATGGAACGACTTCGCGTAGGGTAGTGCCGGCGGTGATCACGTCCTCGACGATAACTACCTTGTCCCCATCCTTGATTTTCTGGCCCACAACTTTGCCGCCGTCGCCGTGATCTTTAACTTCTTTGCGATCGAAGCTGAATCCGACATTGAGCTTGAACTCGGAAAAAAGAGCTGCGCTCGTGGTTACACAAAGCGGAATTCCTTTGTAGGCGGGACCGAAAATAATGGTGCTGGTATTTAGCCCACTTTGCATAATGTGCGCTGCGTAAAATTTACCCAGCTCGGTAATCTTCGCGCCGTCATTGAAGTTCCCGGTATTCACAAAATAGGGAGTTTTGCGTCCGGATTTGGTAACGAAGTCACCAAAGGTAAGGGCGCCGGAGCGCACCAAGAAATCAATGAAATGGCGCTGATAGTCGAGTAGTGCGAGCTGTTTCATGGTTCTCTCCTTTGAGATTTCCTCGAATCATTGCGCAGTCTTACGCCAGATTCAAGGGCTGGGCAGGGGCTTTGTCGGTGAGTCTTCAGCTGCGCGGCCCGTCAGCCGACTTACTAGTAGAAGACTATTGGGTATTTTCGGGAAGAAACAGTCTTGGAGAGCGAAGAGCTAAGTCTCAATTCGGCCATTCCGTTTGCCGGCCGCTATATTCTCAAAAAGCTCCTCGGAAGCGGTGGAATGGGCGCCGTGTACCTTGCGACAGACTCCATGCTCGGGGACGACGAAGTCGCGCTGAAAATTCTGCATTCACAGCTTTGTCAGAACGAAAAACACACGAAGCGCTTCTTGCGGGAAGTCCAGCTGACAAGAAAGGTTACGCACCCCAACGTGGTTCGCACCTTCGACGCTGGTCGTGAGAATGGGCGATTGTATTTCACCATGGAGTACGCCCAGGGTGTTACTCTCAAAGAAAAGTTGGCCGCTGGTCCGATGGATCTCGAGCAGTGCGCTTCGATTCTCAGAGAGATTTCGAAAGGCCTATACGCGATTCATCAGGCCGACATCATTCACCGCGATCTCAAGCCGGGTAACGTCCTACTGACACCAGAGGGGTTCATAAAGATTACGGACTTCGGTGTGGCCAAGCCGGGAGTGTCCGATCTAACTGGGCACAATGAGGTGATCGGCAGTATTCCCTACATGGCTCCGGAAGTGTGGGTTGGTAGAAATGTCGGCCCAGCCGCAGACTTCTATGCTCTTGGCGTTGTCGCTTATGAAATGGCAACCGGGGGCTTGCCGTTTGAAGCTGAATCTCCCGTGGAAATGATGTGCAAACACTTGGAGACTGTTCCAGTCCCTCCCATCGAGCTGCGTCCGGAGATGCCGATGTGGCTGAATGATCTAATTCTTCGCATGTTGCAGAAGGATCAAATCGATCGACCGTCCGGCGCCGAGGAGATCGTGAAATTCCTCAATGAACAGGGCGAGAGTGGAGTTCCAGTCGCGTCAGTCGTTGTACCTGAGTCTCGATCGAAGGAGCTCGGGCTCGAAGAGGAGGCTCTTGAGCTGGAGGATCCTTCTTTCGGTTTGCGTTCACCTGCCACTCTCGATGAACCGCAGCCTTCGGTGTTCGAGCGAATGTGGGCTGGAAATACCCCTAAAACTAAGGACGGCTATATCGCGATGCCGCAAGTGGAAGTGCCGGATGAGAG
Source organism: Deltaproteobacteria bacterium (assembly GCA_017302875.1). Lineage (GTDB taxonomy): Bacteria > Bdellovibrionota_C > UBA2361 > UBA2361 > JAFLCA01 > JAFLCA01. The sequence continues at coordinate 2,578 of JAFLCA010000125.1, forward strand.
CGATTTTGCGGGGTTTTCGCCTAAACAGCGCGCTGGGCGTCATGCCGCGCTTTTTCTTGGTTGTTTGGTTTTCTGCGCCCTTGGTATTTGGAGATTTGAAACTGTAACTGGTTCTTGGTTGAGCGCGCGTTGGATCGCTTCGCAGCAAGTTCCTATCCTTAGTAAGATTGTCTCCAATATCGTTCTAAGCTTTGCCTTCTATGCGGCAATCTTTTCCATGCCGCTTTTTCTTCTCGCATCGGTTCGGCGAGATCTTAGGAATTCAGTGCGTATTTGGATGCGCGGTGCGGTATGCCTTGGCGTATTGCTCATGGTTCAGTTTGCCGTCTTTTTTGGGAAGGCTCACCTCGAGGGTAGTAGAGCCGGCATCCCGCTCGGTTCGCAGCGCATTTTATCTAGCGCAGAGGCGGCCATCGTTAACAGCGCTGAGCTTGCTTTGCTTGCTCCGCGCGGCACCGTCTTCACTACGGCGATAAGTCCCAAGGGTATTAGTTTAACTGAAAGTCCGGCGGGAGGCTTCTGGGCATTGCTGCCGTATTGGTGTTTTCTAAGTCTTTATGTGATCTACCTCGTACGAGTCCTTGAGCGAGACGTGCTTCGTCGTCGTCAATGCGAAAGGCGATTTCGTAATGCTTGTGCTGTGTTGTTTTTTGCTATTCCGATTGCGGCAGAGCTCTTTTTACTCTGGGCTCTTCCTGCGGCGCAGCAGCTCTTCGCGATTCGTGATGTTCTCGTTAGCGCAGGAGTGCTTTCGCATTCCTTCGATCGCTACACCATACTCTGCCTCGCTCTCAACTGGCTGGTTGTGTTGTGCGCGGTGGTGTTTATTATTCCATTCGGGCTGCGGCAGCTACAGAAGCGCCGACGGTAGCAGATCGTCCCTCTACTGAAATTGCAACCTTCGTCGTGTCGATAGAGCTGCGAATGCTAGCAAAAGCCCAAGTACACTCGCTCTCTTGGTCTACTGCGCTAGATAGAATCTCGCCGGCTGATCTCGTCTCACCCTCCGCCTCGACGGGCGCTTTTTGACTAATTGCCTTTGCGCCTGCCAGTTTTAGTTGCAACAGGCGGCGCGGTGGCTTGCCTAGAGCGTCTATCTTCGCGATGACCTCCTGACCTGTGTAGCAACCCTTGGTGAAGGAAATCGCCTGCGTTAGACCAGACTCCGAGAAAATATGTTCAGGGCCAATCTCCACGGGGAACATGGGAATGCCGGCGCGCAACCTGAGTAACTCTTGTTCGGCAGAGGAAATTTCGACAGCCTTCTTCTCAACAAGTCGCGATATAAACGCGGCGCTCTGCTCCCTTGGCACCACAATATCCCAGCCCTGTTCCGCGGATCGCTGTCGAGAGATAAATTGAATTGAACCCGCTGAGACTCGGGAAAAATCATGGCCGTGACTAGGAGCGACAGGGACAAACGCGCCCATGTCCTCCTTTTCTCGATTCGGAATCATGTGTATCAACACGTACTCGCTAGATACATCTCGAAACTCAATACGTTCAGTGACCACAAAACGCGTAAGCCCCTCAAGTACCACCTGAGGGTTGCCACCGTCCGCAATCAGCATGTAGCTATTCGGCGCTACACTGAACACCGTAAAGAGTGCTTCAGTGCGACCTTGCGGAGTGAGGGCAGCTGCCTGGAGTGCGCGTTGCGCAGTCAGTTGCTTTAGATCGTTCGTGAGTCGAATCTGTAGATAACGCTCGGCGTGTGGACCGCTGGCGCTGAGAATAACTGCGGAAGGGATCGAGAAATATTTCATCGTGCTGACCTTTTGATCGCGAATTCGTACTTAGTGCAAAACCGTGCCGATGCGATCGAGACTATCCCACGACCAGTAAATGAAGAGAGCGCGCCCCTTGATGCGATAAATGTCCAGAAATGGTTCTTTCCAAAAGCGAGAATCTTTGGATCGATCGCGGTTGTCGCCAAGCAGAAAGACATGCCCGTCGGGAACTTTGTCAGGGCCAAAGTAGCCATCGGGAATTCCGTGATCTTGCCAGCGAGCATACGGTTCATCGAGGGGTTCCCCGTTGATGAAGACTTTCGTGCCGCGTACTTCGACGGTATCGCCAGGAAGACCGATTACACGCTTGATGATGTTTATGCTCGACTCATCTTCGGATGTTTCTGGTTCGTCGGGGCGTGTAAAGACAACAATGTCCTGACGCTTCGGTGTGTCGAACAGAAAGAGAGAATCCGTCATGAGCGGGAGTCTTAAGCCATAAGAGAGTTTGCTCACTAATATATGATCGCCGATTCGCAAAGTTGGGAACATGGAAAGCGACGGGATCTTGAATGCTTCGACCACGGAGGCGCGCAAAAAAAAGGCGGCAGCGAGGAAAATCGCGAGAGTCTTGAGAAAGGAGAAAACTTCTGAAGACTGGCTTTTTGGCTTCTGTGAAGAAGGCTGCGGGGAGGTCGAGTTTTGATTGGCCACGGTCATGCAAACCACTCACAAATACGGGTTGTACGATGCTAGCGGCACATTAGCATATTTGAGTGTAAGAGCCAGGAGCCCGCTTGGCAGCACCACGCAGAGCAAAAAAAAGGCCGAACCTTGCGGTCCAGCCCCTCAGTCTCAACTCTATTTTGAGATTATGCGCTAAATTGCTGACGGCGACCAAAAACCACCGTGCTGCAGTCTACATGCAGGCCAGGATCTTTTGTCTTAACCGTTGATACGAAGATTCCAGGCTCAAAAGCGCGCTGTTTGAGTAATTCCACTTTATCTTGATCCGGGATCGCCATATTGGCGCGGATTGAAAAATTGATTTCTACGATGACGTTGCCGGGAGTGTCATCGATTAACTTTGTGATCATGCCATAGATCGGATAGGTCTGGCCGATCTCTACATCGCCAGAAGTTACCTCAAGACCGAACTTCTCGAAGAAATTAACGTCTTTGTTCTCATTTTCCATCTGACGATCCTCAAAAAAGAACTCTAAAACCGTGAAAACCAATATAAACACATATCAGCGCTGAGGGGGGAAATGCTTCAGTGATTGTGGGGAATGTTGCTAAGATGCTGACTTGATTGAATTTATTCGGGGGCGGCGCAGACTTTTCTTTCGAATTCTGAGCCCAGTGCCAATAGCTGCATGTCCGTTTTGGAGGGCCCGACAAGTTGCACCGAGAAGGGCAGACTTCCCACTTTTAGGTCCGTTGGAAGCGCGAGGGACGGCAATCCACACAGGTTCGCCACAGCGAGAAATAGATTAAGCGGCACGGGGTCTGAAGAGCTGCTCATTTGATTCGAGATTGCTGGAACCGGAACGGGCAGCGTTGGGGTTAACAGGATACTGCGCGAGGGAATCGCTGCCGCAAGTAACGACGAGATTTCCTGTGCCCGGCAAAGCGCCGCGGCACGTCGCGCAATACTTAACTCCTTAAAGAAGAGAATCACCGCTTTGCCCGCTGCGGGAAGTGTCGAAGGGGAAATGCCAAGTTCTTCAATTTTACGGGCGCAATGTTCGATGGCGAGAATCTTTCGTGTCTCCAGAATTTCCTCAAAAGAAATATCGAGATCCCATTCTCGAACGGAGCACTGTCCTCGCAGGCGAGTTAGTATTTGTTCGAAGCAAGCAGCCATTGCTTCGTCAAGCATAGTGCTGTGTTTTGCTTTTGGGATGAGGAACGTGGTTGAGCCTATATCGACCGCCTGCTGAACACGTTTGCCGAGACTCTCTAAAATAAAAACGGCATCATCGCTATACTTTGTGAGTAGGCCGCAAGTGTCGAGTGTTTCGCTGAGTAGGAGAATTCCCGATTCAGGCAGGAACGCAGGGCTGGGCTTGAAGCCGCACAATCCACATGAGGCAGCGGGCATACGAATGCTGCCACCGAAATCAGTTCCCAAAGCGAAATCCACTTGGCCATGCGCGACGGCAGCCGCAGCTCCGCAACTGGACCCCAGTACTCTCAGCCCAGCATCCAGCGGGTTTACGACCCGCCCGAAAAAGGAGTTGCTCCCGTCATGGGTAAGGCACAGCTCATCGAGATTGCTTGATCCAAATAACGTCGCTCCGCACTGTTGCAGATCCGAGATGCTACGTGCAGTCAGTTCTGCTTGTGCGATTACTTCCGGTTTGATTCCAAAACTTGTCGGATACCCGCGAATCATCATGTTGTCTTTCGCGGCAAAGCTCGCTCCCCACAGCGAACCCTGAGGAGACGGTTCATTTTTTGAGAGCGCTTGATCGAAGACTTGAACGAATGATCGATAGAATGAATTCTCTGAGCTCAGCTTGTGAAGCTGTAACGCTAGGCGCGCCAGCGCCTTGTGCGGATCCTGCGCGGCGCGCAGACATTTTTCACGAAGCAGCATGTGGTAAATATAATCCAAGGCCCGCAAAGGTCACAGCACATTCGCGCTGGTAGTCGACTGCTTGCCGATAGTCGAATTGACGTGTTTCAAACGGTATGCCGAGCCTCTCCAGCACGTCCAGCACCGTATACATGGTCGGAAAGCCGCAAATTCGGCGCGCATCCTCATCTTCGGCGATATGGGCGAACATTCTATGTTTCGCGCGCTCCTTGATGGTGTCGAGATATTGCAGGTCGCGCCGGCGCACCTCTTCCATAAATTCCGGCGTCAGTTTCTTCTCATCGCCAAAGGATTGCCCGACGTGCGCCATGTCGACGCCCGCAATTATACAGATGCGTTGTCCTGTTCCCAAACGTTCCTTGAGTCCTTCCGTGAGTGCTGAAGCGAAAGCATCGTATTCTTCGAATTGTTCGGGGTACTTTCCTGCCAGCACCATCTCATGAAAACCTCCAACCAGAATCGGCACCATGCGCGGTCGGGTCGTTATGCGGTGAATGAAAGGGAGCTGCAGCTCTAGCGAGTGTTCACGGCGATGCAAGAACTCGTCTGCGTAGCTGCGCTCTATTCCGTAGCGCAGGGCTAGTCCGTCGACGAACTCGTGGTCGGTTGGCAAAACTCCCAGAGGCGTCGGGAAATTTTTTCTCGTCAGGTGAAACTTGCGCTTGCTGTATTGATGCGAGGTGCCGATTACTATGTAGAGATCGTGATCTTCGCCGCGTAATTGGTTGTAGGTGATTCCATAAGCGACACCACCGCGACGATAATCAATATGCGGGGATACAAGACCGAGCATCTTTCCGCTTGCTACGGAGATCTGTTGCTGAGGTATCGAAAGGTATCCGTCAATTTCGCGCGCCAGTTCTTCCGGTATGGATGGATAGCCGCTACCGGCTAGCGCTGCAGGGCGTGTCGTCGAGGTGCGGAAGGTGTTCTTTTGTGATTGCTCAGCGGCAGCGAAATTCGGCCCGGCTAGGAAGAGGTGCTTGTCGAGAAGTGCAGCGAGTTCTCGTATTAGTTCTTGTTTGATGCCGTAGGGTGAAAACTGCTGAGTGATCTCGTCAATGGAGCGGTGTCCTTCGAAGGCGGCAATGATGGGGCCGACTGCGGGTACGAGACAAAGCGGTGTCGGTGCAATTCCGAGCGGACAGGTGAGCAGTAAAACTTCCTGTCCCTCTAAACGCTCGAGGCGCATGTCGACGGGGTAGCGTAGCTTGGGGTAACGGTAGGGATCGCTCATAGGGTATGGGTCTTTAGAGTATTTTGAACTACCCGGCGCGCTTAGGACACCGAGGAATTGGCGAGCTGCCCACCACCTAGGGGTAGTACGCAAACCTTAAACCTTCGTATTTGTTCTCTTATCTTCTTTCGGAATTGCGCCGACTGTATACCTGACGGTTTCTATCGCCAACAGTGCTGGCGAAATTGTCGAATAAAGTCAGGGCATTAGGGTGACAGAGCAAATTGCCTCTAAATATGATGTCGTGCGCGTGCTCGGAAAAGGCAGCTACGGCAAAGTGTTTCTTGTGAAGCACAGTATTTTGGGAGTCCCCTATGCGCTCAAGCTGCTCAATCGTTCGTTCTCCAGCGATGAACACTTTATCGAACGCTTCAAGCAAGAAGCCGCAATTTTGCAGCGCTTCTCTCATCCCGGTTCAATCCAGCTTCGCGACTTCGGTCAAACCGAGGACGGACTTTACTACATGGCGATGGATTACTGCGAAGGGCAGCCGCTCTCAGAACTCCTTGCAAACAATGGCGCGCTGGATCCGGCGGAAGCTCTCGATATCACGCAGCAGGTTCTAATAGTGCTCGAAGCGGCGCACAATTTCGGTATCATTCACCGTGACATCAAGCCTGAAAACATCATGGTTCAGAAGAACGAGAACAACGAGAATGTGGTGAAGATTCTCGATTTCGGTGTGGCCAAGCTTAAAGAGGGAATCATTACCGATTCAGGATCTACGCTTAAGGGTACCTCAATCGGAACTCCCTTCTATATGTCGCCGGAACAAGCTGCCGGAGAAAGCGATCTGGACTACCGAGCCGACATCTACTCGGTCGGCATCATGCTCTACGAAATGCTGACAGGTGAAGTTCCCTTCAAGGGGGAGACGGTACTTCTGACTCTTCTCATGCACATTACGCGACGTCCCAAACCTTTTGCCGAGCGTCTGGGTTTGCCCCCCGCTCTAGAGCAGCTGGTGTTCACGGCGATTGAAAAAGAAAAAGACAATCGTTTTCCTGACGTCCTTTCGTTTTTAAATGCGAGCGCCTTGGCCGCAGAGCAGCTCAAGGCAGGCTGGAAGGTGGAGTCGGTCTCCGCTGTCCCGAATAACGGCGCAACGGGAGAGCTTGAGTCTCCGCCGGTAATAGATCCTAAGGTGACTAAGATTCTTTGCCTCGATGACAATGAGATGATCCTTCAGATTTTGAAATTCATTCTTACTCAGCAAGGCTACGAGGTCTTTACCGCGACCGATTACTCTCAGATCCACGACTACCTGTTCACGCAACAGGCAAACCTATTGCTGTGTGATGTGCAAATGCCCGGGGTTCCTGGGACCAAAGTTTGCAAAATGATCAAGGAGAGCAAGAGCGACCTGAAGATTGCTTTATTCTCAAACCTGCCGGATAGGGATCTCGAGAAGCTGGCAAAGGAAAGCCGCGCCGACAATTGGATTTCAAAAAATGAAGCGCCTGAACACTGGATCAAGCGCATTAAAGAAATAATCGAGAACGACGATAACGCGCTTTTGGTCTGAAGCGCATAGTTACGGACGCCAGCTCAAAACCTGTACGATATTACTGAAGTCATCGCTCCACGGTTCGGCGGGACTTGCGGTTGTCAAAGGTTTCCAATGAGAGCTCAGTCGGAGCGACTGCAAGTCAGCGTCGTCTCGCCCCAGTACGACCCAGGTAGATGCATCCTTTCTGGGCTCAAGTGGATCCATGACGCGATCATCGTTTAATCTTGCCGCCCAGTTCTGCGCCAAGCTAATGTCGGCAAGCACCGACGTAAGATCTAAAAATTGATTCGAGATATGTGCCAGTATGTAGCCGTGAGGTTTCAATTTTCGGCGGTAGAGATCGAACGCTTCTTTAGTTAGCAAGTGGACGGGAACGCTGTCAGAGCTAAAAGCATCGAGCACCAACAGCGATACACTATGATCGGGCAGAGATTCGAGCTTCAGGCGAGCGTCGCCTAAAATGCTTTGTATCGGAGTCTGGGCGTTGCGCAGAAAAGTAAAGTACCTCTCATCGCGGGCGATCATGTCGACTCCCGGATCCAGTTCAAAAAATCGCCATTTTTCTTCACTACGCGCATAGCAGGCAAGTGCTCCCGCTCCGAGTCCCACCACCGCGACATGCTGATCGGCCGAAGCATGTGAAGCTTGGAAAGCCATGAAAAACTCACCGGCTGGGCCGCGCTGGTGATAGTATCCAAGTGGCACGCATGCGGAGCGTTCCGCCAGGGACTGCCGCCCATGAACTACATGTCCATGTACGAGCGCCATCTCATTCTTGCCTGCCGGTTGCGCCACTCGTAGCGTTCCATAAAAACTGCGGTATCTGAATATTTCCGAGCCGTGGGTGCTGCTGTAGAGAAGAGCGCCGAAGAACAGTGCGAGCAAGCTCCAGCCCGCCTGCCAGGCGCTAGCCGAAAAATACAAGCAGGCTATGGCGGGAATAGCAAAGGCCACTGGCAAGAATGCGCGACCCTCCCCATGCGGGGCGACAAGAGGCAAAATAAAGAGGGAGAAAAGTGTAGCAATGGTTAATACGGATACGAATCCCACAACGAGGCTTCGCCGGGCTGCACTACGATCGCTGCAAAATCCGTATGCAATAAGAATCACCGCCAGTAAAAAGGGGTATTCGATCAGTTTTGTGAAAAGAACCGGCGCGATGAGCGTGGAAAAAATCCCTCCAAGTACTCCGCCAATCGAAATAGCCAAGTAGAAGGTGGTGAGTAGCGAAACATCCGGGCGAGAGCGCGCGAGTTCGGAGTGGCAAAGCAAGCTGCCAAGGAATAGGCAGGCGAGATGCATTCCAATGAGCAAAAGCGCCGGCTGCGAGGCTTCCATCGCTATGATTACCTGCAGTGCTATCGCTAAGAGAATAAAGATGCGCTCGAGCGGTCTGGTTATCGAGAACCCGTTCTTTCGAAACGCCAGGATAAAAGTCGCCAAATAAATAACTAAGGGCAGAACCCAAAAGAGGGGGACCGGAGCGATATCGGTGGTGATATATGAGGTCACGGCAACAAGGAGCGCAGAAGGCGCCGCCGAGAGTGAGATCCAGGTCGCAAGCGCACGACTGCGCGGCAGTTCGAAACGTGGCAGGGCAGGGGCTTCGGGCTTTACCTGTTCGGCGCGCGCCGCAAGATAGCCCAAACTGGCAAACAGTAGAATCAGCGCAGCGTAGCCAAACTGCCAAACGATTGCCTGGCTGTGTAAGCCCAGCGTCCACTCGATTAAAAACGGGTAGGCCAGGAGACCGCATAAACTTCCGGCGTTGCTCGCTGCATATAATCTGTAGGGATCGAGTTGAAATCCACGAGCCAGCCAACTCTGTAGTGTCGGAGCGGCTGCGCATAGCACGAATACGGGAAGCCCGATTGCTTGCGTCAAAACTGCAAGCACGGACAATGCCGGATAGTCCGAGAGGGAGGGATCGCCAGGATCAAAATGAAAAGGCAGCAGTAGGTATCCGGCACCCAGCAACGTAACATATATGCAGGCTTGAGTTCGGACGCGGGAGATCTTTCCGAGCAAGTGGGCGCCAAGATAGCC
>JAFLCA010000126.1 GCA_017302875.1 Deltaproteobacteria bacterium
GCTGACCTGCCTGCTTCAACGCAGCCTGACTTTCAGCAGCAGCTTTTTCGGCTGCCGCTTTACCAGCTTCCAGTGCTGCATCTGCTTTTCTTTGAGCTTCCTCTTGTGCCTTCTTGGCCTGAGCAATTTCAGCCTCGTTATATCCGGCATTCGCTAGGGCGGCAGTATCATCAGAAACTTCATTGGACTTCACCGCTTCTGCAGCTGTTTCCGTCACGGCATTTGAAACTTTCTCTTCGACCGCAGCAGGCGCCACACTCGGTTGAACTGTCGGAGCTACGACCTCAACAGCCTGAGTCTCCCCTACCGCAACTTCCGTGACCACTTCTGTCTGCCCTGATGGAGCAACTTTCTCCTCAGTTACCACTGCAACAGATTCCGTGTCGACAACCGCGACCGTCTCGGAGGCGGGAAGGGTTTGTGCTAGATTATTCACAGGAGCGCGCTTCACCGATTTTCTTGGAGCAACAATCATGCTTGCCGGAAACGGCTCACGTCGGAAAACTAACGTAGCTGGAATATAGATCTGATCTCCAAGTCGTAGGCGATCCGGATTAAGCGAACCATTCTCCTTCGCAATAATGCGCCAATTGTTAGGCGAACCGGTGTACCAATCGGAAATGGCACCCAGCGTCTCTCCAGAAAGAGAAACAGTATGATAGACCGGCCCGCTAGCGGGTGGAGGTTTTGAAGCGTTATTCGAACAGGCGATCGCTGTTAAGCTTAGTGCTAGGAGCAAGAATCTTTTCATACGAAGTACCATCCTCCAAGAGTGCGAAGATACTTTCCTTTTTTGCAGGAGATCAAGTCAAGGGGAATTAATATGCCAAAGCTTCTGCGCAGGCTACCGCAGCAGCGAAGAAAGACCAGAAATTGGCAGCATTCACGGAATGAAAATAGAGGCCGGATCTAGCTGCGCCGCGCGATCGCACTGTAAGCGTGGGGGCCTAGCAGTGAAAGTATCCTTGGCGAATCCTTCTATCGACAACACGATCCAACGTGATCCGGCCTCTGAGTTGCTTCCCGAATAGAGTAAGCATCTTTCATAATAGTAAAGCTATCATGAACAGTAGGCAAACCCTTTTTGGTTTTTATTCATATTCTGGAATACTGATTCTGTGACTGTAATATGCTTTGCGGCTCTTCCCGAGCGAAATATAGGCCGAAAAATCGCTTGATAAATCAATCAGTTGCAGCTCAATGTTGCGGCGCGGCGTTTTTTTACGGGCGTCCCTCACTAAAGTAGCGCCAGATCGGAAAGGATCCCTTAAAGCCCGACGAAGTCATGTGTGTAAGGCAGCTGTAACCACGGATTGGCCACAGCGTTAAATCGATAAGGAGATCCACATGTCCGAAGACACTCGCACACCGTTCGACATTTCTATTCTTAAGAACGACATTAAGCTTGCACGACTGGCTCAAGAAAAGCCGGTAGTAAAATGGCAGGCAGAAGAATTAATCGAGAGCGACGCAGTTCGCCCAGCACAAGAGAGCGTCCAGACCGCGTAACCAAGCCCAAAGAAGCAAAGCACCCTGAGCGGGAGTTCTTGCGGAACTCTCTCTCGGGGTATTTTCGTTGTCACCTGCCCGCGTACTTTCTCTTGCCTGTTCGCCCGCCTTTCTGAGATTCTATCCACTCCGCCAGTCGTTCCATCGCGTAATCAAGGATACGCAGCATGCTCGCCCAGCTCGAAAAATTTTATTCCCAATTACGCCGCATCTATACACTTGGTTGTATCGGAGCACTTTTAGATTGGGACCAAAAAGTCACGATGCCTCCCGAAGGCGGCGGCGATCGGGCTGAGCAGCTGGAGCTGATGAGCGCACTAAGCCACCAAGCCATGACCGACGCCGCTTTTCTAGAGGTGGTGGACTCGCTTTACGAAGGGCGCGCTGCGTTAGCGCCAAGCGATTTTGTAAACGTGCGAGAGATGAAACGTATGCTCGATCGAGCACGCTGCCTGCCGGTCGATTTTGTCGCACATCGCAGCAAAGTCACAACGCTGTGTTACCAAACCTGGACCGAGGCTCGTGCCAAGGATGATTGGCAGGCGGTGGCACCTCAGCTCGAAGAGATTGTTTCTCTTTGTCGACAAGAAGCAGAACTGATTGGGTACGAAGAGCATCCCTACGACGCTTTGTTACAGGGATATGAGCCGGGAGGAAAAATCTCCCAAATTAAGCCTCTGCTTGAGAGGCTCGGCACGTCTCTGGCCGAGATTATTCCAGCATTACGCGAAAAGTTCCGCTCAGTGCCTGAGGTGCGAGGTGATTACCCGGAGGACCTACAAAGCAAGTTTAACCTGCATCTCGCTACCGCCTGCGGGTACTCGCTCGCGCGGGGACGACTTGACCCAACACACCATCCCTTCCAGACCTCCCTCGGATCACGGGACATTCGAATAACGACTCATTTTTATCGCAACGATTACCTTTCATCCGTTTACAGTACGCTGCACGAAGCTGGGCACGCACTTTACGAAGCCGGAACTCTCGAGAAATATAAGGGCACTCCAATGGGAATGCCGGTATCGCTAGGCATCCATGAATCCCAGTCTCGTCTGTGGGAAAATCTGATCGGTCGCAGCAAGCAATTCTGCCGTTTCATGCACGCCACTCTCAAAGATTATTTCCCGGAAGAGCATCGACGTATTACTCCCGAGGAACTGTGGAGAATGGCAAACAAAGTGACTCCCAGCCTCATACGCATCGAGGCAGACGAGGTTACCTATTCCCTTCACGTCGTAATTAGACTCCTACTCGAGGAACAGCTGATGACGGGGAAGCTGGCAGTTAAAGATTTGCCAGACGCTTGGAATAATTTGTATCAGAAGTACCTCGGTATTCGCCCCACTGACTACAAGGATGGGGTGATGCAAGATATGCATTGGTACAGCGGTGCGATCGGGTACTTTCCGACCTATGCGTTAGGAAATTTATATGGGGCGATGATGCTCAAAGTTGCCGAACGTGAACTTCCAACGCTTTGGAGCGATGTTGAACAAGGTAAATGTACCGCCCTGCTTGCCTGGCTCCGCAAGAACGTTCATGAACCCGGCATGACGTATGGTGGACCTGAATTAATTAAGAGAATTAGCGGCCAAGACCTGAATGAAGGCCCCTTCCTTGACTACATTAAGCATAAGTTTGCAGAAATCTAGTTTGGCAGTCGTAGCACAGCAGCCGCGCGCGTAAACGTTCCTTCGGGAAACCCCATTGCTCGCTTGATCAAGACATCTCGTTCCAACACGTTCTTGTTGGAGTTCAGCTCTTTCGCTTGAGACCGGGAGAGAAATCCCCGCAAACGAGCCCACGTCGCTGAAATCGGGATCGGGAAATCACTGCCATGAATGAGTCGAGACGATATATCTTCTTCAAGAATGCGGCGAAAGTGACGGGAGCGAATCGGAGTCTGCATGCCACTATTGTCGCCGAACAGATTGGGGTATTGCCTCAACATTGTGGCAAAATTCTTGGTGTAGTCTGTATCGAAAAATAAACTGCTTGTTGCACAATGTGCCGCAATTACCTTCACCCCGCATTCGAGAGGTAACCGCAAGCGTTCAGGATCGGAGTACAGCTTATTATACACCGGTACACTCAACTCTCCGCCCGTATGTGCTAAAAGCGGTAGTCCAGCTTGCGCCATGCGTTCCCAAAATTTTTTGTAGCGAGGATTGCTACAATCAATATTCTGGCAATTCGGGAGGCACTTCATCAGCGCAGCGCCCTCCTCGATGCATAAGTCCAACTCATCAAGGGCGTCGTGCCGCGCAGGATGGATTGACACCCCCGCTAAAAACTCAGGATGACGTTTTGCCAATTCGAGGACGTAACGGTTCGGAACAAAGAATGATCCAAAATTCTCGATACGGCGACCAGCTTCATCATACACATGCTCATGCGCTAGCAATACTGCCCGGGAGACCAGGCTTCCGCGCAGCATTTGCAGCAAGCGCTCAACGTAGACTTGATCCAATCCGCCTTTAAGCAGTGTGCTCGGCAAGCCAAGTTCTCGCAGGATATACAGTGCCAACAGGCGATGGTAGCCGGACAATCTTAGCCAGCACCCGCTTCCATTGCTGCCCGTACCCAGCACGTGCACATGGGCATCAATCAGAGTTCCGCTCGTCACGGGCATTCCAATAAGCGCAGTAAATCTTGATGAACTTTTCCATTCGAGGCCACGAAATGTGTGAACGTAACTGTTCCACTACCGAAGGAAATCTTTTGTCCGTGCTCGTCCGTCACTTTCCCGCCGCTCTCTTCAATTAACACGGCTGCCGTGGCTAAATCCCACTCTTGGTGATTAACTATTTTCACGACAATACCGTCAAACTCTCCCTGACAAAGGCGCAAAAATGCCGCACTTGAGTCCAGCCATCGCGGGAACACTTTCTCTGACTTAGGCCCAGAGAGGTGGCGCAGATACAAAGCTTGAGGACGAATCTCACTGCTCTGCGAAACGCGCATGGAAACTCCATTCACGGTAGCGCCCCTGCCCTTACAAGCCATTGCAAACTGATCGCGAGCCGGCAAGTACATCATGCCGAACTCCATTGCACCGCGATTACAAAGCGCTAAAAGAATGGCGAAGTCATCATTTCCATCGATGAAGGTTTGAGTGCCGTCGAGTGGGTCGATAATCCAAATTCGTTCTTTTTGTCCAAGCGCGGGATCGATCTCGCTTTCTTCGGAAAGAATGCCATCGGCCGGGAAAAGCTGGCGCAAGGCGGCAGTAAGAATATCGTTTGAAACGTAATCTGCTTCCGTGACGAAGGATCCGTCAGGCTTTTTCGCAATGTGAAGCCCTTCGCGGCCACGGCTACTCAGAGCTCCGGGCCAGTACTCCATTAACTTTGCGCCCGCTTGACGTACCAAACGCGCAAGTTCTTCTTGTACTGCAGAATCGATTGTATTCATCTCGTCGAGCTATGCTAGCATAGTGTCCGTCATTCCTGCAGGAGAAGAACAAATGGCACAACCTGATTTCCATGAGCGTTGCTACGCAGCTTTACGCAAGGTCCCCAAGGGCAAAATCACAACTTACGCTGATCTAGCCCGTCACCTCGGCTCGAAGGGTTATCGTGCAGTCGGGAATGCCATGAATCGTAATCCTTACGCTCCGCAAGTCCCCTGCCATCGCGTAGTGCGTAGTAATGGTGAGATAGGAGGATTTGCCCGCGGAACACCGGCAAAGATCAGAATGTTGCGAGCCGAAGGCATCGAGATAGTCTCTGAACGTGTGGTGAATCTGGATAATTTTCGTTACAGATTTCCGCGTACGAAACAACGATAGCTGCATTCGGGTCGACTTCTAGTTAACCCCCCTGTCATTCGAACAGCATTTCTATTTACGCAAGCCGCGGAAGCCTGAGCTAATGCAATAAATCTGGCTCAACCCTTCCCTAGAGTGACTGCGATCATGTGCGGTCATTTCCAATTCCGCTAGCCTCAAATCCTAAAACCAATCGGGTACACAGAAACTAAAGCAGAGGAGGTTCTGCATGACAAACTCCGGGAAAGGTAACCGTGGCAAGGGATTTGCCTCCATGGACAAGGCTCGTCAAAGAGAGATCGCAAGCGCAGGAGGCAAAGCGTCGCATGCTTCGGGACGTGGTCACGAATTCACATCGGAAGAGGCTGCGATTGCCGGAAAGAAGGGTGGCGAGGCGGTCAGCCGAAACCGACAGCACATGGCAGAAATTGGCCGCCAAGGTGGTCAAGCAAGGGGGCAGCAGCAATCAAGCGCCACGAATGTAGTTTCCGGGGAACAGGAACCACCAAACCCCCTCCCCTAAAGTAAATATGTAAATACTAAGCAGGCGGTAAGCGATCAAAAATACTGCCCACGACGTCCCGTGTTCGCTGCATTGCCGGTGTTCCTGTAGTAGCGAAAGCACCTAATGCGCCCACAAGGTGATCGATCTCCTTCTGCGTCGAGCGCAGAAAAGCTAAGCCCGTCTGCTTGTCCGCCGAGTTAAAGAACGTCGGTTTGTTATTTCGGATGTCGCTGCTTTCCTTGCGACCTCTGACCGCGTCACTTCCGAATACATCCAGATAATCGTCGACCACCTGAAAAGCGAGTCCGATGGATTTCCCAAGCTGACCAGCGCAGCTAATCCCCTCTTTGGGAAGATCTGCGACTAATGCGCCGAACGCAGCGGAGGCAGAAAAGAGTGCTCCGGTCTTTAGTTCATGTAATCGGCGAATGTCGCCGCGAAACTCTGGAGGAGCAAGATCGAGCTGCTGGCCACAGCAAAGATCCGCAAATGCATCTGAGAGTACCTCTTGCATCGTAAGTTTGATCTGCGTGGAACACGAGGAACGCTGTACGGCGCGGAATGCCAGAGAGATCATGTAGTCACCGGCTAAAATAGCCGTCGCTTCGCCAAATTTTTTATGACAGGAAGGTTGTCCCCTTCTCATGTCATCGTTATCCAGCCCGGGTAGATCGTCGTGCACCAGAGACGCGGCGTGTAACACCTCTAAGGCGATAGCCGCCGGGAGCAAATCACTGGAGTTGCCGCCGAGATCTTCGCATACCGAAAGACTTAGGACGGGGCGAATGCGCTTGCCGCCACTTAGCGCATAGCGCACCGCATCCATTAATCCAGCGGGGCCTGAGAGGCTCGCGCAAAGGGCGCTGATCTCATTTTCAATGCTTGCTGTAGAAAGGAGACCCGTGCCTATCACGTCTGCGGCTCCGTGGAACGCGTGGAACATCGCTCCCAGTATCTAACTTGTTGATTTGACAGCATTTCTCTGATTTCACCAACCATATACATTGAGCCAGCTATTACTACGCCGGGCCACTCACCACCTGAAAGATATTCCAATACCGCACGGTAATTCTGCTCAAACACTCGAAACTTTACCCCAATGCCCGATAGGAAGTCTGCAATACGGGCACAACCAACCGGATTCGGGGCAAGCGGCTCTACGATCAACACCTCAGATGAGTAAGGCAGCAGAATCTCTAGCATATTCTGCCATTCTTTAGTCTCTATAGCTCCAAACACAAGAGCCTGATTGCTCTTCCCGCAGCTTCCTAAATAGTCGCCAAGAGCTTGGATCCCAGCAATGTTATGAGCGCAATCAATTAAATAGCTTTGCTCCCCTTTCCTAATCTCCTCAAGTCGCGCGGGCCAAAAAGCCTTGGCTAAACCAAGCTCACAAGTAGCGCAATCGACACCTATCAACCTGCCAACGGTAGCTGCGACGCTCAAATTTTGTGCTTGGTGAACACCAGGTAAAACACTTCTGATTGACATGCCACCAAACTGGCTCGAGCTATACTCAACGTATGGCTCCCCGCCGTTCCGCACGTTCCACGAGAAGTCGTGGCCGGCCAAATAGACTCCCGAGCTCGCAGCCGAAGCCGCAGAAACTAAGACCTCTCGCGGCTCAGATTTTAGCTCGCCAATAACTATCGCAGCACTAGGCTTAAATATTCCAGCCTTCTCCTTAGCAATCTGTGCCAGGCTGTTCCCTAGTATTTCTTGATGGTCGTAGTCGATAGTAGTAACGACGCACACAGCGGGGCTAGCAATCACATTAGTTGCATCCAGCCGTCCCCCCAACCCGACCTCTATTACAGCCCAATCTACGCCGCGCTCCGCGAACTCTACGAAGGAGCAGGCGGTAATAGCCTCAAAGAACGTCAGCTCTAAATCATTCGCTATAGCGACATCCCCAATCATCTCGGCAACCCTGTCGAGCCGCTCATCAGAGATAGCTACGCCATCGACAATGATTCGCTCATTCATGCGAGTCAGATGAGGCGATATATTGAGGCCAACTTTGAAGCCAGCGGCTCCCAGAATAGAGGCACATGACACCGAAACAGAGCCCTTTCCGTTGGTTCCTGCAACATGAACGCTTCGATACTGATCCTGGGGATTACCAAGAGCAGCCATCAAGGCACGCATTTTATCTAGTGTAAATCCGCCCTTACCCTTCCAAGGAGCAAGTTGGCTTAGGTATCGAAAGCCCATCTGTCCCACGGCGGTACAGCATCCTCGAAGCTAGTTTTTATTCCAAATCACTATAAATATTGAGCAGGGTGGAAAGCGTCCCACGGTGGGACAGCCTATTCAGCTACAAGTTTTCTAAAGACTTCCTGCAGGTCGGAACTCGAGTAGAATTCAATTGTAAGTTTTCCGCCTTCGGCGCCAGGACTGACACGTTGCATTTTAACCTTTAGGCCCAACGCGCGCTGAATCTCATCTGCAATGCGCAAATCCTCAGGCGATAGGGTGACTAGCTTGTCTTCTTCGTTAGCAGCTGTTTTGTCTAAATCTTTCTCAAGCTGCCGCCGTGTGAGCACGTCCAAATCTTTAAGATAGCTAGCTCTAATTTCTTCATCAGCAATTTTGGAGAGCAGTAAGATCTTCGATTCAGAAGCACCTTCACGGAGCGCGTTGAGAAGGTCATCGGGAAGGTCAAGAATCTCGAGGCTGCGTTGAACCATGCTCTTTGAGATACCAAGTCGGTCAGCGATATCGCGAATGCTAAGATTGTGAGCTTCTTTCAAAGCTCCGATTGCATGCGCACGCTCGAGAGAGGTCAAGTCAGCGCGTTGAAGGTTCTCAACAAGCTGCATCGCCAAAGTTCTGTCCGCTTTTCCCTCGATATCCTGGTCAATAAGAACGGGAACTGAGGGTAGTCCAGCCAATTGGGACGCTCTAAAACGTCGCTCTCCGGCGATGAGTACATAGCGCCCCGGGATTTTGCTCGGACGAACGAGCAGGGGGCTCAAAACTCCATATGTCTTAATGGAGTATGAAAGCTCACGCAAACGTTCCTCGTCAAAGTTCACTCGCGGCTGGTTTGGATCTCGGTCAATAACACTGAGAGGGATCTGTCGGTATGGAATTCCTGACCGGTCGCGCTCTTCAAGGGGCGGCCCAGAGAGTAGGGGGTTATTGGCGATCACAAGCTTTCTCTTAGTCATTTAGCACCTCTTTGGCCAAAGCAGCGTAGTCTTCAGCTCCGGATGACTTCGGCGAGTATTCGAATATAGATTGACCGCTCGCAGGGGCTTCAGCAAGTGATACATTGGTGCGAACAACGGTATCGAACACCAAATCTCCAAAGTAAGCTCTGATGGTGTCAGACACTACACGGGCCAATCTCTTACGGTTATCGTGAAGGCAGATAAGTACTCCGCCAACAATGAGGGATGGATTGTAGATCCCGCGAACCTGGTCGATCGTATCCAGCAATTGCCTAACGCCGTGTAGCGCCAGATATTCACTCTGAACAGGAATCACAACTCGTTCAACTGCAGCCAGGGCATTCAGGGAGAGCAGCCCAAGAGCAGGGGGGCAGTCAATTAATACCGCGTCATAGTCATTCTTAATCTTATCCAACGCACGCTTCAAAATTAACTCACGACCTACGACGCCGCCTAACTCCAAGTCAGCGGCGCTAAGTAAGAGACTGGATGGCACGAGGTCGAGATTTTTTGAGCGGTGGATAATGACGTCCTTGATCTGCTTTGTGCCCTTCAACACGTCATATATCGTGAACTCAGGTACAGGCGGACGTTCTGGAGACTCTTGCAGATCGTCCTTTCCCGAGATTCCAAGATGCGTCGACAGATTGCTCTGCGCATCGATATCAATCAGGAGAACGCGTTTTCCAAGTTCCGCAATCGCAGCTCCGAGATTTGCCGTAGTTGTTGTTTTACCAACACCACCTTTTTGATTAACAACTCCAATGACTAAGGCCACGAAGAAACCCCTCTGATGAACAGCACGTGAAACGATGTAAGTGAATGCAAAATCTACATTCGCTAACTGCTTGAAATGCCATTGTTTTTAAATGCGCGCTTTTCACTTGTTAGGCGCTCAGCTCGCTGTCTAAAGTAGTCTTGCAGCTAGGAAAATTCAATTGAAAAGCAAAGAAAATGCAGCTCTGAGGATCCCTAGCTCGATGTTTCGTGATCTGAAATAAGGATCTCTTATCTCGATGCCCGATGCTCAGCACTCTAGGAAGCTGCTCCTAGATCGTGATTCGAGATAAAACGATCAAGGACACGGGCATCGAAATAAGGTCACCTCGCGCATCGAAATAATTTTTGTCGTGCGTGGAGATAAAAGTATTCGAGCACTGAGATCAAATCGCGCGTGATCCGAGATCAAGATCTATCGTGAAGTGAAAGAAAAAACATCGTGCATCCGCATAAAGATTCTCGCCTAACCCGCCAGTCTAATTACGCAAAGATCATCATCACTTCATAACATGATCACCTAGATACTGGTTGTTTAACTAACTAAAAGTAAGTTAGCCTTTAAGGGTATTATTTGTGTGAATATCCGTGGCTACCGAATCGTTGCAGCTATCAACAGAAGCGTTGGAGGGATTTGCCTCTCCTCATTCCTCCAGCGCGGGCACGCAGCAAGCGATAGCTATTTCTCACACTCGTCCCATCTCTCGAGACGAGATGAACTTGGCGGAGTTTCCGTTAACAGTCCTTTCAACCCGTTCTAATCCAAAGCTTAAGACCCTTGAATTTAGTGACTCGATTAAGGGTAAGAACGGGGAGGTCATCGATCGTAGCTGGATAATAACAGGGGCCGATAAATTTGGTCTACCGACCTCCTCGGATGATGAGGTTTTGCTGGGCTTGCTTAAACTAACGGTGGACGACACCTTTCGCGATCGAAAGGTATTTTTTACCCGCTACGAATTGTTGCGAATTCTACGTTGGACCACAGAGGGACGTAGCTACGAGCGTCTGCAGAAGGCGCTAGACCGGCTAAGCGGCGTGCGTATCAAGGCAACCAACGCATTTTATGACAATGAGTCAAAGTCCCACAGTACTCGAAATTTCGGCATCCTCGACGCCTATGAAATAAACGATGGCCGCTCGACTGCACCGAAGCCCAGTTTTTTTACCTGGAGTGACGTTCTCTTTAAATCCTTCCAGGTTGGATTTATCAAGAAACTAGATCTCGATTTTTATTTGGGTCTTGAGTCTGCCGTTACCAAGCGCCTGTATCGCTACTTGGATAAGCACTTCTGGTACAAGTCGAAAGTACAAGTGAACCTCTTTGTGCTCGCGCACGAGAAAGTGGGTATTTCTCGAAATTATGCGTATGCAAGTTCTCTCCGTCAGCAGCTGGATCCGGCAATCGAGGAGTTGATCAGAAGGGGATTCTTAAAAGGGGCAGAGTACGCGGGTAAGGGCAAGGACACCGAAGTTATTTTGCTTGCGGCCACCGGGAAGCCACGCTCAGCCATGACAGCGCTTGAGCAGCAACGATCTGCTGCGCAGGCGGGGCCTCAGCAAATCGAAGTTGTTCCAACTCATATTTCCGGGGCACACGCGCAAAGAGAAATAGATTTGGTGGAGGCGCTTGTAGCGCGCGGAATTCGCGAAGCGCAAGCGCGCCGACTGATCGAGGCAAAATCCCAGGAACAGTGCGCGCGAGTTCGTGAAATCGCCGCGTACTTCGATCAACTTTGC
>JAFLCA010000127.1 GCA_017302875.1 Deltaproteobacteria bacterium
TCCTGGAAGTATTTGATCACGCGGAGTGCGCGTTTATTGCGGCGTATCGCAGAGAAGGGGCAGCAGAAGCAGTAGACGTGCAGCTTGAGTACGTCAGCGCCCCGCCGGTAACGGGCCGAATCCTTATTCTCTGTGACCCGATGCTCGCGAGCGGCACTTCCATGTTGCGCAGTCTGGAAGCCATGGAAAAAAATGGGAAGCCGCGAGCAGTGCACGTAGCGGCCATCTTTGCGAGCCAACCTGGGATCGCTGCGCTTCAGAGAAGCAGGCCAGATGTGCAGATCTGGACTGCGGCGGTTGATCCGGAACTTAATTCTCGCTCTTACATCGTTCCAGGTTTGGGCGATGCAGGAGACCTAGCCTTTGGCGAAAAACTATGAACGCGACTATGTATCGCGATGCAGCGCTCATAGCGCGAATGATAAAGGAATCTAAGACCATAGCGGTGGTGGGGGTTTCTGATCGTCCCGACCGACCAAGCAATGAAGTAGCCAGATATCTAGAGCAGTTCTATGAGGTTATTCCAGTAAATCCCAATCTCGAATCGTGGGGAGGCAAAGTCTGCTATCCGACGCTTGAAAGTATTCCGCATAGTATCAAAATTGATCTGGTCGATGTGTTTCGCCGTAGTGCGGATGTTCTACCGGTAGTCGAACAGGCAATCGCTCGACCTATCCCTTTTATATGGCTTCAACAGGGGATATATAATGCGGAAGCAGCGAGGCTTGCAGAGGCTGCCTCCATTGGAATCGTCATGGATGCGTGCCTGCTGGTAGAGCACGCAAAAACTCGACACTCTTAAAAGCCTCACTAAAATCATTTGCTCGTTAGGCAACTTCTGCAGTTCTTTCCCGATAGATCAAGGAGGCTATTTTAATCCTTGGTCAGCGGCATGGAGGCGGCTATCAGACAAGAAAGACGAGATGCTCTGATTGAGGAGTATCAGGACTACGTCCATTATGTTGTCGGTTATCTCATTCAATCGATGAGTTTGCCGGCGCAATATTTTGATGAATTTGTCTCCGCCGGATATCTCGGTCTTGTCGAGGCGGCTGAGCGGTTTGATTTTGAATCCGGGAGACCCTTTAAGAACTTCGCGTTTCTGCGAATTCGCGGTGCTATTATCGACAGTATTCGGGAATGTTCTGAACTAACGGGGAAAGCTTATCGCTACGCTCGCGCGCTCCGCGCAGCCGATGAACTTCGACAAGAACTCACCAGCGAATTAGATCTTGCCGGGGCAGAGGCCAGCCTTGAAGCGAAAGACCGGCTCGGCGCAGTCCTGGATTATGCCGCCAAGAGCGTGATGGCGTTTCGACTCACCCTCGGCGAGTGTGAGAATAAAGTTACGACGCGCGACTCCTATGGAGAAAGTCCAGAAGTGCTGTTACGTCGGAAACAGCAATCCGAATTATTTCGGTCGATGGTAGCAACTTTGCCGGAGAAAGAGCGATTAGTCATTGAGGAGTATTACTTCAATGATAAATCCTTCACCGAAATTGCCGACGAACAAGCAGGCCTTTCAAAGTCCTGGATTTCTCGACTCCATATGCGCGCGTTGCAGCGCTTGCAGGAACGTTGGGAGGAGCTTTCGGAAGCCGCCACCTAATTTTGTAGTAACGTTTCTCTTTCTCTTCCTCATTGGGTGCCGCGAACCCATTGTGCATAATCTCTCGGAGTCTGACGCCAATCGATTCTTGACGAAGCTCCATGATCTGGAGATCGACGCGAACAAGGAGAAGCAGGCGGATGGAAGTTGGCTGGTTTCTGTCCCCAAAGACGATGCGATGCGGGCGATCCGGTCTCTGGATTCCGCGCGTTTATTCCGTCCGTCGCGTGTTGAGTCTCAAGAGAGGAGTTCCATAATTGCGACGCGCGAAGATCAAAGACTGCGTTCAGAAAGAATGCTGGCTGAGAACCTGGAGGTAACGCTCTCCAGCATCTCCGGCGTATTGGAAGCTCATGTCCATTTGAACTTGCCACCGACCGATCCCTTATTCGGTTCCCGGCTTCACTCTGCCCCTGGGAGCGCTAGTGTTTTAGTAGTCGCCACGCCAGAACTGAAGGCAGCAAAGGAGGAGATTCTCAGCCTAATTGCAGGAGCGTCTGGAGTTGAACCCAAAGGCATTTCCATCATTATTTCGCGAGCGGAATCCGACGCGTCAGCCCACGCGCTTTCGCCCGTTCCAGGAAATATTGCTCCACGCCCCACGCACAGGCTTTTCGACGATCTGCCCTTGATTCCTTTTGCCACCTGCCTGCTGCTTATCTCGACAGGGCTCGCGCACTTTCTGTGGCGTTCGCGCCGCAAGGCGCAAGGAGCCACATGAGTTTGGCCAGCCTGTTAGGAGAATGCTTGGATACCTGGGCACTGGGAGTGGTGGCAGCGCTGTATCTGCATGAAATAGAGCCAGCTGCAGGAATGTTCGAACCGCTTCAGGGGGCCCGAATCCGGGACTGCTGGGAGCAGTTGCAAACACTTCCCAAGGCTTGGGCCACCGAGCTTTGTCTTGAGGCCCTCGGAGAGGAGCATGATTAAACGGAAGGGCATTCAGCAAGCAGATGCGCCACTGCGTGACTACGCTGCTATAGAAAGAGCGCTTGGTCGAATATTGAGCGCGCTCTTTCAAGAAAGTTGCAGTCTCACGTATCTGTCGAACAGCGCGTCTTTTGATCCTTGCGCTGATTGGCTGATCTGTCGCCATGAGTCAACTTGTGAATTTGGGATAGAGATTCAAACTGAGGGTCGAAAAACCGCTCGTGCTGAGTTCTTCTCAAGATTGGTGCGTCTCGCGCAGTTTTTTCACGACTTAGCACCAGGAGCTCTGAGCGTTGTCGCTGGCTGGTCTAGTGTGCCCAAATTGCAGCATACGTTCGAGGTGCGGACCGAAGGTGGTCAGGTTGCGGCAGCGAGAATTGCAAGCGCAAATGAAGACCTCCTGGCATCCTTCTTTGCCCCTATGGCGCAGTCCTCACCGGCTTCGGGGAAGGTAAGTCAGAAGTCCTCTGTGCAGCTAGTGGTGCAACTCGATGCGGTACGGCGCGAGTTTGAGGTGCGAGCTGATATTCAATTGCGAGCGTCTGCTGCCACGAGCTGTGCCTGCGCACGCATGTCTCGTATTGGAGAGAATGCGCAGATTTTTATCGAGAAGGAGAAAAGCCCTATGACCGCAATGCCCACTGATGTCGCGCAAATCACGTTATCACTAGGAGCTATCGAGATGTCCCTTGAAGATTTGCTGCTTCTACGACCGGGGATGTGCATAGAATTCGAAGCTCCCGAGGTCTTTGATGGAATGATCATGGTGAATGGCGTTCCGTGGTTGGAAGCTGAAGTCAAACTACATGAACGGTCTCTGACCGTAAAAGTTGCATCGACGGCTCTTTCTGACCCCCCGGCACCTCAAAAGGAAGAGGAAACTTCTGTGCAGAATCTCCGATTGGTTGGATAGGACCTAGGTTCATTTCTACTGATATACGGAGGATATATGGAATCAGTTAGCTCAATTGGAGTAACTCCCGCCGAGACATCGACTTCGCTTCAACGCTTTCAACCTGAACCGAGGAGCTCGCTTGGCTTGGATTTTACCACGGTACTGCGAAGTGTCGCTGGTGCAGCGGGCAGCACTCTTACTGGTATTGACCCGAACTATGCGGCGCTCATGAGCAAACAGATTGAGACACAGCAACAGATGCAACTTGTGACTATGGAATCGAACATCGAAAAGTCCAAACACGAGACGCAAATGGCGGCAGTTCGCAATATTCGTGTCGGATAATCTTGGGAATTAGAGAATCGTCGGTTTAGAAACTCGAAGGTAGCTATGCTTCGGGAAATGTGTATCCCAGCAGCAATTCTTGTCATTCTGGCAAGCCTTCTTCTTCCTTTGCCGGCGGTTCTTATTGACTGGTTACTAATCGCAAATTTGCTCTTTGCGTTGATACTACTGGCAAGCGCACTCTATCTCTCAGAACCTATCAAACTGTCCGCGCTGCCGACCATGTTGCTCCTGGCGACTCTGTATCGGTTGGCGTTAAACGTTTCGACCACCAGATTGATCCTCAACTCAGGTCAGGCGGGACGTGTCATTGAGGCCTTCGGCGAAGTTGTTATTCAAGGCAATTTGGTCGTTGGCATCATCGTGTTCCTAATCATCACCAGTATTCAGTTTCTCGTCATCGCGAAGGGCGCTGAGCGTGTGGCGGAAGTAGCTGCACGGTTTGCCCTTGATGCGATGCCGGGAAAACAGATGTCGATTGATGCTGATGTGCGAGCGGGATTGATTGATTTCGAGACGGCACGTCAGCGACGACAGGATTTGCAGACAGAATCACGATTCTATGGTGCCCTCGACGGAGCGATGAAGTTTATAAAAGGTGACGCCATCGCAGGGCTACTCATAACCGCCATCAATAGTATCGGCGGCTTGTTGGTCGGAGTCTTTCTGCTGGAGCTAGACCTCACGCACGCAGTACGACAGTTTACCTTACTGACGGTCGGAGACGGCGTTGCATCACAGATTCCTGCGCTGTTGAATGCCTTGGCCGCCGGAATCGTTGTAACACGAGTTACCCGTGGTGACGGAGAGTCTCTTGCGACGGAGCTTCCGAAACAACTAGGACAACTACGCAGCGTTAAAATAATCGTTGGAGTCACGGCACTTTCACTCGCAACGATTCCCCATATGCCAGCCATACCCTTCGTTGGAATAGCGCTTGTATTCTTTGTTGCCGCCGCTCTTGGTGTGAACGACTCCAGCATTACTCCGCAGCGGCCTGTTTTGTTTCAGCCCAGATCCCCTGCGCTGCTCCACATTAGAATGCCCGAAAAGTTGGGGCGAGAGGTCTATGCGACGGGAAAGTTGAACGAGAGCTTTGATATCTTTCGGCAAAAGGTTTTTGAGCAGACTGGTCTAATCCTTCATCCTCCCGAGTTCTCGCTCCATTCCGATTCTTCGAATCACTACGAAGTTTTGATTCGCGGCGTTGCGGCAAGCAGGGGGAGCATCGACGGAGACAGTAGTGCGGACTTCAATACAATTCTACGAGCGCTCGAGGAGGTGGTGCTGGATCGCGCAAGCGAACTTGTCGACGATATTCTCACGCGACGAACACTTGATCGCTTTGATAAGGAGGCTCCGGAACTTGTGTCGGCAGTTATCCCGAGTGTCATTACGGTTACCCAGCTATCGGAGATTCTGCGCGAACTAGTCCGAGAAGGCATTACAATCCGAAATTTCGACTTAATCTTACAGGCAGTCGCTGAGCACGGAGCGAAGGCACGCAACGAGCGCGCCCTGTTGGAGGAGGCGCGGATAGCATTGCGACGAATAATCTGTGCGCGTTTCTTGTCGGGGACAGGCAAGACGCCGGCGTACTCATTGGGGCCGCTCATTGATATGACGCTGCACGAGTGCGAGCGAGAAGGCCGTGCCCTGGAGCTTGGTGTTCTGGATAAGTTTCTTGATTCGGTTCGGCGACAGGATCTGACGGGCAGTATAGTGGTGGCCTCGAAGAGTGCCCGTCGTCTGCTGCGTGAGGTTCTTGCGGGGCGAGGTATTCAGACGACCGTATTGGCCTATGATGAAATTCCGAAGGAATTCCAGCTCGACTATCGGGGGATTCTCGAAATCGAAGAGGGCAACAAGGATGCTTTACTGGAGGCGCTTGCGGCCTAGCAGTATGAGTTTTCCACCAATACTATTTATAAGTGCTCTCTTACTTGGTCTGAGTAGCTGCGTCCTCCCGACTGCGACTGACACAGGAGCGCAGCATGAAGCTTTGCAACTCATAGATAGAGGAGTGGCCCACTTGCGCGAGAACGAACTCGACAAGGCTGAAGCTTCGTTCCACCTTGCCTATGAAATAGCCCACCTGCCGCAAGCCGTCGACGGACTCGGGTGCGTAGCCTTTCGGCAGGGAGATAGGGAAACTGCTGCTCGGCTATTTCAGCAAGCCTTTGATCTGGATTCTAGCTATAGCCAAGCTCTTGCCAATCTCGCCTTGGTCTTTGAAGCACAAGGCCGAGAGGACGCTGCCCGCGTGCTCTATCAAAGAATTTTGGCATTTGATCCGCAGAATGCCGCAGCGCGTAACAACTATTCGGCCTTGCTCTTTGATCGTCAGGCCCAAGAGCAGGCGCGTGACGAGCTACTAAAGGCGCAGGCGCTAACTCAGAGCGCCTTGATCGAACAGAATTTAAAAAAGGTGGATTCGCATCGACGAATTCAATAAGCTGGAGGAACACGTATGAATGCAACCAAGCCAAAGAAGAGTCAGGAAGCGCCTCGCAAGAAAGTTACTGTGCAGGCCTCCAAAGCGGCAGCAAATGCGACGCCGGCGGAGCTTGCCCAGCAGCGTGCGTTTTGGCAATCGGAAATAGAGGCTATAGCCGGTCAGTCCCTGTCGTCTCTGGAAGAAGCGATTTCTGTGATTGTGGATACAGTCTTGAACCGCATCGGCGGGAGTGCAGAACGTCGCGAAGAGGAGAAGAAGTTTCTTACCGACTTACTCTTAACCGATGCGCAGCTTTGCGCCGATGTTCGGTCCATCCTTAAAATTTCTTAGTGTCCCGCTCCATCGGACTTTTGTTTCAGCATCGGCTCGCCCGCTTCCTCTTTGCCGGGCCCACCTTTTCTTTCGCCGAGGCGCTTACGTAGACGCCCAAGGCGCGTCGCTGGTCCGTTGCTTCGGTCTATGCAGAAGTCGAGGAGGGCCTGCACGAGCACAGGTTTGCCGCCCTGTGCAAATGTTTTAGAGATCTCAACTGCGCGGCGGAAATTTAATATTCTGCGAGGCAGCTCGCGCTTGGCGGTTTCGAAGTTCTTAGCTTGTTTTAGCGTGATGGCAAGCTTATCCAGCGCAGTCATCATGAGAGAGACCAGCGCTTCGTTGCGATCTTTGGCGTAGAGGATCGCGCCGGAAATTGCTTCGCCCTTCGTCGCCATTATAATCGAGTCATCAAGAGTTTCCGGCGTAAAGGGCTTCACGAGATATCCTCGAGCGCCTGCAATCAGCAAACTGAAAATGTCGTCAACCGTCGGCTCATACGAGGAGGGAAGACAGATGATTCTCTCGTCGCAAGAAAGAACAGCGGTGAGGAAGTCGTTAGGCGGCATGTTGGTGCGCTTGGCTTCAAAGATCACGTGGGTGACGGGACGCTCGGCGAGCTTCTGAAGAGCGAGTGCGTGGTTTGGAGCTTCGCTAATGCTTTGATAGCCGAGGCTTGTTAAGGCTTGTCGCATTGAGTTGCGCATTGCAACATCCGAGTCCACCACGAGTAGGTGCACTGCGTTACGCTCCGCGATCGAAAGATCGGGAACGGCTGCCTTCGGCAAGAAGTCTTCAAACCCCATGAAATTTGATTCAGGCGCGAGCCCCGGTAGCCGGTGTGATGTCCTCGCGCAATCTCTCCCTATGTACTATCGGCGCCACAGCTAAAATTCTTAATTTGTGGACACTCTATTCTTCGGCATAACCTGCTGACATCAATCAATGTTTTGTGCGTTGCGAAGGAAGAATAGAGGAATTTTTGCTACTCCCGCCCGCGGAGGGCAATTTCCCGAGGGGTCTTGGGTGCGCTACGCTACGTGTATGAGGTGCACGTGAGCGAGCAAGCAGAGAAGAAGACAATTCTAATAGCAGATGACGACGCGGATACGCGCGCCATCGTGGGCAGCGCGATTCAGATGCTCGGGCATGAGTATGTTGAAGCCGGCGACGGCGCTCAAGCGCTCGTTATGGCAAAGCAGCTCAAAGTCGATCTCGCAATTCTCGATGTCATGATGCCCGAGATGAACGGGAATGAAGTCTGTGAAGGCATAAAGACGCTCGAGCATGGGAAATTCATCCCGGTTCTAATGCTTACTGCGCGTGACAGTGTGAAGGACAAGGTTAGCGCTCTTGATGGAGGGGCGGATGACTATCTTACCAAGCCCTTCCATTACCAGGAGCTACAGGCTCGTATCAATGCGCTGCTGCGTGTTCGCGATCTGAATCTGAGCTTGCGCGAAAAGAATTTAGAGTTGCAGGCGATGCAGGAGAAGTTGGTTCAGCAAGAGCGGCAGATCCTTGTTTCGCAACTCGCCGGTACCGCGGCCCATCAGCTCGGTCAGCCCTTGTCTGCGATAATGCTCAACTGCCACTTAATCGAAACACTTCCGCCCGGAGACGAACGCTCGAAGAAGGCGCTGAGTGCCATAAAAGCTGATAGCAAGCGCATGGCTGAACTGATTGAGAAGCTTCGAACTGCCGACGCGAGCAAAACCGCCTCATATCACGGAAAAACCGCGATTCTGAATCTCGACGATTCCAAGAAATAATCTCGATCGATTAGACCGCTTCTGCCAGTTTCAACATGGGGGTTGAACGCAGTACATGGCGCTTGCCCGTAAAATCGTCGTAGTAACGCTGCAGCTTTTTACGCAACATGAGCCGCGAG
Source organism: Deltaproteobacteria bacterium (assembly GCA_017302875.1). Taxonomy (GTDB): domain Bacteria; phylum Bdellovibrionota_C; class UBA2361; order UBA2361; family JAFLCA01; genus JAFLCA01. Next base: position 8,441 of record JAFLCA010000127.1, read on the forward strand.
CGATGCAAACGCGATTTAACTGCCGGGATTGATAGTTCAAGAATCTCGCCGACCTCTTGATTAGAGAGACCGTCCACATCGCGCAACACGAATACGGCTCGATACTGGTCAGGTAATCTGTTGATAGCTGACTCTAGAGTTTCGCGCAGTTCTCGATTCATCGAGAGCAAGTCCGATCGACTTCCGATATTGGTGTCACGCTCGATTGAATTTTGCCGTACACCAGGCGACAGATCTTCGATAGCGATGGTGTTATTCTGGCGGCGCTTGCGTAGTTTCATGAACGCAGCATTCACAATGATGCGATACAGCCAGCTTGAGAAAGCGGACTTTCCTTGGAAGCCCTCCACCTTTTGATAAATGGTGGTAAAGACATCATTGAGCACTTCCTCGGCGTCTTCTTGATTCCGCGTGAAGCGCATCGCCAAATTGTAGACCTTAGCCTCATAGCGCGAGACCAGCTCTTCATAGGCTTCGATCGAACCTTTACGAAAGCGTTCAATCAACTCGACATCAGCAACCTTCTTCTCTTTTTCTTTCATGGTCCAAACCTCTCTGAAACCACCTTGCCCCTATCGCTGGGGCTAACCCATGGTGCGCGTCCGGGACTCGGGTTCACGCACATGCACAGTTAAGTTCCCAAAAGGGCAGGAAAAGTTGCCCCAAACTCTTCATAGGTTTGTAAAAGTCTTGTAAAAGAACCTAAAAACGCCCCTATAGCAGGAACATTGGTTTGGGATGGGGCCTACTAGCCGAGATTTCCGTACTCAAAAGCTAGGGCGAATTGTCGAAGACTCTGCGTCTCCAGACGCCAAGACCGCTGCTGGGTAGATAAGAAACTAGGGGGTCGCTTGCTCCTCAGTTTGAGCAGCTTTCGAATAGTCCTCAAAGTCTTGAGGAGAGATCGCACGGTGACGGACTTTATACAGGACAATGTCACGGAACATGCGCAAAGCATCGAGCACGAGACTTACCTTAGAGCCGGGAATATTAGTCCAATTGATGGGGACTTCTTCGACTTTCAAACCTGCCTGTCGAGCAATGAAGAGGATTTCGACATCGAAGCTAAATCCATCTGACTGTTGCCGTTCGAACAAAAACTTTGCGCAGGGGCCGGTAAACAATTTGAAACCGCACTGAGTGTCAGCGACCTGCGGCAAAATCATGGCGTTCACGCATAGATTGAAAGCGCGGCCAAGATACTTACGATGCCAACTGGTGGTCACCTTGGTGTTTTCAGAGGCTAATGCGCGCGAACCGATGGCGATGTGAGCCCCTCTATCGAGGGCTGCCTCAAGACGCTGTACTTCTTCAATCGGGGTAGACCCATCTGCATCGGCGAAGAGAACTCGACGGCCATTTGCATTGAGCACGCCAGTACGAACGGCATGACCCTTTCCATAATTCTTGGGTACCCGAATCAAATGCACCTGGGAACGAATGCGCTCGAACTTCTTCACAACTTCCGAAGTTCTGTCGCAGCTCCCGTCGTCGACGACAATTATTTCATAGCTGATCTTTCGGGAGTCGAGGTAGTCGATCATATCGACGAGCGTAGGGGGAAGTCGACGCTCCTCATTGTAGGTCGGCACGATAACCGAGAGGTCAACCGCACGGGCATTGGCTGGCTGGCGGTGCAACCAAGTAGCTATATCATCAGGATGCGATGGGCTCGGCTTCATCGTCTTTCAGGTGTTGCAGACTGCTCTTCCAGGTAAGCATTACCATTGCTCCGGGAATGGCTACAACAGCATATTGGAATACATGTTGTGTTAGAACCATGGTCAGCGCGAGCTCTTTTGGTACGCCGACCGAAACCAACACCGCACTGGCGATTGCCTCGATAACGCCGATTCCTCCCGGCGCTGCTGGAATCAAGGAACTAAAGTTCACGGTGACCATGAACAAGACGCACAATGCCAACGGCAGAGGGGAGTGGAAGGCGTGCGTAATGCATACATATACGGAAAGCTCGGTAGCCCAAATTATGAGAGACCATGGAACAATGTGAGGAAGATTCTTCGGCGTACAGAGCGGGGTTAACCCCTCGATGAAAATCTGGATACGCTTAAGGGTGTAGTGCGAAGCTTTGTGGTTGAACCGCGCGCTGAGAGCATCGAGCGTACGGAACAGTCTGTGACGAAACAATAACGTGACCAGCACACCCACCAGCACTGCAAGGAACAAAAGTGCAACATAGGTCAGATTCGTCGAGAGATGTTGATCTCCGCGGTGGAAGGCGAAGATCACGAAGAATAAGCTGAGCGTGAGGCCATCGGCGAGACGTTCGCTGGCTACCGTTGCTAACACCAACGTACGCGATTCGTTACTGACCTTAGCGCCCATATGCGCACGAACAAATTCACCGGCACGAGCAGGCAAAATATTGTTCATGAAGAAGCCCAAGATCAGGACCTTCGCCGAATCAAAAAAATCGAGGGTGGGCTTGGGGAACAAAAACTGCCAACGACGGGCTCGCATTAGGTAAGAAATGGAAGTCAGGAAGATCGCCAAGATCAGCCAAGAGACTTCGACGTTTCCTAAATGCGAATACAGGACAGGCCAGTCAACGCCTCGGAAAGCGAGATATAAGGCAACACAGGTGATAATCCACGGAATGGTCTTAAGAAGCGTTGAGCGGATGCTTGAGGTGCGTGTTGTCACAAAACTATGCAATACTTTCTAAAGTCATGGCTCAGCGCGGGGGTCATTGGGGGCTACATTAGCAAGTATCTCTTTAGAGGCCAAGTCGAGCCCCGCAGCCCTTCCGTAGGGATTTTTAGAGAGGTCAGCCTTGTTCTATGGGTAAGAATCTAAGCTGGAAGTATGAGTGGGTAGACTCTGAGTCTCAGTTGGCGGCTGTTGCCGAGGCGGTCCGCACTGAGGAATTTGTAGCGATTGATACCGAAACGGCCGGGTGGGAAACAGGAAATGAACGCCTCTGCTTAATCCAAATTGGTCTGCCTACGCGT
>JAFLCA010000128.1 GCA_017302875.1 Deltaproteobacteria bacterium
CGAAGTCCTCGAAACGCACCCAGGCAAGCTGGTTTGACTCCTCGCTTACCTCGAACCGCGCGCCCTCGGGAGCAAGCAGCGCAAAACGGATATCGTAGTGATAGTGGGCAGGCACCTCGCCTCGCGCTGGGATCTCATGCACGTCAACATCGAAGATCTCAGGCATCAATGCAGTGACATTCGAAATTCCGGACTCTTCGACAGCTTCTTTGAGTGCGACCTTTAAAACATCGGTCTCTCCATCGGCATGCCCGCCCAGCTGCATCCAACGCCCCAGCTTACGGTGATGCGTCATTAATAAACTGTCCTCTGCCGCATTGAGGAGCCAACACGAGCCCGTAACGTGCCCTTCTAATAAGCTGCGCTCGAAGCACTGCGGATTGCACTCCACGAAGGCGCGTATTCGATCGCGCTGCCAAGCATCGGCTTCATCTTGCGGCTGATATGAATTCAATAGCTTTAGAAGCGTCTGTCTATGCATCCGAGTTCCTAAGAAGTAGTTCAAGCGTTGCGCGCGCTTCAAGCAACGACGGCTCGACCGAATGCGCACGATTCTGCAGCTCCTCCGGTAACACCAGCATATCGGGAATGTGAATGACCCGCATGCCGGCGGCAAGCGCCGCTTGCATGCCCGGCCCGGAATCTTCTAAAGCCACACACTCGTGAGCGGCTACGGCAAGCTTTGAAGCCGCATGTAGGTAGATCTCGGGGGCGGGCTTACCCTGCGTGACCTGATCTCCACAAACATACACATCGAAGAATCTTCGCAATTCAAGGGAGTCCAGAATCACCTCAAGGTGGCGAACGTGCGTTGAAGTCGCAAGGCCGCAGCCTCTGCCAGAGTCTTTGACGAACTGTAAGATCTCAAGAGCACCGGGTTTAAGATCGAGCGGCATGCTTTTCTGGATCTCACGGGCCCGCAAACAGAGCTCTTCATAGGTAACACCTGCCCGAAGGGCCTTTGACAGAATCTCCTGCGAGGCGCGAGCGTCACGGCCAATGAGGCTCTTCATCAGGTCAACCCCAATATCCTGTCCCAAGATCCTGCCTGCTTCGACATACGCTTGCAGAGTACGGCGCTCAGAATCAATGAGAGTTCCGTCCAAATCGAAAATGACGGCGCGCAGTGCTGACATTTTAAATCGAAAAATATCCGGCATCCGGATGATGCACGATGATCGCCGACGTAGACTGCTCCGGATGGAGCTGATACTCGGAGCTCAATTGAACCCCAATTTCCTCAGGCTTCAATAATTCGAAGATGTACTTTTGATCTTCCAGGTTCGGGCAAGCTGGGTAGCCGAAGCTGTAGCGCTCGCCCTGATAGGTTTGCCTGAATAAAGAATCGATGGTGAGACCATCCTGCGCGCTAATTCCGAGCTCGTGACGGATACGGCGATGCCAATACTCGGCCAGCGCTTCTGCCGTTTCAACCGACAAGCCATAGAAGTGCAAGTAATCAGTGTACTGGTCGCTCTTGAAGAGCTCCTGGCATTTCTCGGAAGCCAGAGCCCCGGCCGTCACGACGTGGAAGGCCACTACGTCCATCTGCCCGCTGTACTTGGGCAAGAAGAAGTCAGCGATGCAGCGACGCTTATCGGCAATCTGGCGCGGGAAATTGATTCGACACAGCACGCGCTTGTGATCTTGGGGGTCGTAAATGATCACGTCATTGAATTCACTCTGACACGGGAAATACCCGTATGCCACCTTCGGCTGAATCCATTTCCGCTCAATGGCGCGCTGACACCACTGGTGAAAGATGGGGTCAACGTGATTGACGAGGAATTCTTTGTATTCTTTGGTCGACTTCTTCCCACGTCGATACTGCCACTGATTGGCGTACAAGGCGCGCTTGTTAATGTAGGTAAAAATCTCGGCAAGATTCAGATCGGCAGACTGCACATGCCGATATCCCCAAAAGGGCGGGTTCGGAATATCTTTGGCCGGAGTAATGTCCGTAGCCACATACTCTTGAGACTTCTTGCAGATGCGCGCTTCACGTTCGGCACGCATCTCTCCGTGACGCTGGCGAGACTCACCTTCATTCGACGTAAGCTTCTTGTCCTGGGTTTGCCCGGTCAGCTCATCCATGATCTGCAAACCAGTGAAAGCATCAGCGCCATAGTAGACCGGGCCGCTTGAATAGGCCTGCTTTAAGTCCACTTCTACGTATGCGCGATTCAAAGCTGCGCCGCCGCAAATAACAGGGATAGAAATTCCCTTGGCGGACATAGCTTCGAGATTCTCCTTCATCACCAAAGTCGACTTTACCAGCAACCCGGACATGCCGATTGCAGCAGGCTTATACTCTTCAGCCGCAGCGAGGATCGCATCGAGCGGCTGCTTGATACCGAGATTGACGACTTTATAGCCATTGTTGGAAAGAATAATGTCGACCAGATTTTTCCCGATATCATGAACATCGCCCTTAACGGTGGCGATCACCATGCAGCCTTTAAGCGGGCCGCTGCTCTTATCCATGTATTGCTGCAGATGCGCCACGGCGCGCTTCATCGTCTCCGCAGACTGCAAAACGAACGGGAGCTGCATCTCCCCCGATCCGAAGAGCTCGCCGACCTTCTTCATGCCATCGAGCAAAATCGTATTTATAATTTCCAACGGGGGGTAGGTCTCACGGGCTTTATCCAGCAGAGGCTCGATGCCGACCTTTTTTCCGTCAATAATGCGACGTCGCAGCACTTCTTCTATCGGCCCCGTATCGGCATCGGAAGCGTCTTTGGGACCGGCAGAGGCTCCCTGCAACTTCTCAATGAAGACGAACAGAGGATCATAGCCTTCGGCTCGTCGATCAAAAATCAAATCTTGCGTCAGCTTGACGATATCTTCCGGAATCTTGTGCAGGGGGAGAATCTTCTTGGAATGCACGATGCATGCATCGAGCCCTTGCTTAATGGCTTCCGCCAAATACACCGAATTTAAGATCTGACGCGGATATGGCTTAAGCCCGAAGGAAATATTGGAAAGCCCCAAAACGGTGCGCGACTTAGGGATATGTTGCTTAATCAGCCGGATGCCTTCGAGCGTATCGATGCCGGCCTTGCGGCTGTCTTCATCGCCTGAGCCTATAGTGAACGTTAGGGGATCGTAGATCAGCGCTTCGGAGGGAATGCCATGACGCTGCGTACATAGGGTATGAATTCGCTGCGCTACGGCCAGCTTACGATCAGGCGTTTTGGCCATGCCCTCTTCATCGATAGTGAGAGCAATAAGCGCCGCACCAAACCGCACTGCCAACTCGCATATACGGTCAAATTTCTCTTCGCCGTCTTCTAAATTGATCGAGTTAATAATAGCTCGTCCGCCGAGAAATTTAAGTCCGGCCTCCAGTACGTCGAGCTGCGTCGAATCAATCATGAGCGGTGCGGTAACTTGCGAGGAAAAGCGGTACAGCACCTCGCTCATGTCTTGCACTTCGTTGCGCCCAACAAACGCAGTGCAAACGTCGAGAACGTGCGAGCCCTCGCTCACCTCCTGTCGAGCCATCTCCACAATACCTTCCCAGTCCTGCACCAGCAGCATGTCGCGGAAGGCCTTTGAGCCGTTAGAGTTACAGCGCTCACCGATAATAAGAGGAGAAGTGCCATCCTGATCGAGCGGCACCGCGCTAAAGGTAGAAGAAACATGCGAGGCAAAATCATGCGGACGCGGCTGCGGAGACAGTCCCCCTACTCGCTTAAAGACCTCTTCGATGTGCGCAGGCGTCGTGCCGCAGCAGCCGCCGACCATGGCGACGCCATAATCCTTAACAAAAATTTCGTGATAATCAGCTAAGGCTTCCGGCGAAAGATCGTACACGGCGTGCCCATTGACGTTGCGAGGCAGCCCAGCGTTCGGATATATGCACAAGGGCCGCGAGCTAGTCTGTCCCAGGAAACGCACATTTTCCTGCATGAGATCGGGACCCGTCGCACAATTCATGCCGACCATATGCACGGGCAAAGACTCGAGCACGACCAGTGCTGCTGAAACTTCCGTGCCAAGTAACATCGTCCCCGTCGTTTCAACGGTCATCGTCACGCAAATAGGAAGCTCCTTGCCAGCCTTCTTCATTGCATCGCGTGCAGCGATCACTGCGCATTTAAGTTGCAGAACGTCCTGGCAGGTTTCTATCTGCAAGACATCGCAACCACCATCGATCAGGCCGAGAATGTGCGGAAAGTAGGCATCATAGAGCGCATTGAAGGTAATATGCCCAAGCGTCGGAAGCTTCGTCGTTGGCCCGATCGCTCCGGAAACGAAGCGAGGCCAGGCCCCCGAGCTATAGTCGTCGGCTACGGCGCGCGCGAGCTCGGCGGATTTTTTTGAAAGCTCGTATGCTTTTTCGGCTATGCCGTACTCAGCCAACACCACCGAGGCTGAGCCGAAAGAGTTGGTAATGACGCTGTCAGCCCCTATTTCGAAGAAAGAGGCGTGAATTTGCTTGATGAGTTCCGGTCGAGTTTCACAGAGGTACTCATTGCATCCATCGAGGCCCGCAAAATCATCGGGAGTGGGAGAAAAGCTCTGGATGCTCGTACCCATGGCTCCGCCGAAGATAATGACCTTCTCGCGGACTCTCTGTAAAAATCTTGAATTCACCGGGGTGCAAATGTAGCCGAGTCATTCGGCGCAAAAGAGCATTTAATCATACCTGAGGCTGGCAGCACAGAGGCTGCGCGGTAGCGATCACACTTTTTTGATAGAAGCGGGGAGGACTTAGCTGAAGCCTTTCTCGATCAGAAGATTGCGCAGCATTTCAGCCTCAGAAGAGCTGGCCAAGCGGGGACTGGCCCCCGCCGATAAAATTCTCATCGCCCGCGAAAGCTCACGCGTTAAATCATCGCGCTTTGGCGGTTTCACCAGAAAGCCGCTGGCACCTGCCTTTAGGCAATCAATCAGCGTATCGACCGTGCCATAGGCCGTTAACGCAACCACGGGAAGATGACGAAGGGAATCATTGTGACGAATCAAGTCAATTAACTCTTTCCCGTCCAGCTCCGGCATTCGGATATCAGTAATAACGCAGCTGAACGCTGCCGGCTCTTTTTCCAAAGCTGCCAGCGCTTCACGCGCCGAACGAACGCCGAAGACTTTTCCGTACCCCATGCTCTCAAGGTAGAAACAGATGATGTCACGAGGAGAATCCAAATCTTCGACGACGAGAATCTTAAACTCTTGTACCGGCTTCTCTGCTTGCGATTGAAGCTTCTTGAGAATTTCGGCGATCGTTTCGAGTGCCTTGCCGCCAAAAGCTACTTCAGCCCCTAATAGACGAGCCTCCTGAGCAGCATCGGACGATCCTTCCCCGAAATCAAAGACCACAACCGGCGCCTGCGGATTTGCTTTCCACAGCTGCCCGGCCAGTTCCCGTTGCGAAAGGGTGTCAAGACGCGCGTCGACTAAAACGACCGCGAAGGGACGCATGGTGAGCCAATCACGAGCAGCCACGGCATTGGCTGCCGATTTAACCCGAAAACCATGGGCCGTGCCCAAAGCATCCAGCGCAAAGAAGCTCTTGGTGTCTAAGCTGAGGAGAAGAAGGTCAGGCACAGTGCGCTCCTTAAGGGAGGATACAGTTAGGTCGGCTTCGGTAACTTTCTGGTGATCGATGAAATCTCCTCGACCAGCCTACGGACATTGTCAATTTCAGCTTTTGCGAGTTGCGTGTCTTGGAGCAGCAAGTCTTCAATGCGCCCGGCAACTGCGGCCAGCTCTTCCAACCCGAAGAACCCCGCCCCGCCCCGAATAGTATGAAACGTGCCGCCGACTCGACGCAGAACTTCTCCGCCAGGTGTCTTTCCCGGCGCAACCACGCCGCTGATTTCTGCAAGATGCTTCTCCAGCTCGGCAAAGAAGACACGGTACGCATTCGCTTTGATTCGTTGGTCGAGACTATTCTGATCCATACCCTCTAAAATCGACTCTTTTCTGAAACATCTTGAGCGCTTAGTCCTACGGCGCAGGCCCTTTTCCAGGACAGGCTACCGACAGGAAAAGAACGTAATCCTTGTGGGTTAGGGAATTTTTGGCCTAATATGTCGAGACATTTGTTGCTGGATACATTGATATTTTCCTATGAAAAAGCTTCTTCCCTTAGTCGTATTGATTCTCGTCGTCGCTGGCATTTGGTTTGCGGTTAAGTCCGGAGGCGCTGGCGGCGCACCTGGCTCTCAGAGCACCCTCGGAAATACAAATGCGCTAGCTCCTTCTCCAGTGCCCGCAGTGGGCTTGGATTCTGCCTCGCAAGCCAACAGGCTGGCTGCCGGCGCTGAATCAGAAGACGGCGAGGAAGTGGACGAAGAGGACATTGAGATCGATACGCGTCTTGCCCCTGAAATTTACAAGAACGCTGAAGATGCCCTGGCTGCCGTCAAGAACGGCTCGAAGGATTACGACGATGTAATTCTTTCGCAGTTCACGCAGCCGGGAGAGGACTGTACCTGGTGTGATACGTTCTACAAATCGATTAAGGATCAGATCAACGCACCTGACACCAAGCCTGAACAAAAAAGCTACTACGCTGAAATTCTTGCTATCAGTGGACGCGTCGAAAACGTCAGCACTCTGGTCGATTTGATCAAGAATGCCAAGAAACCCGAAGACGCTCAGCTCTATGCTGAAGCCCTGGAGCTGTCGGTGGGCAAAGATGACATGGTGAACTTTTTGTCCGAACAGCTGAAGAGCAAGGATGAAACACTCAAAGAGTCTTCAGTTGCCGCCATCACCAATCAGGGGTCACGCCTGGCTGCGGAAGTTCTTTATAAGAATACGGTCGAGAGCGGCAATCCTGATGGATACTATTCTCAAGGTATCGGCATCGGCGAACTGGTTCCTTCAGAGGAAGCTATGCCCTACTTGCAGGAGCTCGTTCAAAAGCGCGACCAGTATTCACATTTGGCCGTTAAGTCATTGCTGAATTCCGGTTTGCCTGGCCTTCGAATCGTGATGGACACGCTGACGAATTCGAAAGATCCCGAAGCCGATAAAGCCATGCTCAAAGATGCGATTGACCACGTAAACTACGAAGAAGACGTCGAAGCGTATTTGAAGAAGCTCGTTGAAACTTCAAAGCAGCCGCTCGTCGTCGATTTCGCCAAGAGCGTGTTGAGTGATTTCGCCACGCAAGAGGCGGAAAGTGAGGAGGAGGTCGACGTCGAAGAAGAGACAGAAGCTCCAATGTCGAAGATGCCGCAAGGCTAAGAGCCCCAACGATATTTTCCGCCCCGCCGCTGCCTTCGGGCAGCGGCCGTTCTCCCCCTTCCGAAGAATCTCCTTAAAAGTCCCACGCTTACCCCCGGCGGCGAAGCCCTGCTTAGGCCACGCCAGGCGGATCTACGAATTTCTCTTAGCGATATTTCATGATTTCAATTATTTAGCCTGCGTAGAGGGGGGCCGATAGAAACTGTGGAACTTGGCTACCCAGGTTTTTACGTACCAGTTTCAGAACGCGTATCGAGAGAATATCTATGACCCCGCCACGGCGGCTCGCTCCTAGATTGACAGCAGACACGGCGCCCGGCGTTGACGAGTCGCTTGGCTCTACCGCCGAGACCTTTGCCGGACGCATGCAACGCCGACTCAAAGAGCAAGAGCTCAAGGACCTCGAATCGCGAAAGTCAGTGCAAGCCCGCCACACCCTGATGTTGCAAGCCATGACCACCATCCGAAAAGCGTTGGTAGGCACGTCGCGCATCAATCTCGGCGAGCGCTTCAGTTTTGACCTCGAAGTGAACGATTGGGAAGGCTGGCCGCGTGTTGAGTTAAATCTCGTTGACGCCTGCGCTCCGACTCGCATCGAGCATGCTCTGATTATCACCGCAAACGATCGTAAGAACTTAGGCACCGTCCAGATAAGCACCAAGTCTGGTGAGACGTTGGCACGCCTGCATCTTGAGCAGCAGAGCGAAATGGAAAAACTTCCGCTCGTGCTAAAGAAAGCGGTTCGTCATTTCTTAGATCTTATCTCCGGATACATCCTCAATCCTCCGTCAGCGCAGGAGCTTCTCGAAGAACAGTCAAAATCGCTGGGCTCTACTGATTTTGACTGTTTGGACAAAGAACTTGGCGAAGCCGACTTGTTCCATGAAGATGCTCCTATTGGAGATCGCAACACGGTCGACAACCTTGAGGATCTGGCTCCCCTGGAGTCCCTCGGTTCGCCTCTAAAATAGTCTGCTCGACTCAGCGCACCAAGAACTTAGAGAAAGGCTGCGCCACCTTAATCAGGCGGCATGTTCAGTTCTGGGCGACCCGGATACATTCCCATGGGAGTCGGACGAATGTACCCCTGCGGCATTCCCAGTTCGGCGCCCGTGGAAGGCGCACCCGGAGAAGAAGAGCCGTAGCCTTTTAGCTCATCGAGAATTTCAGTGATAGTTTCCTGCTTCAAAGGTTTCTGCGGATGAGCCCGCGTAGGCGGCACTGTCGGCTGAGCCTCGATGACTTCGGCTCTCGCACGCTGGCTGGAGCTCTTCCATGAACGAACCTTCCCGTTTTCAAAGAGGACCTGAGAATTTGTATAGCGCCAGACCTCCTGACGTTTAGCCTCGCGTTCAACCCGCTCTTTTGGCGCCCCCCAACGCTTCAACACTTCAGCCATAGGGAGCCCTTCCTCGAGTACCACATAGGGAGGGGCGACACCGTCCTCAGCTCCAGCGCAGGACGGTTTACCCACCGCGGCCGCGATCACGGAAACTGCCAATACAAGGATACATTTGAAAGTCATGAATAGGCCTCAAAGGACGTGTACGATGCGCCAGGCTAAGTCATGCTACTATACCATTCCCCAGACGGCCACGTTCCATTTCGACTGTCCCAGCTCCGGCAAATATCCTATTCTTTGAGCCATGAATAGCATCTCCCTTCAGTGCAGTTTTCTGGCATAGCGCCGACCGGAATTAATGAAAGCCCTGACCTTAGACTCGGCCTACGAGAAGTATAGTTTCGGTTTCGCGCTGGCAGCCTGCCTGCTGCTGCCTTTGAAACTCTCATTCGCCTATTTTTGTTTGGTGCCGGTGCTCTTACTGTGGCTCGGGCACATTCGACTGAAATTCTGGAATTCACTACGAACTGATTCCAGCCTGATCCTGCCATATGCATTTTTTGTTTTAGTCGCGCTCGTCTCGCTTCCCTTTGGGTTTGATCCCCTGCGCAGCCTCAACAAATTATTGGGCGTCGCCTTCTTTGGCTTAACGCTGCTGGCTTTTCGTGATATCTGCCTCGTCGATACCAAGCGCTGCGAGCGGCTGCTCATAACGCTCGTCGGCGGACAAACTCTAGCCGCATTGTACTCCGTAATCGAAGGCGCATTCGGCCCTGCGATTCCGCGAATTCTGATCGGAGCAGTATCTGAATCCGGACAGCTTGCTCAAACGGTACTCGTCGCCGGCGGTTTTCTCATCCTGTACTCCCGCTCCCCGCTCGACAACTCCGGCCCGGGCGCAGTGCGCCGTAAGGTTGATAGCTTGCTTGGACTAGTTAATTTCTGTGCCTTCACCGCACTGGCCTTAGCGTCTGCATCGCAAGTGCGTAGCAGCGTGTTCGCCGTAGAATTACTGCTGGCGAGCCTGCTGCTTTTTGTTTCCTTGGCGCGCCTCAAACGCTTTTGGAAATATGACTCACAGTTCAGTGACCATTGCGCCAATTTCTTGAAAACCATCGCCTTGCCGCTGCTGATGGCGGCACTTATCGTGAATCTCAAACGTGGCCCTTGGATGGGAGTGCTAGTCGCGGCGCTGATTTTATTGTGGCTCGAACGCCGCGTTTTGGCTGTTCCCGTATTGCTCGTAGCCGGCCTGCTTCTAGGAACCGTGAAGCCCGTGCAGCAGCGGCTGCTTAGCTCCGAAGAGCACTTCTTTATTGTCGGCGGACGCAGTGAAATATGGGATATCGGCGTCGAGCTGGCAAAACGTTTCCCGATGGGCGTGGGGTATCGCAACAGCAACTCTCTACAAAAATTCTCAGAACTTGTGCCGCCCAATCTGACGCATTTCCACAACAATATCTTGAATGTTCTTGTTGAGACTGGCTGGCTCGGATTAGCGGTGTACTTGTGGTGGATTCTCTCCATCTTAAAAGCAGCTTTTGCCAAGGTCAGCGTTCGGCGCGATCGTATTTTACGCGAGTCTTTAGGCTGCGCGATCTTGTCGTGGCAAATCGCAGGCCTGGTGGAGTACAACTTCGGCGACAGCGAGGTGGTGCTGGTGGCGTTGATACTAACGGGCATCCTGGCAGCGATAGTAGCAAAGCCGACCGCCGCGATCTCGTAGCGCGACTAAAGAAATCGAAAGGACGTGGCTGGATTAGGGCCTAGTTCCTACTCTCGTAAAAGTCAGCTTATTCGAGGATAGAATACAGACGCTGCAGACTGCGGTCGGCTCACGGCAGCCCGCCCCGTCATTGCGAGCTATTCCCCTTTGCGTTTCATGCGGTTGATTAGATCGATATCTTCCTGTACGCGCGAGCGGATTTCTCGAATGTCACGCGCCAGTGACGAGAGCTCATAGATATTCGTTGCGCTCTTCACGCGCTCGCTGACCCATGAAAATGTATAGCCGCGCGACGATATGAGCGGGCTCGGCTTAAATGAAAGCGCGCGCCCGGATTGGTTGTAAGACTGGAACAACGAATCTCGCGTCGCGATCAAATCTCGCAGACGACGCAAGTCTTGGGTCATCGATCCGCGCAGACTGTCAACCGCGCGGGTCTTCGCCGCCGAGAATGAAGCCCGCTCATCCGCTGGAGGACTGAAGAGCTGCGGCTGGGTGGCGCGCGTTGCCTGGGTAGCAGCATTCAATGCGACTACGTCCAAAGGCTTCGAAGCTGTCGATGCGGCAGGCTCGGCCACAACTCGATCGATCGGAGCGACTTTTAATTGCTGCTGCTGCGCTAGCGCAACGACAGTCGGTGCTTTCGCTTCGCTGGTAGTGGCTACTACCAACTTTGTCTGCATTTCGCGCAACTTTTCGTCGCGCGCGGTCAAGTCAGCTTTCAAGCGTACCAAGGTTGCCTCGTACTCCTGAATACGCCCCTGCTGCGCTTGTCGCTCGGCCGCAGCGGCTGCTTGAGTTTGGGACAGCTCTTGCTGCAGCCTCAAGCCCTGGGACGATGCTCGTGCTACCTCAGCGCTACAATCAACTTTCGGACAGCTCAAAGAACTATACTGAGCACGCAGCTTCTCTACGTTATCTTCATACTCAACGCGGCTCTTATCCTGGACGCGACGAGCTACATCGAGATCAAAGCGGGTCTTCTCAAGCAATTGCTGCACTGGAGCAACTTGCGCCGAGCAATCTACAGGCGCGGCAGCGACGGGATCAGC
>JAFLCA010000129.1 GCA_017302875.1 Deltaproteobacteria bacterium
TGCGATCGCATGGCGTCTGCCATGGAAAGTCACGCTCGGACTCTACCTTCTCATGGAAGCGGGAATGCTCTTCTTCATACGAGACTGCTTGAGCCTAAATGTCCTAATGCTATTGCACCCCGTGCCGGCAATTAAGAGCTGGCAAATGAGCGGTCTCTAGCTCTAGAAAGGCTCGGCGCACCCTTTACTGCGGCAAGCTCACCGCGGCTTGATTTTCGATGACCTTAAGCACGGGGGTCAGCCCCTGAATGTCACCATTCTTATCAAAATACCATTCGCCAAAGACTCCCTTAAAACGAGTCTTGTAAAGAAACGTGCGCGCATCCTCGCCACTTTTGATCGCTTCATGCAGAGCGCGAAAACTCTCAATGCCGGTACTAAAGGTCATGTCGACACTATTAAGTTTTCCGTACTTGGCGATAAATTCCGACAACAAAGTATTCCCCTCTACCCCGTAAGCCTCTTGAGCTGGTGGATAGTCCGGAAACACAATGCCGTTTGCCATTGCACCTACTAACTTCAGAAAGGCAGGACTAGCAGCCAGGAAACCGTTGTAAATCGGAACGTCCCATTTCATGGCTTTGAAGTCTTTGAGAATTGCCGCCGCGGTCCCTTCAGTCTGACTGTTCAATAGAAACGCCTGGTCGCCCTTGGCTTTGAGGCGTAACAGCATCGAACGATAGTCGCGCTCGCTCGGCACGTAGGATTCACTGTCCACTTGCAGCTTTCCATCTGCGTTAAGCTCAATTAGTGACTTCAGAAAGGCCTGCGCATAATCGGTCTCCTCGCTCAGAATTCCTAAGCGCTGATGTTTGGAAGCTATATATGTATAGAGTTTCTGCACAGCCAAGGTATCACTTGGCCAGGTACGGAAAATATAATCTCCAGAATTAGAAATCGCAGCGGCGGAGGCCCCCAAGGCAATTACGAGAACCTTAGCCTTCTCATAAATTGGGGCACTGGGTAATAGCGCTCCGCTACACGGAAACCCGAGCACGTATTTTACCTTAACCACATCAACCAGACGATGCGCGACAGCAACCGCGTCACGCCCGTTGCAACGGTCATCCTCGAAGACAAGCTCATAGGCGTTGCCTGCTAACTTCTCATTCGCGAATTGCAGAATATTCTTGGTATCTACCCCATAGGTGGCGGCATCTCCGGTCAGGGGGGTAGAAACTCCAATTTTTATTTTCTCTTGAGCCTGAACCGAAGGGATAAGAAGGCAGGCCGCAGCAAGCGAAAGCAAGAAGATAGGATAGTTTTTCATAGGGGGGCAGCTTACCGCGAAAGTCGATCAGGGTAAACCAAAACCCTTACGTGGAAATCCGCTAGATAATAAGATCCTTTGCCCCCATGCCGAATTGCTCGAGATACTCCCCGACTTCATTCGGCTCATCTGCCGCAACGGCGTCAGGCAGTCCGTGATCGATCATATCGCCTGCGGCGACAAATGTCAGAACTGAGATTTCTTTGCTTGGGCTTAGCAAGGGCTGGTGGTGATACGCCACAGCTTCGACAATCGGCTCCGGAAGTCCCCACAAAGAAAGCAGGTACGCTCCAATTTCTTGGTGACTCACTCCAAGTACGGCAATTTCCTCGAGATAGAGCGCATGAAAGTCCGCTCCGGCTTTATCCATGATCTTTTTATAGGTGTCACTCAATGAGTGAATACAAACAAGGCGGCCCACATCGTGCAGAAGACCGGCGGTATAGGCCAAATCCTTCAATGGCCGGGTTTCCGGTCGCCGCTCCGCCAAAGACGCTGCGATCCCAGCCACGCGAGCCGAATGATCGAAGAGTCGGTCGACGCCGAACTCCTTCGATTTTCTCGCATCTAATTGCGAGAACAGTTCCGCACCGAGGACGAGCGACTGAATGGTCGTAACCCCCAACAGACTCACGGCGCGCTCAATCGACTCAATCGGTTGACGCGCGCCGTAATACGAACTGTTAGCCGCTTTAAGCATAAATGCCGTGAGCGACATTTCTTTTTTTAACAGGTCAACGAGCGTACTGGCATGAAATCCTTTCCCACCCAACAGTTTCTGCAGCGCAAAATAGGTGCGCGGAGGGCTCGGCAGTGCCGGCATACTGTGGATAAGGGCGCGGAGACGAGAACCGCGAAGACGTTTGCGCAGTTCCAACGAGCGATCGAGCATCACGGCAAGCTGACGGTAATCACAGGGCTTCGCGAAAAAGCGATGAGCGATTCCCAGGGCCTCAACTTCGCGCGCTGCCTCTGCCTTCGAAGAGACCATGACTCTCACCATCAAGGGATCTGCCACTGCAACCTGCGTCAAAAGTTCGATGCCTGTCATTCCTGGCATCTCCAAGTCGCTTACGATCGCATCAAAATTCTCGGCACGCAGTAGTTGCTCCACCCCGGCAGGATCGCACAGCGAAGTAAATTTCCACTCAGGACGAGCGCTCTGTAGCATCAGCGTTGCGATGGAGACGATATCCGGATCATCGTCGACAAGCAGAATTTTTACCACAAAGAGTTCCTCGCCTAAGTTGTCGTGGAGGGAGTCGTCGCAAATAGATGTTTTTGCAAGCCTCATGCCAGAGCCCTCAACGACTCACGCGCAGGCGATCAAGGCTGTTATCCCAGCGGTTCCTGCTTAATCGGTAGCCCGGTTCCTATCTCTGTTACCTCTTTTCGCCTATGCCTAGGAAAAACGCGCAGAAGCGCATCAAACTGATACTATGAACCCGTACTTAGTATTCCTCCGAGCTACTTCAAATTTCGGGCAATCCGCGCTACTCTGAGCGCCCCAGATTTAATAGAGTGCCGAATGTCTGAACCAACTATCACCTGCCCACATTGCAAATCTGAAATCAAATTGACGGAGTCGCTTGCCGCACCGCTGCTTGCCAGGCGCGAGAAAGAGCTGCGCGAACAGGCTACACAAACGCTGAAGGCAGAGCGTGAAAAGATTGCTATCGAAGAAACGAACAAGGCAAAAGCTGCACTGAGCACTGAGTTGCAACAGAAAGAGTCCCAGGTGGCAGAGCTTAGTTCGGTCTTGAAACAGCGCGACGAGAAACTGGCTGAGGCACAGAAAGCTCAAGCTGAGCTCATGAAGAAGCAACGCGAGTTTGAGGACGCCAAACGCGAAATGGAGTTAACTATCGAGAAACGAGTGCAGGAGTCTCTCGGCACAGCGCGCGAACAAGCGAAACGTTCCGCCGAGGAAACGTTACTCTTGAAAATTCAAGAACGCGACCAAGTTATCTCCAGTCTCCAGAAACACACCGAGGAGTTGAAGCGTAAACTCGAGCAAGGCTCTCAACAGTTGCAGGGCGAAGTGCTTGAGCTTAACCTCGAGGCTCTGCTACGCCAGAAATTCCCGCACGACAGCATTGAGCCCGTCGCGAAGGGTGAATTCGGCGGCGATGTTCTTCAGCGCGTCCACACTACAGGCGCGCAACTCTGCGGAACCATTTTGTGGGAATCAAAACGCACGAAGAATTGGAGTGATGGGTGGCTTGGCAAACTGCGCGATGATCAAAGAACCGCCAAGGCTGATATTGCAATCTTGGTCACGCAGACACTCCCCAAAGAGGTTCGCTCCTTCGACTGCATCGACAAGGTGTGGGTTACCGAGCCAGGCTGCGCAATCGCTGTCGCCTTGGCTATGCGGCAGTCATTGCTTGAATTGCATGCCGTTCGGCAGTCGAGCGAAGGTCAGCAGACCAAAATGGAACTCGTATATCAGTACCTGACGGGCCCGCGCTTTCGGCACCGCGTCCAGGCGATTGCCGAGAAGTTCGGGGAAATGCAGCTCGACCTAGAGAAAGAGCGAAAAATGATGCTAAAGCAATGGGCCAAGCGCGAGGAACAGATAAGGGGCGTGATTGAATCCACTGCCGGAATGTATGGGGATTTACAGGGCATTGCTGGGCGTTCGCTTCAGGAGATAGACGGCCTGGAGGTCGAACAAGTCGAGGATTCCCGGTATCTAGGCACCGAAAAACCGACTAATACCGACTGATCGAGCCTCTCCAAAGGGCTTTAAATCGATTTCGCAGACGGGATTTCCTCCGTCGACGCTCAGTGCTACAACCTTGAAAATATTCCTCATAATAGGAGAAGGCCCCTCGTACGAAGGGACACCCGGATAACATGAACATGTTTCAAAATACCCCCACCACCGCGCAGAATGGCGCAGACGTTTCAGCAGGACCGTCAGAGACCCCGATGAGTTTTTCGGCTCCTGTGTCCGCTGGCGTTATACATTCACCGGCAATTCGCGAAGCATGTCGTGGTCTGCCTATCGATTTTGACGCACTCGCTGCACGTCAATTAACGCTCGGAATCCTGAAATCATTCGATGGTCAGAACGGAATCGCTGCGCTTTCAACCGGAGAGTGCGAGATCGCCATTCAAAATTCCTCGTATTGCCATGTTGAGCCGTTGGGAGAAGAGTTGGTATTTTGCCCTAGTCGGCAACGCCCCACCGTAAAGAGCGGTGATTTAGTCGTCATAAAGACCTCGCTTAACGAAGAAGGCGCGTCCCTAACTTCCTGGTGTAGCATCGGGAGCTATATGCGCCCTCAACTTCCTGCCCTCCAGCTTCCCCATGAGCTCTTATTGGAAGCGCAGTTCGTTCTTCCTAACCTAACTCGCAGCGTTGAGTCTGATTTTTCGAGACCTTTGAATTATCGCTCGCAGGCTTTTCGTGATGATGTGAGTTTAATTTTGGGCCGCGCCCTTGATCCCATTCCTGCAACCGAAAGCAATAAATTTCAGCTCGCGTCGATCCGGAGAGATTTCTCGCGAGCAGCTTGGTATCTCGAAGCGATTTTAGAATGCCAGTCTCAACTGAGCCTGAATCCCCAGTCTCCCCGACGGGAAGTACGCGGTCTAGATGCTGTCGAAGCACACGACAACATCCGTGCATTACATCGGGCCATGTCCAGCGCCATACCCGGAGAGGCTCTGTTCAGCACAAGTCAAAAGCACGGCATCCATAATGCTTTTGCCATGCTCGAACGTGCAGGACACGTAGCGCTGCGCGCCATGGGTATTCAGAATCCGCTCTAGTCAACGAATCCCATAACCGCACTCGCGATCTAGCAATCTAGCTCTAAGTGCGCCAATCTCTCAGGTATGGAGTTCATGGAGATTCTCCTCCTTAGCGTCGCCGCCTTTGTGGCCGGCTTTGTTGATGCGGTCGCCGGGGGCGGCGGGGTAGTTACCTTTCCTGTTTTTCTATTCTTGAACCTGCCCGTCTCTCAAATTGTCGGCACCAATAAGTTCGTGTCGACTGCCGGAACCTTGATCGCCACTCTCACCTTCTTCAAGAAAGGAAAAATTTCCCCTGAGATATTGCGCCTGGCCCTGCCCTTCTCCGTAGCCGGAGCTTTACTCGGCGCAGTCACCGTATTGCTGCTGCCCAATGAATTTCTGAAGCCGGTTGTTTCTGTTCTCATCATCGGCGTGGCGCTCTATTGCTACATTCGCCCGAACTTAGGCGCACAACATTCCTATACGGGCCTGACTCCGCGCTCCTCCAGACTGGTATGCGCGGCAGCATTTGCGCTGGCCGCCTATGACGGTTTTTTCGGTCCCGGCACCGGGATTTTCCTGACCTTCTTTTTTATAAATGTGCTGAAATTTGATTTCGTGCGGGCCGCAGGAAACACCAAGGCCCTAAATCTCATTAGCAACGTAGTGCCCCTATTGTATTTCCTAACGCAAGGAACCGTTCGCTTTGACCTTGCTATACCGATGGCACTCGCGAATATTGTCGGCGGATATTGCGGGGCGCATGCCGCAATTAGAAAAGGAAACTCCTTTGTTAAGTGGATCTATGTAACGATGGCCCTACTTACCGCTGGAAAACTTATTCTGGATGCCTGCCTGCACTAAATCTTATGAAAAGTATGTTGCCGCGCTCCTGTCACCTTCCTCGTAGCTTTGCAATGTTGATGCTGCTGGCCTGCACATCACAATACGTTCGCGCAGACGGCGATAGCATAACGAGGCCCTCCACTGCCGCGGAGAGAACTTTTATCGTCGCAACGAAACAAGCCCTCAAAGATGCGCTACCTGGGGCGCCAAATGGCTGGGCCGTGGAATACGAGAGCCCACTCGAAGCGGAGGAGACTGTAACTTTTTTGGGTAAAAAAGAATCAGCGCTCGAGGTTCGCTATTCCGCTGAGTACAAGTTAGTAGAGGGCCTCGCCGAACGAGAAGCTGCGCGAGACAGAGCTATTTCTGAAAGCGCCGACGCGCGCTCCACCATGGACAAATTGACAGCGCAGATACAACAAAAGATTCGCGCTGCCGCAGCCGCGCGTGAAGCTGGCGATCGCAGTGCGTACGAACAAGCCAAGTCTGAGATGGAGAAAGCGCAGCAGGAGTACGATGCACTCATGGAAGGCCCGGCAAACCCGGTAAAAATCGTCAACGCCGCTGAGTACGCAATGCGACGAGACACCCGCATTACCGTAAAGGCCGTCGCGAATTCTCGGTCGGCTGGCCTTAGCGGCCCCCTGCAAGAAGTTCAAGTTCCCCGTGCAGCCTTGGCGGTCCGACGTGACTATTCCGACAGCGAGCGCCTCTCGCGCGCTATTGTGCTTTTCGGACCGTGGACGGTAGAAAGATTCGGATCCGGACAGACCCAATCTATTACCGCCAGCCACCCGCCCTCCAGCTCAGAGGCTGTGACGTCTATCCAGAGTGTGGCCATGGAATTTGAGGCGGAACGGGATCGTCTGACGAGGCTCCTGGAATCGATACAGCCTACGGGGCTTTCCAAGCTGCTGCCGCCCGATGGGGCCAAACCGTAAGACCGATTTGCTCGCGTGGAATAGATCTGCCGAAAATGCTATCCATCTAAGGCAGGTAGTACAATCATGCTTTCATCACAGCCCGGCGCTGCATATTCAACCCCCACCCCCGACCAGCTAAGAACCGTCGCCGGGACCGCGACCTCGTACGCCTCCCCCGTAGATCCACCGGCCACGCCTGAACGTTTTGAATTCGCCACCGCACATAAACAGATCGATGCCGCATTGGTCGAAAAAGACTATTCCAAGGCACTCACGCTGGCTCAGGCTGCCCGGCAATCTCTGTATCATGCGACGCCGACCAACTATCAAGAACTCTGCACCATCCTTTGTGTGATTGGAAACACATTGCATGCCTTAGACCGACCGCAGGAAGCAATCGAGGTCTTGCGCGAAGCTTTAGGGACTGCCAACCAGCAAGCGTTCGAGGATCCCACTGTTACGCCACAAATCATGATTGGCTTAGCGATAGGCTTACTTCGCCAGGCGGCAGATCGCGGTGACGAAAATTTCTCCGAATCAAGAACGCTCCTTAAAGAAGGTTTGCGTCGCTATGCCGCGCTGTACAACTGCTCGCCACAGGATTTTCCGAATATTCAGGGCGATTACCGTGAAGAATTAGTACATACCGCCAAAGTGGAGTCAGTCACTACCTTGATTCAATTTTCTGAAATTTGCGCATTGCGCGATATGCCGCGTCACGCCCACCGCCTGGCCAGTAGCGCAGTAGCCCTTTCAGAGCGAGTACTCGGAAAACGTGATCCAAATTCGAACGATGCGCGTTGGAGCTTGATGTCAACAGCCCGCGCCTTAGAATATTTTAGCCAAGAAGAAGCGCTCATTCGACACAGCTTGGAGTTAATCCCCAACTCTGCTTCGCCGAGTGATCTGCCTTCATTGATTCTCAAAGGAAGACTCGCCGATGTCCTCATGCGCCAGGACAAACACTCTGAGGTCGAGGCACTGGCGCGGCCTATCTTGGAAGCTTTCCAGGGTCAGGCACTCCCGGAAGAATCCCGCTCTCCTTTCACTTTTTTACATCAGTCGCTCGGGCGGGCAGCCGAGGAGCGGCACGATCTGGACACGGCAAGGTCGCATTACGCGCTGGCAATCGAGGTCGAAAAAAGCTTGTCGTCTACACCTGTCGGCGTCTTCAACGTTTTACTACGCTCCTTAGCCCGTACCCACGAGAAATCGGCCGAGGTTTGGCGGCTGCTGGGGGATAAGAATCAAGAGCGCACAGAGAACGCTGAAGCCCTTAAACTGCACCGCGCTGCAGTTCAGCTGGCTGACGCCGCCGGCCCCAATATGCTTATCGAGCAGAGAAAAGCCTGCAAGGCCTTCTTGGAGATCTTAGACCGTCAGGGGTATCATGCAGAGGCGCAAGAGCAGGCAGATCGGTTCGTCGATCTAACCGGGGTCTCTCATGGCGTCAAGTCGTTTGAGTACGCAGACGCCCTTAGCCTCAAAGCCGACATTCTAGAGGAACGCGGCCTAGCCTCTGAAGGCGAGCCTCGACAGTCCTACTTCTCCGCTTCAGAGCGCACGCGCTTACGTTGCATTGAAATTCTCAAAGCGCAGAAAAAACAAGACCCGCAGCGCGTTCTGAGCGAATATAAGAACCTCAAAACCCTCGCTTTGCACATGGATGCGCCAGTGGCGGCCACCCAGTATCTTGAAGACGCTCGCGATTACGCGGCGGCCCGCACTGGAAGGCAATCCGTGTTTTTCGCGTCTGCATCGCTTTCCTTGGCTGATGAATTTGTAAACCAAGAAAACTACTCCGAAGCCGAGAAGCAGGTTGCAGCCGCTTATGAAGCATTAATGCATCTAGGCAATTCCCCTGAGATCTTCCTCGAATTGGGACGCTACTTCCATTTACAGGCAGTGATTTTTGAGTTTGAGGCCATCGAAGTCGATTTGGAGGAAATAGTTCGATCCTACAGACGAGCTGAAGAGTATTTCACAAAGGCTGCCGCTCTTGAAACCATCGCCTACTCTAACTTTCTGATGGACTCCGGCAATTTCTATCAATCGCAATATGAAGCTCATCTCCGTAAGGCGGATTTGACTCGCGCCTTGCGCGCTTTTTCCAAAGTCGAGGAACTCTGGACTAGGTGGAGCACCAACGCCACACAAGATCACATTGATTTGCTTGAGCGCGACGCAGAATTACAGGAGAGAAACTCAGATTACGAACAAGCGGCACGCTATAGCGCAAAAGCGCAAGAAATCTCAGCAAAGCTCGAGCAGGGAGCCGAGGAAGAGTGATACGCGACTACCCATCACCTCTCCCGGCCCCTGCCTATAACCCACTCCTACAGTGTTCCTTCTAGGATATCGCCGGCCAACGAATCCTCGATTACGATAGTGTCTCCCGCTTCGACGCTGGGAAATCCGGACTGAACTCCGTCCAGGGCAAGGTTCGTATCGCAGCGCCCCTTCGAACTCTTAAGCTTCAGCTTCGAATTCTTCATCTCATAGCGCAGATCGATCTTATGTTCAGCTGCAACTACCGAACGAACCGCCGTACGATGGTCGTACCCCAAGGTACACCGCGCGTAGGGCGTACCATCGCGAGACAACACGGCGCTTAAATCCAACGCACGAGCCTCTGCAAAAGTTGCCGCGGCAGGAACCTCGCTTGGAACCGGAACCTTAACGGTAATCGTGAGCCGATCATCGCGTCCAGCCCCATTTGGCTTGTTGCGATAGTCTACCTTACCGACCGCACCCGTCGTGACTCCATCAGGCGGAGCAAAACGATCCTTAAGTTTGACATCCGTGCTGCCCCCGTTTCCACCGCCGCCATTTGAATTTGAGCCGCCGCCATTGTCGTTCTCCATTTCAAGACTATGCGCCGAGCTGCCGCGGCAAACTAGTTTCACAACATCCCCGACATTAAATCTCGAGCGAGGAATCGGATTGCCCTGCAAGTCCTCGTACTCGGTGCCACCGTTGGTAGGACAACTCAGACTTCCGACCGTCACCCTATTAGCGGTAATCGCCGAAATCGTGCCTCGGCTGATTTGATCCCCATCGCGAGCGAAGGCCGCTCCTGCGTGAAGACTCATAACTGCGCCGCTTAGTAATGCTACATAATACGTTTTCATATGTTCTCCATTCTATTTAATCTTTTAGCCTAATTCGCTCTGCAATAAGGACACCGTTAATCACTTCGCCGCGCGCCTCGACCCGCTCTCCGACGGAGAATTCCGCCAAACTCGACCGCTTTCCAAAGTCAGTTTCGGAATTTACGGTGTAGGTGGTGTTTCCGACCGTAACGGTGACCGAAGCCAGAGCACTGATAAGGCCCGTCACTTCGACGCGCTCAGATCCCTGAGATCCGTCGGAGCCTCCGCCAGATCCGCCCGAGTTGCCCGAGCCACCTGAGTTACCAGAGTTTCCTGACCCAGAATTTCCGCCCGAGTTTCCAGGACTATCATCATCGTCACCATTACCACCGGAGTTATTGGAGTTATCATCTCCGCTATTACCGGAACCGTTGCCATTCGAAGAGCCAGAACCGTTCGAGCCGTTTCCGGAGTTATTTGAGGAGCCTTCCCCACGACGACGAATCTCCACCTCATCGACCTGACAATCATCGGTTTCGGTATCTAGTCCGAGCTTTAGGGCGACCAAAGTGGCGTCAGCGGTCAGATTAGAAACGCTCGTGCTGCTCGAAACAGAGGAGCTCTCGACGAGAAGATCCATAGTACCGGTAATTGGAGTGGTTTCAATTACGAAAGCTCCGTTCTGATCGGTCACTGTCGTGGCTCCCGTCTGCGCAATGGTGATACCCAGTCCGGAGAGCGGCTGAGAATCCTGCTGTGACACCAAGATTCCCTCGACACGCAGTCCGCCGGTGCCCGAGGAACCACCTCCTGCGCAGCCAAGCATCAATGAAACGAGGCCCAAAAGTGCCATGCGTCTAAAGAAAGCGTACATGCCAGTTCTCATCATTGCTGTGCCTCACTCTTCAAAACTTCGACTCGACTAAATGCCCCGACTGCGACACGCACTGTCCCATCCTTGCCGGAAGGCTGGGCGGTAATATCTCTATCATGCTGTGATAGGTAGTTGCGTACGCGCTGATGGAAAGCGGAGCCTTCTCGCAAGCACCACTCACGAATTTCCGAAATCTTGGAGGCCGGGATATTATCGTACTCGGTCTTGATATGCAGATTGGGCACCGCAACGTTTCCGCCCCCCTCAACGTTCTCCTCAACGGCCAACATTAGATCAGACATATCAGAGGCCAAGAGCCCCATTGCAGCAACACTGTCCCCCTGTGGATTATAGAGGCGCGAAACAAGCTTCACCCCGCCTCGTGTGCGCTCAACCGCACCGATCCGCTCTAGCTCAAAAAGAACTGTGTAGGGATTTAGATCAACGTTCACCGACTGCACCAGTTACGCAACCTCACTTA
>JAFLCA010000013.1 GCA_017302875.1 Deltaproteobacteria bacterium
TGGACAAAGATGTCCATCGAGTCTAGAATCAATGTGCTGAGAAGAAGGAACTTGAATGCCACATTCAAGTTAATTTCTGCAAAGGAGGATTCAGAAATGAGTGCGTGCGGAGTTGTATTTCCCGGTCAAGGCAGTCAAGTAACCGGAATGGGACAGGACTTTTTTCAAAGCTATGCCGAAAGCCGCGAAATATTCGCGCGCGCCTCCGAAGCCATTGACATCGACATGACGCGGCTTTGCTTTTCAACGAATGAATTGCTCGACAGAACCGAATACACGCAGCCCGCAATTCTTACGGCAGAAATGGCGATGTATGCTGCACTGCGAAATCACTATTCAATTGATGGCGCATTTTTTGGCGGGCACAGCTTAGGTGAATATACAGCGCTTGTCGCCGCAGACGTGCTGCGCTTTGAGGATGCGCTCAAAATCGTGAAGAAACGCGGGTTCCTCATGCAGTGCGCGGTGCGAGAAGGGCGAGGAGCCATGGCCGCCATTATTCTTGAAGATCTCGCCGCGGTTGATTTCGAAACCGCGATTGCAGAAAGCGGGGCGGAAGTCGCAAACTTCAACTCCAAAGATCAAATCGTCATCAGCGGCATGACGGAGTCTGTGTCCGAAGCGTGCGAAAAGCTAAGCAGTCTTTATCCGGAAATAAGAATCGTACCGCTTGCAGTCAGCGCGCCGTTTCACTCAAGTCATATGCGAAGTATCCGGCGCAGCTTTCAAAAATACCTGCAACCATTTCAACGCAACATCGATCGCACGAACATCCACCGCGTTTTGTCGAACTATACCGGCACTTTTCATTCCGTGCTGAGCCTAATTCCATCCCTGGTGAAGCAAGTGGCGGCACCTGTGCGCTGGGTTGAAAATATGCATGCAATTGCCGCCGAAGCCGACGAAATTTACGAGATAGGCCCGCAGCGCGTTTTAAGCAGATTCTTTTCTTCAATCGGCATACAGGTCAAGGCTGTCACCGATGGGCGCTCCGTTGAGCGAGTGTTTGGAGGCGCGCACGCCCATGGAATTTAGGGGGCGAAATTTCTGCGCACTGATTCTTGGCGGCTCAAGCGGATTCGGGCTGGCCTCGGCGCAAGAGCTCGCGCGCCGCGGAATGGATATCTGCATCGTTCATCGCGATCGGCGCGGCTCGATGTCGCGGATAGAAGGCGAGTTCGAGCTTATCAGGCAGACTGGTGTGAAGTTCTGTTCCTTTAATCTCGATGCACTAAGTAGCGCTGGGCGAACTGAAGTACTGAATGAGCTTCCTAAGTTTCTTGGAGAAAGTCGCATCCGCCTTTTCCTGCATTCAATTGCATTCGGAAGCCTTAAGCTTATTGCCCCGCGCCTGCCTCGACCGGATCTCACGGTAAATTCTTTGGCAGAGCATCTCGGGCGGAGCGTGGACCAAGTTCAAAACAGCATCGATACTTTGTTTGCTGCAGGCATATGCGCGCTGCATTCCGTTGCAACCGCACCAGCTTACGATAGCGAGATGCTTCTTGAAGAAGAAGACATGCTCAGTACGCTATACGCGATGGGCATGAGCTACCTTACCTGGACGAGAGAGCTTTTCATGCGCGCTCTCTTCTGCCCTGATGCGCGAGCTATCGGCCTGACAAGTGAGGGAAACACAGTTGCTTGGCTTGGCTACGCGGCGGTCAGCGCGGCTAAAGCGAGCCTTGAAGCCATTTCGCGCAGCATCGCCAAAGAATTCGGCCCGCATGGAATACGCTCGAATATTGTTCAGCCCGGAATCACCGACACACCGGCCCTTCGAGTCATTCCAGGCAATAGGCACTTAATGGCCAGGGCGGAACTTAGAAATCCTCTGGGCCGCTTAACTCAAGTAGAAGACGTTGCTCGCGTGGTTGCGTTTCTTGCGCATGACGATGCTGCTTGGATCAACGGCAGTGTAATTAGAGTCGACGGCGGCGAAAATATCTCGGGATAGTGAGAGAAAGGAAGGCGGTGAGATTAGCAGAATTTCATGAATGCGCGCACCTCAGTAAAGAGGAGCTACTAGCGCATGCCTACGGAAAATTGATAGACGACGCCCCGGAACACTTTGTGCGCCTTCCGGCGCCTCCCATGCTGATGCTCGACCGGGTAACATCCATCGAGCGTGATGGCGCACGGGGAAGTATCAAAGCCGAGCGCGATGTGCGAGTTGATGACTGGTTTTTTCCGTGCCACTTCACTTCCGATCCAGTGCAGCCCGGCTGCCTCGGCGTAGATGCCATCTGGCAGATGATAGGGCTCTACCTTGGCTTACGCGGCGTAGCATTTTCGGGTCGAGCATTGGGCTGTAAGGAAGTTGAGTTTCGCGGACAAATTCGCCCCTACAACAAGCTTGTCCGCTATGAGGTCGATATTCGCCGTTACACGGTACTACCGAATCAAGGCACGGCGATGGCGATCGGAACAGGGCGAGTCTATGTGGACGATGAGCATATTTACACCATAGTCGATGCAAAGGTCGGTGGATTTAAAGATATCGCGTACTCGGACTATCCCTGCCGAACTCCACGCGCTGTCGGCGGAATAATGGAGCGGTAAGAAAATGGAACGTGGCATAGCGCTCGTAACGGGAGGCGGAACAGGTATTGGGGCAGCGTGCTGTGAGGCGCTGGCTGCAGAAGGTTTTTGCGTTGCCGTGCACTACAATCATAGTCGCGAAGCTGCCGAAAGAGTATCAGCGCGATTGGGCAATTCGTTTACCTTGCAAGCCGATCTGTCGTTATTCGAAAGTGCTGAGAAAGTTGCAGATGAAATTTCGAAAAGAAAAGAAGGCCTTTCTGTTCTCGTGAATAACGCAGGCATTGCTCGGGATAACTACATTTTCTCGTCTGCGCTTGAAGAATTCGATGCAGTTATAAACACCAATCTTCGTGCAGCTTGGAGTCTCACGAAGCGCTTGGTGAAACCCATGATGCGCAGACGCGAGGGCAGAATAATAAATATAACTAGTGTCATCGGACACACAGGCAATGCCGGGCAAGCATTTTACGGCATGAGCAAGGCAGCGCTCGATAACTTCACTAAAACGGCGGCAATTGAATTTGCGCGCCACGGTATTCTCGTTAACTCCGTTGCCCCCGGATTCATCGATACGGACATGACGGCTCAACTGCCCGCAGAGAGACGCGATGAAATGCTCGCGCGGATCCCACTTGGCCGCATGGGAACGGCCTTTGAAGTGGCGGAAGTAGTGAAGTTTCTTGCAACGAGTGCGAGTTACTGCAGCGGATCGATCTTCCATGTCAATGGGGGGCTGTATGGCGGGTAACGAGTGCAGCCTCGAAGATCGGCTTGAAATTGTAAAGCTTATTCCGCAGCGTCCTCCTTTCCGCTTCCTCGACGAGGTGCTGGAGCTTTCCGATTCTCATATTGTCTCGACCTATCTCTTCACCGGCCGCGAGTCCTTTTACCATGGCCACTTTCCGGGCGACCCGGTAACGCCCGGAGTAATTCTCATCGAAACTATGGCGCAAGCAGCGCTTGTGGCTCTTGGAATCCACATCCTACGAAGGGAGAACCCCGATAAAAAGCTCAGAACTCTTTTCTCCGAGTGCGCCGTGGAATTCTTCAGCGTAGTTACTCCGGGAACGCGGGTGTTCGTTCATGGAGAGAAAGTTTATTGGAGGCGAAACAAGCTTCAGTCCCGCGTGGAGCTTCGCTTAGAGGATGGAACAGTAGCCGCGGCAGGCACAGTGGCCGGATTAGGAGTGACAATCGAATGAAAAGCAATAAACGACGGGTGGTGATTACGGGGCTTGGAGTGATAGCACCGAATGCGCACGGTCTGACTGAATTTAAAGCAGCACTCAAAGCAGGCATAAGTGGAATACGAAAAATTCCGGCGCTTGAGGAATTCAATTTTCGCTGTCAGGTGGGCGGCGTTCCGCAAGGTGTTACTGAAAAGGCTCGTGACTATTTTTCGGAAGAAGATTTATTAGCCATGAACGAGGCTATGATCTACGGAGCAATTGCTTCGATAGATGCATGGCGCGATGCAGGGCTCGTCGTTCCCGAACGCGGGTCGGACGAAGTTTTCTGGGATACCGGCGCTGTCCTGGGCTCCGGGCTGAGCGGCATGGATACCATCGGAGCTGTGCTCGTCCCCAAAATTAACGCTGGTAAGGTGCGGCGAATGGGCAGCACCTTAGTTGAACAAACGATGTCGAGTTCAATTTCGGCAAAATTAAGCGGGCTTCTGGCTCTCGGCAACCAGGTCACCTCGAATTCAAGTGCGTGCAACACGGGAACTGAGGCTATTCACGATGCATATCACCGCATCCGCTGCGGCTTTGCCGAACGCATGCTTGCCGGTGGAGCGGAATCATCCTCGATGTATGTGTGGGGCGGATTTGATGCGATGCGTGTTCTTAATGGAGATTCAAATGATCGACCGGAAAAGGCATCACGACCGCTAAGCGCCAGCGCCGGCGGTTTCATTCCGGGATCCGGCGGCGGGGTTTTAATGCTTGAAAGTCTCGAAAGCGCTCAGGCTCGTAACGCCAGGATATATGCGGAAGTTCTCGGCGCGGCTGTTAACTGCGGAGGCCAGCGTCAAGGCGGCAGCATGACGGCGCCCAATAGTCAGTCGGTACAGCGGTGTATTCGAGCTGCGATAGAGATGGCGGCAATTTCACCCACGGATATCGATGCCATCAACGGGCATTTGACCGCCACCATGGGCGACGTTATCGAAATGAATAACTGGGCCGCCGCTCTGGAACGGAAGCCGGCCAAGTTCCCGCTTATTAATTCTACAAAATCGATGATTGGCCACTGTCTTGGTGCGGCGGGAAGTATCGAAGCCGTCGCAGCTTTGCTCGAGCTTGAAGGTGCGTTCATGCACGGCTCGATTAATTGCGAAGATATTCACCCCGAGCTTGCTGAGTTTGAATCGAGCATCGTGCGTGAAACAAGGGATGTGAATTTAAACATTATCGCGAAGTCGAGTTTTGGGTTCGGGGATGTAAATGGATGTCTAATTTTTCGCAGGTGGCAGTAGCTGCTGCCTGCATTTAAGGAAAGGAGAAAATGGTATGGAAGATAAGGTATTTGAACAGGTGATTGAACTCGTCGGACCTTTTGCCAAAAATAAACCTGCGCTTGAAAAAGCGGCAGAGACCTCGAGTTTTCTAAAAGATTTGCAGGTCAGCTCGTCTCGGCTAGTCGATATTGTTCTGGCCATTGAAGATAAGTTCGGAATCGAAGTCGGTGACGATGAAGCTGATAAGATTTCAACAGTCGGATCTGCCGTTGCGCTTATTAGGTCAAAGCAAGCCTGCAACGCTTGAGAATGAGAGGGAGCCGTGGCGCGATTATCACTGAAAGTTCAGTCGCAAGCGGGGTTGGTTAGCGCAGAAGGAGCCTTGGCCGGTATCCACAAGAGCCCGAATGAGGCCTTCACGTTGCGGCTACAGCGCTTCTTAGGCCGGCTATGCCTGCTTCCGATAGGCGGGATTATTATCGGCCTGATGCGCTGGCGCGCCGGGTATCGGGTGTTGAAGCATCAAGAGATCCGCCAGCAGTTTCGCGATATCGCACTGTCGAAACAGCCGCTGCTCGTGTGCTCGAACCATCTGACAATGATCGATTCAGTGATTCTAATGTGGGCGCTGGCATCAATCGGATGCTACGCATGCAACTATCGCCTGTTCTGTTGGAATTTGCCGGCAGCCGAAAACACAAAAAAGAAAAAGAGCTGGCGATTTGTCACCTATATCAGTAAATGCATTCTAGTCGATCGGCTGGGGGACACAGAGCACACGAATTCCATTCTTGATACTGTTTGCGGGCTTTTGCGCCGCGGTGACCTGGTTATGCTATTCCCCGAAGGAACGCGCAGTCGCAGCGGACGGGTCGATCTTGAATCCGTTACCTACGGCGTAGGAAAAATTCTTCAAGAGATTCCTGATTGCCAGGTTCTATGCGCGTATCTTCGAGGTGCGGGGCAGGAAACATACTCCGACTTTCCAAAGCGTAACGAGGTGTTTTCAGTAGAGCTCGAAGTTATGAAGCCTGAATCCAATCACTCCGGGTTGCGTGGAGCGCGCGATCAGTCGCGTCAGGTCATCGCAAAACTCAAAGAAATGGAGGACCGTCATTTTGCAGCCTTCGAGACTCGAGACGATCGGTAACGATATAGTTGACCTGCATGCCGTGGAGCCGCCGCTCCATCCGCGTTATCTGGCGCGTGTATTCACCGAGCGCGAGCAGCTTTGCATCGGTGAAAGTCGCACTTTGCTGTGGCTTCATTGGGCAGCTAAAGAGGCTGCTTATAAAGCGCTAAAGCGGCTCTACCCGAATTTCCGCTTTGTTCCGCGAGAGATTGAGTTTGATGCGCTGGTAAGTGAAATCCGGGTTGGAGATATCTCTCTCGTTGCTAGTTACATTATTTCTCCGGAGAAAGTTTACGTGAGCTGCAATTGTAATGTTAGGGTTGATTGGATTCAAGAGTGGAGCAGCGAAGCGGGGGAGGATTGCGATCCACCGCAGCTATCGCGCGACGTGCGGGCGCTGGCATTGGAGAAAATTTCCAACTACCTTTCCATCTCTGCTGAGCATTTGACAATTGTCACGGACGAGCACTGCAAAATTCCGAGACTCTATCTTCGTGGCTCGCGGACCGAGCATCTTTTATCGTTTGCACATCACGGGCGGTATGTAGCGTGCGCCTTTTTGAAAGCGCACACCGATGCCCGCTTGTTCGAAGAAAGATTAGGCCGGTTTAAGCACCCACGAATTGCACCATCCCTTGGCGTTTACTAAGCCGTCCGTAAAGAGCGAACATTTTCCCCATTCACCTTCCTGGCCGGCAAGTTTGATGCCGCCTTGTGTATAGAGGGCGCAGTTGCTGCAAAATTGTTTTGCTCCTTCGGGACCCTGACGCTTCGGATATTTTGTTGTATCGACCTTTGTTGCATCGTGCGCGTACCCCAATGCCTGCGCGAGAGGCATCGCTGGGTCGAGCGGCTTTGTAGGAAGAGCCTGGCCGAACGCCTCCGTCGGGCGTCCACCTATGATAGAAAGTAAGGAAATTGCCGCCGCGCCGCATGTTAAAAATTGTCTGCGCTTAATGCAAAGTTTGTCAGCGCCCATAATTTTCTCCTATTAAGTTATACGCTTGTCCTACCTGAGCAGCCGTATCTCGTGTGCCCAAAAACCGCACAATGAGTGAAAACAGCTCATATCTATCTTCCCCCATAAAAGATATTGAGGTATTTTATTATATATAGGCTGTTAGATCAATAGAAAGGGGATTGTCGTGAGATTTATCGGCAATAAACAATGTCTCTTAGGCGTCGCCGTCGCAGCAGCCCTTTTTTCATTCATACCGGCGTCTAGCGCCCAACCTACTTCTGGCGTTGTCTCCGATACGCCTTCTCCCTTTAAATACGATGTATCGCTGCGTGCGCGTTATGAACATGCAGATTGGATTGGCGCATTGGCTACGGATCGCCAATATGGATTCGGACACTCGAAGTTGCTATTCGGCGCCGGATACACGGTCGACTCCTTTCGTTTCTATGCACAGGGCCAGTACTTCCAACTTTATAATCTTCCTGACGGCGCTGTGGGTCCGGGTGCTGTTTACTATCTGACAAACGGAGCAGAAGAGAACCCGGGTATGGTCTCGCTTCGTCAAGCATTTATCGAGTGGAAAAATAGCGACATTGATTTAGTCGCTGGGCGTTTTCTTTACTCGAATGGCAGCGAAGCTATGCCGTTGCAGCCCACTCTCGCTTCCCTTCGCAGTAAACGCATTGCTCAGCGCTTAATCGGACCGTTTGACTTTACTGCGGGGCGAAGCTTTGACGGCGCGCGGATAATTGCCCCAACTTCTCTTGGCGCCTTTACCGCAGCCTATGTAATGCCGACTCAAGGCGGATTTGAAGTGGATCTAAATCTAACAATTTGGGATGTGCGAGTTCCCGTTGTTTCATGGACCGCTCCCTTTGCGACTGAAAGTGGAAGCCGCGACGATGTGCAAATTTTTGCATATGGTTATTCCGATGATCGCAGCGTTTTGAAGACTGACAACCGCCCACTCGATGTTCGCACTGCAGACACAGATGAGATAGATATCGCCACCGTTGGCGCCCATTGGATTCATCTTTGGACTATCGGAGATACTCAAATCGATACGCTTCTTTGGGGGGCGGGCCAGGCAGGTGACTGGGGCGAAGACACCCATCGCGCTTACACTTTCACCGCAGAAATTGGCGTGCGCTCTCAGGCATTGGCTTGGAAGCCTGGGTTACGAATCGGTTATACTTATGGTTCTGGAGATGACGACGCGCTTGATGGCGACCACGAAACATTTTTTCAAATGCTGCCGACAGCACGTGCCTACGCAGCGACGCCGTTTTACAATATGCAGAACATGGCAGATTTCTTTCTGCAAATCACCGCCCAGCCGCTGCAACCTTTAACGCTTAAGTCTGAGCTGCATTATTTGCAGCTTGCCCAATCAGCCGACCTTTTTTATTCCGGTGCCGGTGCTAATGAACGCCACAACAGGTTCGGATACGCGGGTGCCGCCTCAGGCGGCTTTGATGATGTGGGAACGCTTCTAGATATCGAAGCGACTTGGAACTTCACGCCACATATCGCGGCAACGATTTATTACGGGCATTTGTTCGGAAGCTCTGCAGCAAAAGCGGCTGCGGTCGGCGGGGACGACGACATCGATTATGTTTTCGGTGAAGTCGTATTTAAATATTGAGCACAATGCATAATTCCTTGTCTTATCCGCATGACTGTGCGATATTTTTAATAGACATGTTTGTCTGTTGAGAATCATATGATTCTGTCTCAAAGTACTGAATACGCGCTTCGCATCGCCGCTTTCCTGGCGCTCAATATGGAACGCGGGCCGTTCCGCGCTCGGGAGGTGGCGAGCGAAGCACACATACCGGTGCATTATAGTTCAAAGATTTTACGCAAACTCGTGACCGCTAAGATCCTACGCTCGACAAAAGGTCACGGCGGCGGTTTCGAAATTGCGCAGGCACCGTCCAAGATCCGCTTTATTGATGTATTCAAAGCAATGGAGGGTGAGATTGAGCCGAAGCGTTGCGTATTTGGATGGGATGCCTGCAGCAACAAGAGTCCCTGCATATTGCATTTTCGCTGGAAGGAGCTCAACGAAGTATTTCAAGACTGGGCGCGTAAGACAACACTTGCCGATGTGATGAAAGACGTTCATTCACGCGGATCCTTTTCCTTCTTCCGTGATGTGCTGCGACTTGATGGAGAAGATTGTTCGTGAGTCTCGTCAAGATTTCAAAGCCGCACAGCCAAGGCCGAGCCGTCTCGTGCAAATTCTCGTCCATGCTTCCCGTAATTACGATTGACAAGTTTTTCCTTATCGGCGCCTTAGCCGGATTTTTCGGCAGTATTACGCTCGGGGCATATGTTTGGCTGATTCGATCCGGCTTACTTCCGGTTAGCACGCGTTATCACTCGATGCGTGAGCTTCATGCAGTCATGCAGTTTTATCTTTTTTTAACGCCGTTTATCCTCGGGTTTCTTATCCAATCGGCGCAGAAGCTATTTGAAACGCAGATCACTTTGCCACGCGCGGCTCAGCTTGCGCTACCGGCTACGATACTGGCGGCAATTGCAATATTGCTCGCGCCGGGTTCTATCCTTGTCTCGGCGATTCTTGCCGCAAGCATTTGGGGAGTAGCAGCCTGTCTTGCGTTACTGTTCTTACATGCGACCTGGCCGGTACGGCTACGATTTGGAGGCTTTGCCATTTTCGGTTTATTTAGTTTAGGCGCCGGAGCGTTCTTCGACTTAGGAATACCTGGGCACGCCTTGAAACTTTTCTGGCTGGGAGTAGTGCCGATCATCCTGGCAACGGCACAACAGTTTATTAAGGGGCTTCTTGGTGGCAGGCAGCCGGCGCCGCTCGCGTCGATCGTTACTATCGGACTTTTTCTCGGCACCGCGCTAGCGCTCCTTTTGCCTGAAGAGTCACAAAGCGCTTCCCCCGTCGCTACAATTTTAGCGCTGCTTACCTTTATCGTCTTTCTCTTTTCAACTTGCCGGCCGGCGACGTTTCAACATTTGCGATCTCCTATTGGCGTGGCGTTCGCATGCGCCCACATCTGGGCCCTACTCGGAGCAGTGATTCTTTCGCAGGGGTCGGCGTATGCAGATTCCGTACTTCATATTTGGGGAATTGGTTATGCTGTCACGCTTATCCTCGGCGTGAGCATGCGCATAATACCATGGATTATTGAGACGCAGCCGATTAGCTCAAGCATACAAATTGTACTTCTCTTGACCTGGCAAGTGGTGCCGATCGTCAGGGGATTGCAACCTTTCTATCCCTTCCCCCGCATTGCAGTATGGATCGCGAGCATTTGTGCTTTAGCAGCACTCGCCGTTTGGGCTGCGGCAATTGTGTCTTCTGTTGTTGCAGTCGTGTCGCGGCAGTTTAAGGCAAAGCGAGAAGCTAGATTTAAGCATCAGCGAATTTAAATCCCTACAGAGCGGAGTGTAAAATGATCGAGCTGACAACCAATACAGAACCAGTCGCAGTAAGAGATGGGATCGAAATAAAGCATTTTTTTTCAACTCCTTCATGCTCTCCTTATGATCAAATCGAATGGGATACGCGCGATTGCATAATCGCGAATGAGCACGGCAAAACAGTCTTCGAACAGCGTGGTGTTGAGGTACCGCGTTTTTGGAGTCAGATGGCGGCAAATGTAGTTGCCTCCAAATATTTTCGAGGAGAGATGGGCACGCCGGCTCGTGAGTCGAGCGTTCGAGCCCTGATTGACCGTGTCGTAATTACTATTACTTCGTGGGGTGAAGCTGATGGTTATTTCGCTTCGTCAGCAGATGCGTCGAACTTTAAGTTTGAATTGACGTATCTACTGCTTCATCAGTACGCCTCTTTTAACTCTCCTGTTTGGTTTAACGTCGGCGTTACAGAACACCCGCAATGCAGTGCATGTTTCATTGTGTCAGTTGATGATACCATCGAGTCGCTCTTGGAGCTGCAGACAATAGAAGCGCGGCTGTTTAAGTACGGGTCCGGCACGGGATCTAATCTGTCGTCAATCCGCTCGAGCCGAGAAAGACTTTCGGGAGGTGGAGTTCCCTCCGGACCAGTGTCCTTCATGCGTGGATTCGACGCTTGGGCGGGAATTATTAAAAGCGGCGGCAAGACCCGGCGGGCTGCTAAGATGCAAATTCTAAATGCCAGTCACCCCGACATTCGCGAATTTATCCGCTCGAAAAGTGATGAAGAAGAAAAGGCCTGGGCGCTCATGGAACAAGGATATGACGGGGGATTCGCTGTGCCGGGAGGTGCCTATGAATCGGTTGCCTTCCAAAACGCCAACCTCAGTGTGCGGGCAACAGACGAATTCATGCAGGCTGCTGAAAAGAACGGAACGTACACTACGCGCAGAGTTATCGACGGGAAACCGTATGAGGAACTCCGTGCTCGGGAAATTCTGGACCTAATCGCAAAGGGCACGCACCTTTGCGGAGACCCCGGCATGCAATTCGATACTACGATCAACGAATGGCATACGTGTCCCAATTCAGGCCGCATCAACGCCAGTAACCCATGCAGCGAGTATATGCACTTGGATAATTCGGCTTGTAACTTATCGAGTTTAAATCTACTGCGATTTTTGGATTCAGACGGCAATTTCAATACCGAAGCGTTCCAGCAGGCGGTCCATATCATGGTGATTGCGCAGGACATCCTAATCGATCGCTCGTCGTACCCGACTAAGAAGATAGAGGCATCGGCTCGAACTTTCCGCCAGCTTGGCCTCGGATACGCAAACTTAGGCGCGCTGCTGATGAATTTAGGATTGCCTTATGATTCCGTAGAAGGAAATTCATTGGCGGCCGGAATTACTGCGCTATTGACCGGGCAAGCATACCTTTCAAGTAGCAAGCTTGCCGCCGTGAAGGGGCCTTTTGCGGGATTTAAGAAAAACCGTGTGCCGATGCTTAAAGTTGTGCAAAAGCATCACGCTGCGTTGGAACATGTCCGCTCCTCCAGCCCCATCGCGCAAGAAATATTGGGGGCTGCTCGTGTCGTTTGGGATGCAGCCAGAGAGTACGGAAAGCAGCAGGGGTTTCGCAACGCACAGGCTACGGTACTTGCGCCGACAGGGACAATTTCTTTCATGATGGACTGTGACACAACCGGCGTCGAGCCTGATATTGCACTTGTAAAGTATAAGAAGCTCGTTGGCGGTGGTGCGCTTAAGTTAGTTAACGGAAGCGTCCCACGCGCGCTTAGGGTGTTAGGATATGGCGAAGATGAGATCAAACCGATAATCGACTACATTGCCGCCCACGATTGCATCGAGGGCGCACCCGGGCTTCGCGCTGAACATCTGCCGGTTTTTGATTGTGCCTTCAAGGCATCGAAGGGAGTTCGAGCAATCTCTCCGCAGGGGCACTTGAACATGATGGCCGCGGTGCAACCTTTTCTTTCCGGTGCAATTTCAAAGACGGTAAATTTGCCGCATGAGACCACCGTCGAGGAGATTGCGGGCGTCTACATGGATGCTTGGAAGAAGGGGATTAAGTCTGTTGCACTTTATCGCGACGGGTCAAAGCGCACGCAGCCTCTTACGACCAAGATTGACAAGGAAAGTAAGGCGGTAGGATCGCCTGTGCGGCGGCGTTTAGCTGATGAGCGGCACGCAATCACCCACAAATTTCAAGTAGGAGGGTTAGAAGGCTATCTTACCGTGGGACTCTTCGAGGACGGCAGTCCGGGAGAGGTATTCCTGGTAGTTGCGAAGGAAGGCTCGACGCTTTCGGGAGTAATGGATGCATTTGCGACTTCAGTATCCATGGCGCTTCAGTATGGAGTGCCGCTCGCTGCGCTCGTTAAAAAGTTTTCGTATATGAGATTTGACCCTTCAGGCTTCACGGGCAATCGGGCAATACCAACAGCATATTCCGTCATTGATTATGTGTTTCGCTGGCTCGGACATAAGTTTTTAAGCCCCACTGAGATTGCAAACTTGGGGTTGACGCCTTTGAGAGGCGGTACAACGTCTCCTCCAAAACCCCTCATCGTGGAATTTGCGCCCGATAAATCAGAAAACGGAGGTGCACATCAGGGAGCAGACAAAGCAGCGCTGCTCTTCAAGAACTCGGACGATGCGCCGCCGTGCACGAATTGCGGATCGAACTTTATGGTTCGGCAGGCAGGATGTTACGTCTGTTTGAATTGTGGAGCCCAAGGCGGATGCGGATGAAGATTTGCAGCGAGTAGAGACTTTATAAAATACCTCTTTGTCAGTATGATCCAAGTGATTTTCGGGACGCCTGCTGTAAGTGTTGTCCCTGCCTCGGAGTTTCTTGATTATATCCGGAAGTGCCGGAGTGGATTTAATATTGGTTGTAAACACAACGGTCTAGTTCGAATACTCCGATGTCAGAGCCTTTTGGATCCAAAGGACTTCCCCGCTTGGCGCAAAAACTCTGAGCCAGCCATTGCGTTCTGACTCCACAAGTAGGCGAGAGCCGTGCGCAATCGCCATGACTGCTGAGGAACGGGTGTCTGGAGCTATTCGAAGATTTGCCTTCTGCACGACGACTTCAACTGTCTTGGCCTGTTCGATGGTCGACGGGTTGGAATGTTCCTGCATGCTTGATATAACCGCTGCCAGCGCAATGCTGAGTCGACGTACAGATTCGTCCAAACGAAGTAAATCCGGATGCGTCATCGGAGATGGAGCACTAACCGTATGCTTAACGAAGGTGGGCATTCGACCGCAGTATAAAAATGCAGTGCTAAGGGAGACAATAAGCCCGATAAACGCGGCGCCGAAACTGATATAGTGCATCGCTGCGTTCTCAGGAGCCCGCGGGCCAAGCGCGTTAAAATTATTTGTGGAAAGTCGGCTGTTTGGCAAGACAGGCTCGTTTGCGAGTTCAGCGAGGTACCCTGGGTGAATTTCAAGCCGTGCAGAGTGTTCAACCAGCTTTTCATACTGTAAAGCCGAATCTCTCTGTTGAGGCATATTTCTCATTTTTCAGAGCCGCTCAAGCTGGTAGCAATCGCCCGTTACACCATGCAATGCCAGAACCTCACGAACTTGACGCGAGACACCGTACTTCTCGATAAATACTATGAGGTTCACCGCTTCCGCGATCAGTCGATTTGCCGAAGAAATGCCCGCCTCAAAGACAAGCTGTTCCAATCGTGACAGCGCCCGCTCTGCGGAATCCGCGTGAAGAGTCGCACACCCACCCGGATGGCCAGTGTTCCAGGCTTTTAGTAGGGCAAGGGCTTCAGGGCCCCGAACCTCTCCAATTACGATTCGGTCGGGCCGTAGTCGCATCGTGGCGCGCAGTAGATCAGCCATGCTCGCGCACCCTTCCTTCGTCCTAAGCGATACACAGTCTTCAGCGTTACACTGAAGCTCTTGGGTATCTTCGATTATTACGACTCGGTCTTGAGTTGCTGCGATGTCGTTAAGAATGGCATTGGTGAGAGTCGTTTTGCCGGAGCCCGTTCCACCAGCGATTAGGATGTTTTTCCTGGAAACTATGGCGTGCCGAATGATGTCAGCATGCTCCGGTCTGAGAATCTCCTGAGAAATATAGTCCTCAAGAGTAAATATCTTCACCGCCTTTTTACGAATGGTAAACGTCGGGCGCTGAACTATTGGAGGAAGAATTCCCTGAAAACGAGAACCGGAGCGTGGGAGCTCGGCGCTCAGGATGGGAGTATCCTTATTACACGTGAGCCCGACACTACTTGCAACGATGAAGATAACCCTTTCGGCATCTGCCGGTGTCATCATGTGCCCAGTGAACGAGCGGCCATGCCCCAAACGGTCTATCCAGAGTTTTCCGTCCGGATTGAGCATAAGCTCGATGATGGAGTCATCGAGCAATAGTCCACCGGCCACATCACCAAGTGCAGTAGCCAGCATGGTAGTGAGCCGGTCGTCGGAGAGCTTAAGTGCTGCAATGGACATTTCTAGTGTCTCCTTAGCAGTAGGGCCCAATCTGGAAGCCGATCACCACGAAGTTGTTTCACTTCTCGTGCTGCTTCAAGAATTAGCCGTGCATCAGGCTTCTCCATTCCAAGTAGGAACCGAAGTTGGCTCAACATAAACGGCTCATTCGAAAGGTCTTTACTGCTAAAGTCCTCCGATATCGCTTCGATGATCTGCCCTAGTTCTTCTTCTTTCATACATTCACTCCTAATATCCGTTAACCTTCTGTCTGCGCTTTCGTAGCTCGAAGCAGACGCCGTAGTTGGTTCGTCCGTTAAAAAGTTCGAAGGTGCCCTTGCCCCCAGTGAGGAAACTACCGATGGGGGTTCGGGTGAGAACACGTCCGTTGTACGGAATGAGGTCTTTTGGCTCGGTGGTTGATTTGGAAATGCGCTTGGCGGCGGACCATTTGGAAAGTTCTAGTCGTTGACCACATAGGTTGCCTAGAAAACTCATCAGTAGAATTGGCTGAGGAGCAAACTTGCCATCGGAGACAGGTTTGATACTTGCGGCTTTGGCCCCAGAGAAAATGTTGGAAGTCGCCCGCGCAGTGATCGTGAGGGACTCGTTCCGCGCTGGAATAGAGAGCTCGAACTTAACGAGATACCGAGTGGATTTTGGAGCACATGCATCTTGGGAGACCCGAACCGTGAAGCTTTGGTAGGTTGTAGCGATTGCTGGCGAGTATCTCGCTGCTTGAGGTTGAGATTGTTCTAACGACTGGAGAAGTGCGCAAAGCGGATCGACTGGGTCGCATGGCTCTGCGCCTCCAAAGTAGTTGTTCACAAGGTATCCGCAAACTTGCGCGTCGCTCCAGCTACCGCCGTATAGCGCGGCAAGTGCTTCTCCGATTGCTGCTCGTGCATCGGGCGGAAAAAGATCGCAAAGTGGGGAACTAGATTCGGGTTGAGGGATAGACGCTTCTGGTTCCGCGCTTCCTTCACCCGGAGAAAAGTCGATGCAGGGAGAAGCATTGAACGATGCGGCCTGGCTCTCTGTTAATACTTGGAGAGACGTGAACCCCTTTTTTGTGGCAAGCGCCTGCGCCAATGTTCCAGTGATCTTAATAGTCGAGGCCTTTACCGTTGTTCCGGCTGGCGCTGTGAGGATCAATCGAACCATCGCAGAGGAATTTCCCTTAATCACTGAATAGAAGGTGCGCTTTGTAGCTGCGCCAGCAGCAACGCTTACGGTGGTTGGACGGCCATCAACGGATAGAAGGGCCGGTGACTGAGCCTCAACGATGGAAACAGATACTAGAATTGCAGCGATGAGATATTTCATTTGAAAAACTCCGTTGGTTGCTTTCGCGTGAAACATCTCACCTGAGAGTCGCGGCTGATTCCTGCGATACTCGTACACGGAGGATTCCAACCAGAATGGACGCTCTAGCTCAGTCCCAGGTGAGCAATGGGACGGCTCGACCGAGAAGAAGAGATGGAGGCAGGGCTCCGAAATACCTCCCATCAAATGAATTCGGTATTCGATTACTTAGTGGGAGGAACCATCCGCGTCGAATACGGTAGCACCCCCGAATCCGGGGCAGCTCTAACCCATCTGAGTCAGTGAGAAGTGTTGACCCGACACGGACGCCGTTTATCCGGATTGAAGAAGGCCAGTGACATACTCGGGCACCGGTCACCGCTGCTGTTGGCTTAATTAGAAGTGGAGGATGAGCCAGCCATCGTCGACCACCTACCTTTCTCAGCACGTCACGCGGAAGTCTAAATACAGCAATCTCGCCAAGGGATACGTTGTGCGAAGGCTGAACGAGGTAGAACCCCGGGGGAAGGCTAGGGCTTAGATTCCTGACGATAATTATCTCGGTGCTTCGCCATGCCGGGCCGAGGACTGCAAGACCGACAAGTGCCGCAGCGGTTGCAATGAGAGGAAATTTCTGAGGTTTGGTTCGCATGTCACTCTTCTAACCGAGTTCATGGTCGCGACTCTGGCTGCGATGAATTCATACCAGCGCGAACGAGCCATTTAATGCGGCTTCTCAGCTAACAAGTCACGGAGCGATAAGACACTTCTCTCCCGGAAGCCCGTCGCAAGACACCGTCGAGAAACATTGCAACGGGCGGCGGCTACTTAATGCCGTCAGCAATTCGGATGCTCGTACATCCTCGAAGATAAAAGCTGAGAGTATTCGCGCCTAGTCCTGCGTGGCCGGGCTCACTTCTCTGTCAGCTAAAGTTGCTTCACTTTCACTGGTCGCTTGTCGCCTCTTTGCAATGTGATCGCACTACGCTGCAACCCTTTGCCAGGCCGTGGTCTGTCAGGCGGGATTGCGTGATCGCTTCGTGCTCATTGCGGCGAGGCTCGGCTTTGTTTCTCCACAAGGGTTTTCGGTCACTCCAGCGAGGGTGAAGTAACGCAAAAACCCTTTTATTTAGGAGAAACAACCAT
This sequence comes from Deltaproteobacteria bacterium, assembly GCA_017302875.1. Taxonomy (GTDB): domain Bacteria; phylum Bdellovibrionota_C; class UBA2361; order UBA2361; family JAFLCA01; genus JAFLCA01. The sequence goes on from JAFLCA010000013.1 coordinate 17,436, forward strand.
GAAAGTAGAAGAAGCAACCAAAATAGCTGACAAACAGATCGAGAAGCTCGCAGCGGCTCTTGCCGCAGGACAGAGCGAGGCGCTGAAACAGTACTTTTCGAGCATGTCGAGGATGTACAAATACAGCTTCCGAAACTTGCTGCTAATCTTCTCTCAAAAGCCTGACGCCACCTTCGTTGCAGGATTCAACTCCTGGAAGAAGCAGAAGCGATGGGTAAAGAAGGGAGAGAAGGGAATCGTCATAATCGCACCAATGCCGGTGAAAATAGAGCAAGAGAAGCCGGAAGACCCTGAAATGGTAACAAGATTTCGCGCTGGATATGTCTTCGACGTATCGCAGACAGAGGGGGAAGCTTTCGCTGAACTCGGTTCGGTAACAGGCGAGCCAGGTGAACATCTCAAAAACCTAAAGGCTCTCATTGAAGCGCGCGGCATAGCACTAAGCTATGAAGCAGACCTCGGTGGAGCAGACGGCATGTCGAAAGGAGGAGCTATTGTAATACGCAGTAATCAATCCTCAGCCCAGGAATTCTCAGTACTCGTTCATGAGTTCGCACACGAACTTCTTCATCATGGCGAAGTTGAGAAGCAATCGAAGACAGTCCGCGAGACTGAAGCTGAGGCGGTAGCATACGTGGTCACCGAAGGAGTTGGGCTCTCCGCAAACTCCGCTTCCTCAAATTACATCCAGCTCTATCAGGGTGACCAAGACACCCTCGAAATGTCACTGGCTGCAATCCAGAAAACGGCGACGACAATCTTGTCGGGATTATTTCCTGACTAGAATGGGTTTAAGAGCAACCCCCGGATTCGGGGGTGCTTCGATTTTCAGATCCGCAGCGGATTATAGAGCCGCAGAGGATTGGCGAGGGCAAGAGGCTCGTGCTCGGATATCCATGCTTTTTCAATTGTTTCTGCAAATCGCGTTAACTGCATCGGATCTCGCACTCGATGGTTATCGAGGTAAACCTCAATGCTGTTTGCTGGTAAGACTCGCTCGTTAAGCGAGATCATTACCGGGCCGCTTCGGCGTCGACCTGGATTGGTTCGAGTTAGAACCCTTCGGCTCATAGAGTCGCCGCGCGCCGTTGCGCCGAATAGATCAAGCCATGCGGTTTGTTTGTAGAGCGATGCATCCAGGGATGATGCGAGACTACCCTTGCCACCTTCGAGGAGCGGTTCAATGGAGTGTCTTTTTGTCTCTACTCGCTCCGTTGCTCGCAGCAACAATATTGAGAGTGCCTGGACGGCGGAGGTCCACTGGAAGGTGGCGGTTGTTGAGAATGCCCCAGCCGTTTTTCCGCGTACTGCGGTGATGGCTTGCGGGAGGAGGGGACTATGGAAGCAGGTTTTGATGAGTTCGAGCTGACGGTCGGACGTGAACCACAGGGAGAGCTTTGTGGCCACGGATTGAATGGGCTGTTCAGAGCTATTGTTCAGTAGCCTCGCCATCGTACTCGTCATACCTTGTACCTCCATATGAAAGTAGGCGCAGGGTGCGTGAAGCGTCGCTATAGGACCGACAGCGTCGAATGAGATTCTCTTTCCCGTTCACTTTAACCACACACTCCTAAGCCAGTTGCATTCGTCCAATGAACGACCCATCGCGGGCCGTATAATCGGTATCTAAGAGCAATAGTTGAGCCAGTCAGAAAATAATCAGCTCATTCAATTATCTTGGGGAGTTATCCACAGGTTGGATGCTGCGGGGTGAGGCGATTTGCACCAGCGGTGGTGTGAAAAGCCTCAAATTGGAAGGGTGGTTGGAAACTACTGGCAATTAGTGGGAGGCAGGTCAGAATCAGTTCTTTGTTAATTCGATCAATCGCTCAATCTCGGAAGCTGGCAACCGAACATATGGATCCTCGCTCCAGGAGTGAAGAGCCACTCGCAGCATTTTAATCTCGGGGTTTGGCAGTTTCAGAAGCTCTTCAACAATCCATAGAACTCCGTGACATTCGATTCGAGAGCTTTCAGCACGTTGACGCATTCGCTTATCGCCGGTGAGGAGGATCGCTCCGGGATGTTGTGTTGCGACGACCATTGCAAAACCGTCCAATAGCGAAAGGGCCGGAGTCTCCGCCACAATCGCACGGGCCTGTTCCACTCCCGTACCGTCAAGAGTGGCGACCTTCATGTGCTTTCGTAGCGCAGCAAGTTCTTTCTTCGTGAAGCTCAAAAGCTCCGACTCAATGAGTGCGTCGGGGATTACAAATTCAAAGGGCAGCTTGAGGAAGAGCTCAAGTATTCCGCCCTTTCGAAGATCGATCAGAGCTGAGCTGTCACTAACGATTATTTGCATCGGCCCTCGCAGGACCCTTAAGACCTTCCTCTACTTTTGCAATGCTTTGTCGCAAAAGTTCGGCAGCTTTCATGGGAGATATCATATCTTCAGCGAGTGCACGGTAAACTAATCTCTCAAAGCGACGAGGCTTTTCAAATTCACCCCGCTGCTTCTCGGTCTCAAGCGGATCGGTTTCGCTGGTACGCCAGCCGCTCGCGAAAGTTCGGAAAGCATACTCCTTCGCGTTCTCATCGATCGCGCCAATCTGGGCCAGACGCATCAGAAATCCAACGCCTGATATTCTGTAAAGTTTCTTGAGGGTGAGGATTTCGCTGTAGCCGAATGCACTGCGACACTTGCCGATCTCGGATTCAAGATGTGCTTTCGAAGCGATGAATGCGCCTGCAAACCGATCGCAAAGTTTCTCCACTGCGCGCTCCTCTAGTCCCTCGCTCTTGATGAGTCGGTGTCCTAACTCGTGCGCCATGGTGAACCGTCTTCTTTCAAGACTTATCCTTTTGTTAACTATAATGACCGGAGTACCCCCTTCGCGATTTGGTTGCTTGACGATGCAGGTCAACCCGGAAACTTTATCGGGGAGATCGACAATCAAAACTTTAATGCCCTTCTCCTCTAATAGCTCGGTCATATTGGGAATCGGGTCGGTACCAAGAGACCATTTTTCCCGGAGCTGTACAGCCAATTCTTCTGCGTTATCCGGAGTGGTAACATTCGATGGTAAGCCCTCGGGTACTGACCAGACAGCGCTCTCCAGAGAGAGGATCTCTTCGATCTGTAGGTAGCGCTCGACCCATTCGAGAACTTCAGTCTCGACCTTTGCCCGATCCTTAGCGCTGGTAGTCGATTTAGTTCGAAAGTCTACCCTCCCGAGCTCAACAGCCTGAGGTGCCATCAGATAGGGAATACTTACGTCCAGAGTTTTGCTGAGCGCCACCAACACTTCCGAACTAGGGGTCATCTCTCCACGCTCGTACTTGCCGATAGCCTGTGCGCTAACGAGGCTATCTATTTTGTCCGCGAGATCGCGAAGGGAGAGTCCCGCACGTTTTCGCGCGAGTTTGATTCGTTCTCCGTTCATAGATCCTCCCTTAATGCTTGCTTGGTTTACATCACGCATGATATAGTTATAATTGTAAACCATCGGGTGCTTGCCGTCAATCGATACAAGCTCCCCTTGGCTTAGACTATAAACGTGTAACATGGAGTAAATATGCAACAAATACAAGTAGTTAAAATGAACGGAGGGCTCTTGCCATGAGGGATGAATCACTCTCAGCCCTGATGAAGGCCCTTCTTTCCCCAAGCAGTGACGATGTATGGGCCAAAGCTCATTACTGCGGTCCTGAGAACGAAAAGAATGGATTCCGTCAGGATGATCACGGCAACTGGATAAAGAAGGATCACTACGGGAAGAGGGACAGCAAGTACGGTTGGGAATTCGACCATGTACTCGCGTCGTCTCGTGGGGGGCATGATGGATTGACGAATGTTCGGCCCCTTCATTGGGAGACGAATGTACGGAAATCTGATTCACCACCCGGCCTGTTCGCTTTGGCTGACATCTTTTCTCGAAGAGGAGGTGGGTTATGAGTTTTAAGATGACGTTCAATGGGAGGCCTTTCAATTCAGGTGATTTCGCGCGGGAGCTTGAGCGCGGGGTTGCTGAGGTGGCAAAGGGAATGATTGAAGAGCGCCTTGAAGATGAACTTCGTGATCCGGTTACAGGGGAAGCACCGCAGGTTTCGATTAAGACGAAGGTTGAAAAACTTTCAGACCTTGATGGCATGATCGCCTCAATAGAGGGTGGTCCAGATATAACAAAGAGACTCGGCAAGGTGGTCACCTCAGAAGAAAACGAAAAGTGAGCTATCATTTTTCCATCTCCTTCGAGATGGGGATTGTTTCGCTCTGCGGCGGCGATTCGCGAATTATGCGAGTCGTTAAAGTACGCTTCTGAGTCGTTTGGTCGAAGCATAGCTCGGAAGAAATTCGCGGAACGCGGATGAACTGGCCTTGAGTGGTGGTTCTTAGCGCGCTGCGGTACTTGCACATCCTTACAATGTTCTTGGACTTCGTCCGCGTCGTCGGAACCTGAATCAGCGTTGCGTTGCCATCGTCAAAAACTTGAACAATGGAGTTAGCCGTTGGTGGAATGAGTGAGTATCCGAAGTAATATCTCCCCACAGCAATGCTCTCGGCGGGCACACGATGAGTCGCGCACCCGCCAAGAGTTATCAGTAACGCTATTGTAATGTAATAACGCATTAGAATGGGATCTCCTCATCAGACAGTGCGGTTACTGACTCCGCAGTTGTTGGAGTGAGTTCCTTCTCTTCCTTTCTTGCGCCGATAAACTGGACAACGTTCGCGAGTATCTGGTTCGATACACGCTCCTTGCCTTCAGCATCCTTCCAGCGGCGAGATTGAATGCTTCCCTCAACAAAAACTTCGCGTCCCTTGCGAAGGTACTTTGCACAGTTTTCGGCGACTACTCCGAAGGTTACGATTCGATGCCATTCGGGAGGTGTTGAATCCGTGCTGGCGCCACTTCGATTGGTCGCTAGCGTGAAGACACACAGAGGCTTTCTGCCCTCTGTCGCATGAATCTCAGGGTCGCTCCCAAGATTTCCAAGTAGGATTGCTTTATTCACAGTCATAATTTCTCCTTTTATTGTTTATACGGTTCCAAAATCAGATCCTTCGTTACGAAGATGTTGAAGCGCTGGCCCGGAGAGATTTCGAGGGTGGGCTGAATGTTCAGGTTCTTGCGAGTAATCTGCTGACCGGCTTCGTTGATATTCTGAGCAACACCCTCAACGGCCAGTTGTCCGAATGATGGATCGACGGTGTGATTCGAGCCCTGTGCTACCTGCGCTCCCGCACCGAGAATTGAGCCAAGCACCACACCGGTTATGAGCCTGAAGTAGTGGTTGTTAACTTTCTCGTGGAGACCGGCGTAGCCTGAGAGATCTACTCCAGGCATTCCTTCGAGCGATATTGATTTACCGTTCGGTAGAAGGAGACGAGTCCAAACAATTAGGACCCGGTCTTGTCCATAGGTGATGCGGCTGTCGTATTCGCCGATTACCTTTGTGCCTTGTGGCAGGAGTAAATAGGCGCCTGTTTTTGAGTCGTAAACGCCTTGCGAAATCTGCCCAAGAATCTGTCCTGGCAGGTCGCTATTGATTCCCGTCAGCATTACACCAGGGAGGAGCGCTCCGGCCATCAGCTGATACTTTGATAACGGTGAGCGAAGACTCCCCTTTACCAGGGTGGCTTCGTCTCTGTTCTGAGTGAGAAAACTACCTTTGTCGTCTTGCCGATTATCGTTATCCCTTTGGCTCGATGTTTGTGTGGGGAGATTTCCGAGACTGGCAAGCGATGAATCGGAGAGCCCACCCTGAGCTCCTCCGTTCATCATACTTGATGGGTGCTGGTCCAGCTTCATTCCTGGGAATGGTATGTCTGCGTTTCGGGCCGCAATTGCTTGTTTGATTCGCTGGAGTTTCAACTCTGCTTGAAACTTCTCTTCGTCGCTTAGAGTTGTCTGCTGTTTGAATGCTAGTTCTGTGGGTCCAAGCTCTCCCCGCAGCGGGGGCCCGAGCTTTTGCTTTGGCTTCGGCAAGGCCGAATAATCACTTGGAAGATTTCTTACGGCTTCCCCAACCTGGGCGGGACGGGTATCTGCTTGCGACTTTGTTTGATTGTTGGAGTCGCTTGAGAAACCATCAAGAATCGCGAAACCCGCGAGCGAAGCGAGGCTAATCACTCCACCAATTACTGTTCGCTTATTGAAAGCGATAGTAGCGCTTGGCGGCTTAGCCCTTAGGGGTAGTATCTCGGGCCGTATCTGGTTCTGGTCGGACGAGGTGCTCATTAGAAAATCCTCTCAAAAAGCGACGGACGACTTGCTTTGGTCCAGACATTCACAATGCGCTTTGTGCCAACACGGAGTTGGGCCCGCTCAAAGAGGCGATCGACAACGTAGAAGTCACCCTTCACCCGGTAATTAACGAGCAACACGTCGTCATCCTCAATCACGAAAAATGCTGGAGCTTCGTGGGACTTCATCTCTAGGGGCATCTGGAGGTAGGTTTTGGTTCCGTCATCAAAAACTCTGAGAGGCTTCCAGGGATAATCGTCACCAGAGATCTCGTAAGCAAAGTTAAGGGAATCGGGAGAGACGGAAACGGATTCAGTCCGCTCGCTCACGAGCGCTTGAGCCTGCGCTTCAAGTTCCTCATCCTGAGGGTAGTTCCAGGATACGGAGGGCATGTACCAGTCGCTTGCGACAACTCGCAGATGGTAAGTTCTGCGGTTGGTCGTGATAATGACATTTGTTTCTATGTCGGTATCGAGGGGCTTAATTATTACATGCGCGCTCTCTTGATTGGCTCTCGTACTCTTTACAAGCGCAATCTTCCAGCGAACGGTATCTCCCGCGACTGGCGGATTTGTCAGCGCTTCCCCAGGCTGAAGCTCAACGTCTGTTACACGGTCGACGCCAGCATGAACCTTGAATATTTCGTCATCACGAAATGAGTACACGGTGCGGGAACCCATAACCTTTGAGGTTGTGGGCTTTTGCTCGGCTAGAGATGTTTTTCGCGTTACCGCCACTTTTGATTGAAGGTTTTCTACTTGCTTCATCAAATCATCGATTACCTGATCGGTGCTTTTCTCTGATTTAGAAATCGGAGGTTTGATTGGTTGTGGTACCGCACCTGGGTTGGTGGGCGAGGCTTCGATCGAAAATTCCCTTGCGGCTGATTCCTTCGACCGGGTTGAGGCGTCCTCGAATGTTTGAGTAAGCTTGTCTGCTGAGGGCAATGGTTCTGCGATAGCTGTGGATGCAGATAAGATTGCACCGATTACAGCTGCGTTTCTTATTATTCTCATAGTTCCCGATTCCATTGAAAATTAGTGATGAAGACACCGAGCGGATTTACGGCAAGAACCTTTTCGTCGTCTGGTAGGTTGACTTCGATTGTGAATACGCCATTCATGATGTAGCGCTCGATCACCACGCCATGAGAGTTGTATGCGGTCTCCTCCCAGCGAACTTGGTAGGAAGATCCACCCGCTACTTGAGTCACCGACAGTGGTTGTAGAGTTAGTGTCTCTTCACCGATTCTTTTAAGTGGGCTCTTCGGATCTTGATTCGCGATTTCGTTTAGAGCGTTCGCTGCCTTGGGGCGGAGGAACTGATAGGCATTGAGCCAGTTCCGCTTTATCAAAACTGGGTCAGAAGGGACGGCTCTCACGAGCGCAATAAAGTGAGTAAGAAAGAATTTTATCTCTTGAAGCTGAGGTTGATAGGGCTGGCTATTGGCGCGGCCCATGAAAACCGCTTCACCCCGCTCACGGTCCAGGCCTACTACAACGGGAATCACCCGACGTTGCGTGCTTTGATATCCGAGGAGTGACAGCAGAAGTAACGAGACTACCGTGCTTGCAAAGAAGGCTAGGCGCCAATTCTTTGCTTGCACCACAGTGCTCCCAATTCGATCGTCCCATTCCTGGCGGGCGCGAAGAAATGGCGTAGAAGCCGAGGACTCCGGCTTGTAGCTAGATGGCGGGGTAGTAAACTCAATTCTCATTCTTTGGGCTCCTCATTAGTTGGTAGCGGTACGTGTAGTCCCCCCTGCGGCTGCGCCGTTTCCGGGAAGGCTTCCTTTGCAAGGTGCAGGTGCGCGGCGGTTCTTGTGTGGGAGCGCGGATTTCGGCTTTCCGTCTTTTGGTGCTGTATTGGCTCTCTCGGCGTTGAATCAGTTTTCTTCTCCTGAGGCGATGCCTGACCTTTGTCGGGGGTCTGCGATGGGCTTGTCGTACTCGATGCTTGGGGTGTGAACGCACCGGATGGATTCCGTTCTGACCCGGAACCTGATTGTTGAGTCCCGGTTGCAGATGCTTTTCGCATTGCCAGGGAATCGAAACCGGGAACTGATGATTGCTTAGACCTAAATCCAGAACTGATACTGGAAAATGACTCTCGGATTGGCGACGTGACTTTATTGAATGAACTCTGTGCGAGGGATGTTATTGCACCGCCCGCTCCAGCAGAAACTTGAGCAAGTCGCCCACCGCCTGCGATCTGTTTGTTGTAACTTGCAACTTGAGCCCCTCCGCTTGCGATTCCAAGCGCTTGGGCGGCAGCGGTAGTTGTTGAAGTTATGCCTCTGTAGGTGCTTGATGCGATTTGCGCTGGTGCTCTTGTTGCTGCGGAGGCTCCAAGAGTAGAACCTACTCCGATGGCAGCACCCGCAATGGTTGCCCCCGCCGCAGTTCCGGCAGTGAGGGATGGTCCACCACTGAGAAGCCCAGCCGCAACGCCCGGAGCGTGCCATGAAAGTGCCGCTACAGCGAAACATACGACTACGAGATTGAATAGCTGAGTCCAGCTCGGGTCGGGTGGTACGTTAAAAGCTTTTATTATTGGCACAGTGACCGAAACTAAAAACCCAAGCACCATGAGCTTCACACCGAACGAGATGATGGCCCCGAAAACCTTCTCAGCTAGGAATGCTGTGTGCTTGAAAACTCCGAATGGAATCAGAACTAGTCCGAGGGTTGATACAATTGCGAATTCCAAATAAGTGACGAAAACCTGGATGGCGATGATGAAATACGCTCCCAGAATTCCGAGAGCGCAGAGACCGGTGATAATGATGTCATGAAGGTGGAATAAAACGTCCCAGTCGCCGAAGCTCTTCAGATGATCGAGGATTGGAAGCGCAACAAAGAAGCCCGCATCAATTATGGTCGATGGGTCGCGGACGGAGGCTAAGGCATCGCCTCCGTTTGCACTGGCCGTCTTTCCCGTTTGGATAAAACCTTCGACAACAATTGAAAGCAGGGTCGGATAATTCTGAACAACGAAAACAAAGAAGCCGAGTAGAAGAATCTTCCGCATCAGCGGAACAAGCCCATCGCGACCTGTAATTGCCCACCATAGTGCCGCCAAGGTGAGCTCAATGCCTGCGAGAAGCATGAGAAGACTAAACGCACTTCCCGCAACTCCTTGCTGGCCGAGGCTGAAAATATCTAGCAGCTGGTGAAGAATGGTGGTGAGTGAGCCGGTGTTCGCTTCCATTGGTTACCTTCTGAATGGATTTTCTGGGATGGGATTGCCCTGGTATGGCTGGCCCCAGCCATCAAGGACATGGTCCATGCGGTTTCTTGCGGCAGCGGATGCACCGTTCATTTGCATCAGATAGGCAGTATGGGCCTGCGTGTATGTAGCGAGCTGTGCATTGAGGCTAATGAGATTGCCGGAGATCGTGCCCGCTATTTGGTTTCCTGCCTGAGTAGCTTGGAGCATTCCAACGGCTCCCTGCGAATCGGACATGAGGCGATCAAGCTGAGCTTGTGTTGCAGGCAGTGATTGTAGAACCTGCGCTCCGGTTTTACTTGCGCCAAGCACCATCTCTCGGGTTGTCTTTATCCACTTCTCTACGTCCGCTGCCATAGAGGAGCGACTAATGGGATCATAGATTGATGAAAAATCCGGATAGAGGCTCTCAAATTTTGACTGAAGGGTTGAAAGATTCTGCATCAGTCCATCGACGGACCCGACTGCTGAAAACAAGTCATTAAACTGCGATGAGAACTCCTGGATAATATCAAACGGTAGCGCCGTTAGATTCTTTGCGTCATTGGCAAGTGAGATTACTTGATTCGCGATCATTCGTGCTTCGTTGAGATTGCTAACGAGAGCACGAATAGCCGAGAGGATATTCTGGCCGAAATTAGAGGGATCAAACACCACTATCGCGTGAGCTCGCCTTGGCGAAAGAATCGCCGCTGCTGATGCGGCGCTAAACAGAATGAAACGTCGTCTGTTCATGCTACCTCCTTCACGGGATCACTATCGGCGAAATTTATGGCGTAATGGGTGAGGCCGAGATGGCTCAGGAATCGATGGTTGAAGTCCGATGTTGAGAGGGATTGACTATTGAGTTGCATAGTGAGCGTTTGCTGCTCCTTACTGGTATGTGTGCAGTAAGCGAGAGCAAGAGGCGCAAGTCCGAGCTCGAAGAGCCGGTTACCGATAGGGGATGTGTAGTAATAGTCGCGTTTCGGCTGCGCCAAAGCGACTAATTCAATCTGTCGTTTGTTGAGTCCAAACCGTTCGTAGATGCTGCTTGCTTCTGCTGATAGCGCGCTACTATTTGGAAGATAGATTTTTGTGAAACACGCCTCGCGCAACGTTGAAGCTATGCTGCTTTGCGAAATGTCCGTGATGCTCTGGGTTGCAAACACGACCATTACATTGGCTTTGCGCAAAACTTTCAACCATTCTCTGATCTTTGCTGCAAAAGCTTTGTTGTCGAGGAATAGCCAGGCTTCGTCGAGAACCAGGAGCGTCGGGCGTCCTGTGAAACGCTGCTCCAAACGGTGGAACAGATAAGAGAGAACAGGAAGAACTACGGACGGTGTTTCCATCAGCACTTCCATTTCAAAGCACTGCCATGGGGAATAACTGAGAGTGTCCTTCGAACTATCGAGGAGATGTCCGTGCGCTCCCTGAATGGTGAATGGTAGTAGGGCTTGCCGTAAGGACTCGTCCTGGAGAAGTAATGTTAATCCGAAAAGCGTACGCTCTTCTGGTTTCGCGCTTGCCAGACTTACAATCGCTTTCCACAGGGCGTCTTTTGTAGACGGAGTTACGGCTGCATTCTGTTGCGCAATTAGTTCGAGCACCCATTCGTGGGCCCAGCGACGTTCTTCTGGTTCATCGACTCGCGCGAGAGGCTGGAAGGAGAGAGGAGCTCCCTCTCCACCTAGATCGTAGTGATCGCCGCCAACCCCGGTGGTGAGAGTTCGAGCGCTTCCACCTTTATCGAAGATGTAAACTTGAGAATCTGGATACCTTAGAAATTGAGCTTCAATGAAGTTGAGCAGTACCGATTTGCCCGCTCCGGTTGGACCGATGATCAGTGTGTGTCCGACATCCCCGATGTGGCTCACCAATCGGAATGGCGTGCTGCCGTTGGTGAGTGCGAGGAAAAGCGGTGGGCCCTTTAGGTGACTATTTTGTTCTTGCCCTGCCCAAACAGCAGAGAGTGGAATCAGGTGCGCAAGATTTAGCGTGTTAAGAATTGGCCGTCGGATGTTATTTCTGCAATTGCCTGGGATTGTTCCGAGCCACGCATCGACTGAGTTTACGTCCTCAGTCTTTGTGGTGAACCCGAGGCTGTTGATTACCCTCTCAATCTCGGCAGCTGTTGCATTCGCAATCAGAGAGTCTTTATTCGCTACGACGACGGTGCCGGTGAAGTATCCATACGACACTGAGTCATCTGAGAGCTCTTGAAGAGCCTCATCCGCGTCCATCGCTTTATTCACTGCATCAGAGTCCGTCATGATGGACTCTGTATTTGTGAAGACTTCCTTTAGGAGTGTGGCGATGCCCTTTCGCTTGGCAAACCAGCGGCGCTTGTAACCGCTTAACTCTGAGAGCGCTTCCTGTTTGTCCATACAGAGGAATCGAGATACCCATCGATACTCGACACCAAGCCGGTTAAGTGAATCGAGAATCCCTGGCTGACTTTTTCCTGGAAATGAAAGAATCGTGATGATCTTTAAGTACGAATCGCCGAGCTTTGGTTGGAAGCCAGGGAGTAACGCTGAGTCTGCCAACAGCGCGTCGATATAGAAGGGGACTTCAGGCTCAAGGACTTGGTGGTCCTTAGTTGAGATACAGGAGTGCAGGTAGGTGAGCGTTTCGGTGGTCGAAAGTAGCTTGGCCTCAGGGAGTATTCCTCTCAACATCGCGACCAGCCGTTCCAGGTCTCCCTCGAAGGACTCAAGTACCTTTCCATAGTCGACTTCGGTCTTATCGCTGCGTTGCACAAATCTGGATGAAAGACGCTCTGATGAGTCCGATGGTGGTAGGTAGACTAATGTAAGGAAGTAGCTCGATTCGAAATGTTCCCGTGATCGGAACTGCTGTGCACGCTCGTCATCAATGAGCGCCGCGAGCTGAACGGCAAACTCTGATGTCGGATAGTCGTTTGCCGGGTGCCGTTTCGCCTCAAAGAATATCGCCCAGCCGGTGCCGAGGCGCTTAAGGATATTATTGAGCCGGGCAGATGTAGCAATCAGCTCAACTTCCGTAGCCGAATCAAGATCTGGCCCGCGAAACCGAATTGTTGCTTGGAGTGCGCCGTCCTTATTGAGAACAATTCCAGGCGCAACTAACCCAGCCCAACTGAGCAGATCGGAGAGTCTGTCCGGATTGTCGCGGTATTGCCTAAGGTTTAGCATCGCTACACTCCGTAAAACCCACGCTGTTTAATTTGTCGCCGAAATGTCCCGAAGAACTGCGGATCTTTCTTCGCCATGTTGACGGCGATGACATGAAGGACAATTCCCAGTGGAATTCCAAGCCAACTGTGAAGACCCAGAACCAAGGCGGCGGAGAGCGTACCGTTTAGAATCGCTATCTCACGAGGAACGCCGCCAATCATGATCGGCTGTGTGAGCGAGCGATGGATGGGGATCTCAAAGCCCTCCATTAGAATGCCGCTCCTGATGCGCCACCAAAGAAGCTTAAGAAAAATGATGTTGCTGAGAATGCGATTGTTAGGCCAAACACTACCCACAACATTTTTCTCATCCCACCACCGCCTTCTCCGAAAGCAATTCCGAGGCCGGTGACTATGATTGCTGCAACACCAAGCGCACGAGCGACGGGTCCCGCAAGGGAGTTAAGGATCTGCTCAAGTGGTCCTTCCCACGGCATGCCTGCGCCAGCCGCGAACGCATTCTCCTGGAGAGCGGTTAGTGTCAGGGCGAGGAAGGTTGCGTGATTTAACAGATATTTTGCGGTGCTTGATTGTTTCTTCATAGATTCTCCGTGTGGCCAGCTTGGCGTTGTGAAGGGAACTCTAACGGGGAAGTGGGGGGAGTTGGTTCCGCCGATGAAGGTGAAGAAGGATTCCGATCAGCGGGGAACAAAGTGAAGAACTGAGGAGGTTTTTATTCTCCAATCAGAGCCAAGTTTGAAAGCTTCCACGAGTCCTTCGTCAATCATGACGTAGACCTTTGTCCGCGGGAGCATCAGCAGCTCAGCTACTTCCGCGACTGTCAGAACAAGATTGTTTAGAATGGAAACGCTCATGAGCTAGTTCATCCGTCGAAAATTTGAAGGTTCAGCCTTGAGGCGGAAATCGGTCAGGAGAAACCGCGACGGGTGGAGCTTGGTTGGGTCCGTGCGGTCTTCGATCTCCTTCAGTAATCGAACTGCTTCGCGAGCGTGCTTTTGCCCAGCCGCTTCGAGAAGCACCTTGGCAGCTGGCTTCACCTGGGGAATGCGGACAGCGAATTCACCGGGAAGTGCTGCTTGCAGAACGAACACTGACCAGCTGGTCGTTCCATATTCATTTCGCTCCCAGAGATCTATCGCAAAGATATCGCCCGGCTTGAAGTAGTGGACCCGTCGCGTAATGTCTTGGTACTTGAACTCTGTTGTCTCGGATTTTATGGGCTTCCCGAACAGAAGTCGGAAGTTCTTCTGGCCTTCGAGGTAAAGTTCCTCGACCCGGGTAACTGGCTGCGCGATAGAAAGGGGACGGTAGGGAACGGATTGAATGTCCATGTCAGGACAGTAGTTTTCCCCGACGCGCGGTGGTTCCATCCTTGAATTCCAACCTTGAGCGCTAACTGATTTAAAGCATTCACGATTTGGCTACACGGATGTCGACGAGGAGGTGCGTATTCGAAATCAAAGAGGCTGAATCTAGGAGAAACTCTATTTAAGGTCGAGTACCCCGGTAATGGCGCAGTTTTTGTGACGTTGTCGAGTATAACGGTAGCTGTTACTGTAGAGAAGTGAATTTACAGCGCCTCATTACAAGTTGCGTGACCGTTTTGGCCATCCTCGTATGGTCGAACCACTGTATTCTCGGAGACGCATTTGCTTCTCAAGAAACGCCGTCGCATCAGACGTCGCATTGTCATGGCGATGAATCAACCGATAATGGACAGGACGGCGGAAATCATCACTCTGAGTGCAAAGATTCAGGCTGCTGCCAACCAGCAGTTCAGGCACTGCATTCGATTGATCATCCCCAGGTAGTGCTGGATGCTTCACCAATCAATTTTGTGGCGCATTCTAGAGTCGTTTTTCCTGGAGCCCACACGGAGCTAGTTGCGCATCCACCGACGGGGCCGCCTAGAGTATTATTCGATCCTGTATTCCTCTCCTCCATCGCTCCGAACGCACCTCCTTTCGCATAAGTACAAAAGCGAGTTCTTCCTCGCTGCTTTGTTGTGCTTTGCCGCCCAGTCTCTTTTCTGGGCCATGTATTGGTGCTTTTAGTTCGGATTCTCAGAGTTATGAAATTAGATCCCTCGAATTTTTCGAGGGCTCGCTCTGTATGCCTCGTCCTGACGGGAATTCTTCTCGTTTGGGTGCCTGAGGTAAGAGCTGAGACCTCGCTTAGCGAGCAAGTAGCCGTAACTACCGCACTTGCTCAGAATCAAGATTTGCTCGCAGCCAAGCAGTTAATCGCCGAAGCGAAGGGGCGATTTATTCAAGCGGGACTTCTTCCTAACCCTGAGCTGGAATGGAGCTACGGCTCCGATCGATCGTTTAACAACGAGGGCGAGTACTCGATTAGTTCAGGCTTTCGGCAAGCGTTTCCGGTTACCGGCAGGCTTATTAGGGCACGTGATGTGGCGCGCGTTGATGTGGCATTGGCTGAAGCCGAGGTCAAAAACCGTGAACGACTTCTGCGAGCTGAGGTACTAGGATTATATCGCGCGCTCCAAGTGAGCGACTTAAAATCACGCTATCTAGAAGCGCTACACAAAAGACTCTCCGACGTTCTTTTGGTTTCCGAGCGGCGCTTCAAGGTTGCCGAGGTATCGGAAACGGATCTCAATCTTGAGCGCCTTGAACTTGAGCGCCTAGACTTTCAACGGGAGCAATTAAAACGTGAAGTCACAATACAGCGAATCAATTTAAACGCCATTTTTGCTCAACCGACAGAAAGTGCTCTTACGGTATCGCCTTGGCGAACTCCTCAAACTTCAGCGAAAGTTCTATCTGAAAATATTGATTCGGCGCTTGAGAGACGACCTGACAGGGCGCTTGTGTCACTTCGAATTGATCGTGCTTCTAAGGAGCATCGCTTAGCCCGAGCTGAGCGCTGGGAAGATTGGACTATTGGTTTCGAGTACAGCCGAGACAAGGGAGTGTTCTCAGACCCAATCGGAAACAAAACGGATGATTTCCTTGGGCTTTCGGTATCGGTTCCCTTACCTCTTTGGAATCAAAACGAGGGGAAAATTGCAGAGGCCGCGGCGGCCGAAGGGCGAGCGAGAGGGGAGCTTTTAGCGTTCGACATTAAAACGAAAGCTGAGATTGAAGGAGCACGAAGAAAGGTAACTTCATTACTCCCGGTACTTGAACGATTCGAAACTGTTTCGGTGCCGCTTGCTGAGAAGAGCGCACATACAGTCCAAAAAGGTTATGCCGAAGGACTTTTGAGCATCACAGATGTTTTGCAGTCTCAGCGTCAGCTGATTGAACTTCGTAGCGCGCAAGCAGACTCGATTCTTGAATTCGCAAAAGCGCTCACTGAACTAGAAACCGCCCTTGCCTATCCTGAAACAACCTCCGAAGGAGAGACACATGAGAACTAATACATTCGCGTACGTGTACCTTTTCCTTATTTTACTTTTCGTCGCAGCCCCAGCGCTTGCGCATGAAGGACATGACGATGCGCCGGGTGAGAACTCGTCAGTAACAATAGGTCCAGTCTCGATAAGTAGGGAGGCAAGAAAGAATCTTAAGATTGAAACTTTGATGATTGAGCCCGTGACCC